>JBOEGV010000022.1:0-62031 GCA_050633605.1 Neptuniibacter sp. | reverse complement strand
AATTTATCATGCGAGGCCGCAAACAAGCGGCTCTTGTGGCGGTTATCGCCGCCTTGCTGCCACTGCTTTATTGGGTAAGCGCAGCGGCTGTCGCTCTGGTTACTTTGCGAAAAGGGCCGCGCGATGGTAGCGAACTTCTGCTTTGGGCTTTATTGCCTGCGGGAGTTTGGACATACAGTGTGTCTGACCCGACACCACTGGCCGTGATTGCAGGTACTTATGTACTTGCTATTGCTTTAAGAGAGACAGTCTCTTGGGCAAAAGTACTGATGTTGGCGTTGCCAGTTGGTGCTGTTGCCGGAGTGGGTATGGAATTTGTACTCGGTGGCTATCTTGGTGAAGTGATTAATCAGACTGAGAAGTTTCTCATTCAATCGGCTGGACAGACCTCTAAGGAGGTTGTCCTCGATAAAGAGATGTTACGGCAGTTGATGTTGGGTGGTTTAGCATCAGTACATACAGTGTTGATGCTGGTCAGTGTGATACTGGCGCGTTCCTGGCAATCGGGATTATTTAATCCCGGTGGGTTTCGGCAAGAGTTTCATGTTTTGAGACTTCCGTTGCCTTACACGGGCGTTTTGCTGGTTCTTTCCCTGATCTGCTATCAGTTAGATCTGGATTTGATGCGCTGGCTACCACTGTTGTTGTTACCCTGGATCTTTGCAGGTGTTGCATTGGTTCATGGCAGTTTGGCAAAACGTGATTTGGGCAAGCCCTGGTTGATTGGTTTTTACTTTTCAATCTTATTTATGGGGCAAATTGTGATTTCGTTGCTGGTGTTTGCTGCTGTTATCGACAGTCTTGTTGATTTCAGATCGCGAATCCCGGCGAAGAACTAGGACTGCAACAATAATTGCAGAACAAAAGAGGTTTACGAGATGGAAGTTATTCTACTCGAGAAAATTGGTAAGCTGGGTAACCTCGGTGACAAAGTTTCCGTGAAAAGCGGTTTCGGTCGTAACTACCTGGTACCGCAGGGCAAAGCTGTTCCTGCAACTGAAGCTAACGTCGCTAAATTTGAAGAGCGTCGCGCTGAGCTTGAAACTGCTGCTGCTGAGAAGCTGACAGCTTCTACTGCACGTGCTGAAACACTGGACGGTAAAGAAGTTACTATCACTGCTAAGTGCGGTGAAGAGGGTAAACTGTTCGGTTCTATCGGTACTCGTGACATTGCTGATGCTGTAACTGCTGCAGGTGCAGAAGTATGCAAGAGCGAAGTTCGTCTGCCAGAAGGTGCTCTGCGCGCTATTGGTGAGTACGATATCGCAGTTCAGCTGCACCCTGAAGTAAGTGTAACAGTTAAGCTTGCTGTTGTAGGCGAGTAATCGTCTCTAGTTAGACTGTACTGTATCTAAAGCACTGCGTAGAATATCTGCGCAGTGCTTTTTTGTTTTTAGGCAGTTGTAAAATATGGACGCAAGTCAAATCACAGATAGCGATCTGGAAAAGATCAAAGTCCCACCTCATTCTATGGAGGCGGAGCAATCCGTCCTAGGCGGATTGATGTTGGATAATAATGCATGGGATACGGTTTCAGAGGTTGTTCTTGAAGATAATTTTTATCGTCAGGAGCATCGAAAAATCTACCGGACTATGCAGAAGTTAGTGAATGACGGCAGCCCTATAGATGTTGTTACCCTGTCAGAGGAATTAGATCGCACGGCTGAACTGGAATCGGCTGGTGGTTTGGATTATTTGGTGGAGTTGGCTAAAAACACGCCAAGTGCCTCAAATATAAGAGCTTACTCCGAAATTGTACGTGACCGTGCTCTGCTTCGACAAATGATCGCTGCTGCCAATGAGATAGCAGATGGGGCCTTTCACCCAGAAGGTCGTAGCTCTGAAGAAATTCTTAATGATGCAGAACAGAAAATTTTCCGTATCGCTGAAAATCGCCCAAATCAGGGTGGCCCTGAAGGTGTTAATACTCTACTGAAAAAAGCAGTGGATCGTATTGATACTCTATTTAACAGCGATGGGGATCTGACCGGCGTGACAACCGGTTTCGATGATCTGGACAAGAAAACCGCAGGCCTTCAACCATCCGATCTGGTAATTGTTGCTGCCCGCCCGTCTATGGGTAAAACAACTTTTGCTATGAACCTGGTTGAGAATGCTCTGATGTCGGGCAATCGTCCTGTACTTGTATTCAGCCTGGAGATGCCGGCAGATCAGTTAGTGACTCGTATGTTATCTTCCTTGGGACGCATAGATCAGACCCGGGTTCGTACCGGGGCATTGGAAGAGGAGGATTGGCCGAAGCTGACCACCGCTGTAAACATGATGCGTGATAAGCCTTTGTTTATTGACGATCAGGCAGGTATTAGTCCGAACGAAATGCGCACCCGTGCTCGGCGTATTGTACGAGAGCATGGTGATCTGGCATTGATTATGGTGGATTATCTGCAATTGATGCAGATGAAAGGTTCTGGTGTAGAAAGCAGGACTCAGGAAATCTCGGAAATATCCCGGTCCCTGAAAGCCCTGGCCAAGGAGCTTGAATGTCCTGTTGTAGCTTTGTCTCAGCTTAACCGTGCCTTGGAGCAACGCCCGAATAAACGTCCGGTAAACTCTGACTTACGTGAGTCCGGTGCGATTGAGCAGGACGCTGATGTGATTATGTTTATCTATCGTGATGAGGTTTATAACGAGGATTCAGAGCATAAAGGTGTGGCGGAAATTATTATCGGGAAGCAGCGTAATGGTCCAATCGGAACCAGCCGTCTTGCGTTCATTGGTAAATATACCAAGTTTGAGAATTTAGCCCCGGACGTGTATTCACAATATGTGGGTATGGATGATTAATAAAAAAGCCTCTTAAAGAGGCTTTTTTAATGGCTATTTCAGGTGGTTTTTATCACTTTATTGATGAAGTTTTCTGGGATGCTTTGGATCTTCCGGACTTCATAATCAAAGAAAGCTATACCTGTTTTGGCATGAGCTATTTCAACGGCGGTCTGTTTATTGCTAATCAGGTAGTAAATGTCGCACCCGTATTTATTGAAGTCACCCATTGCAACATCAATTTGTAGTTGATCACCATGAAAGGCTTCAGCTTTATATACGATGGCCGAGTCGGTCATGATCAAGCCCAGGCCATCTATATCAAGTTCACCATAGTGGTAATGATTAAGAAAGCGTACTCGTGCTTCGTGAATGATTGCGAGCATTGCATCATTGCTCAGGTGTCCACCATAATTTATGTCACCTATTCTGACCGGAAGATCCGTGGAAAAAATATAGTTGTCCGGCATATCAATTTTTATTCGAGCCATTCATTTATCCTCTGTAAGTGGCTACAGCTTCTACCATACCTTGTGTAAGGAGAGTTAGATCTTCATCGTTCATTACATAAGGTGGCATAACATAGACCAGTTTTCCAAATGGTCTGATCCATAAGCCTTTTTCTATAAAGAGTTTTTGTATTTCTGTGGTGTTTACGGCTTCCTTCATTTCTATGACGCCAATTGCACCCAGGCATCGAACATCGGCTACTGAATTAAGGTGTCCGGCGGCTTGAAGACCTGAACTGAGACCTTGTTCTATTCGTTCTACATTGCTTTGCCAATCTGATTGAATCAGAAGTTCCAGACTTTTATTCGCAACGGCACAGGCTAGAGGGTTAGCCATAAATGTCGGGCCATGCATAAAGCAGCCAGCGCCACCCTGAGATATGGTTTCACCAATATGGCGAGTTGTCAGGGTTGCTGCCAAGGTCATATACCCCCCGGTAATTGCCTTGCCAACGCAGAGTATATCGGGAGTTATCTCTGCATGTTCACAGGCAAATAGCTTTCCGCTGCGACCAAAGCCAGTAGCAATCTCATCTGCAATCAACAATACGTTGTATTCTTTACAAAGCCTTTTAGCGGCTTTCAAGTATTCAGCTGAATAAAAGCGCATACCACCTGCGCCCTGTACTATCGGTTCCAGAATTAATGCGGCAATTTGTTGGTGGTGTTCAGCTAAAAGTTGGTTTATTTGGGTTATGTCATCGGGGTTCCAGTCTTCATCAAAGCGGGTTTGAGGTGCCGGAGCAAAAAAATGCTTGGGTAGGACATCAGTAAATATTTCATGCATACCAGTGGTCGGATCACATACAGACATCGCACCAAAAGTATCCCCGTGATATCCGTTGCGAATGGTTATCAAGCGACTTTTTTCCGGTTTATCGGTTGCATGCCAGTATTGCAAAGCCATTTTAATCGCAACTTCTACAGCGACAGAGCCTGAATCTGCTAGAAATACTTTATCCAGAGCATCTGGTGTGAGCTCAACCAGTTTCTGGCATAAATCAATTGCAGGCTGGTGGGTCAGCCCACCGAACATCACATGGGACATTTTATCGATTTGTTCGTGTGCTGCCTGGTTTAGTTCCGGATGGTTATAACCATGAATCACAGACCACCATGACGCCATACCATCAATCAGTTCACGTCCATCTGTGAGCTTTATGCGAACCCCTGAAGCTGATTCCACCGGATACACGGGTGGAGGGTTGATCATAGATGAGTATGGGTGCCAGATATGTTGTTGGTCAAAAGCAACCTGCTCAGTTGAGATCATGTCGGAAAATCCTTAGGTTAATATCGAAACAATCAGATATTTTCAATTAAGCGTCTGATAAAAGAAAGCTTTGACCAAAGTTTTAGGGAACCTATTTGTTAAAATGTGTTCTATTAACAAGAGATTGGGGAGTTGAATAAAAAATTATTTTTTTGAAACTTTATTCTATACCCTCAGTCACAGAACGCATGAGCAGTGACAGGCTCTTAATAAATGATAAGCAAATTTGAATTTAAGATTGGGGTGATTCCAAAATGGCTAAAAATACTTCTGTAAAACCTATGGTAGCTGCGGTTGGTGCAGCGTTCATTGCTGGCATGGCTACTGCACCTGTTGCAACTGCAGCGGAGAACCCATTTGCTGCGTCTGAATTGTCTTCAGGATATAGCCAGCAAGTTGCTATGAACGAAGGTAAGTGTGGTGAAGGTAAGTGTGGCGGTAAAAAAGCTGAAGGCGAAGGCAAATGTGGCGAGGGTAAATGCGGCGGTAAGAAAGCTGAAGGCGAAGGTAAATGCGGCGAAGGTAAATGCGGCGGCAAAAAAATGGAAGGTGAAGGCAAATGCGGTGAAGGTAAATGCGGCGGCAAAAAAATGGAAGGTGAAGGCAAATGCGGTGAAGGTAAATGCGGCGGCAGCAAGAAAATGGAAGGTGAAGGTAAGTGCGGTGAAGGTAAATGCGGCGGTTCTAAATAATCAGTTTTATGTTTCCTAGTAGCTAAGCCCCTGGCCCTGCTTTGCAGGGCCTTTTTATCTTCTACCCAGAGGTGAAAAATGGAAAGCAAATCTTATCCTGTTCAAGGCGCAGGTTTCGGTTACCGACGATGCATGAACGATACTTTAAAAGATGTTGATCCTTCCGCATTTGATTTTCTGGAAATCGCACCAGAAAACTGGATGGGTTTAGGTGGGCGTTTTGGTAAGTCTTTTCGCCGATATACAGAACAGTTTCCATTTATGGCACATGGCCTTTCTCTTTCAATTGGAGGCCCAACACCGTTGGATATGGAGTTTCTTAAGAATCTCAAAGGCTTCATAGCAGAGCATAATATCCGAGCTTATTCTGAGCATCTGAGTTATTGCTCAGATGATGGTCACCTATATGACCTTATGCCGATCCCTTTTACTCAAGAAGCAGTTAAATATGTGGCCGAGCGTATTCGTACGGTTCAGGATGTGCTTGAACAGCGGATCGCAATGGAAAATGTGTCGTTTTACGCAGCTCCTGGTGCCGAGATGACTGAGCTTGAATTTCTGTTGGCGGTTCTGGATGAAGCGGATTGTGATCTGTTACTGGATGTAAATAACATCTATGTGAACAGTATTAACCATGGCTATGATGCTGAGGCGTTTTTAAGCGCAATGCCAGCAGAACGCATAATGTATGTGCATATTGCCGGTCATTACAACGAAGCAGAGGATTTGGTCGTGGATACTCATGGTGCTGATGTAATTGATCCCGTCTGGGGGTTGTTACAAAAAGCCTATGATCAGTTTGGAGTGCTACCAACACTGCTTGAACGAGATTTTAATATCCCTCCCATGAATGAGCTGCTGCAAGAAGTAGAGCAGATTCGTTTTTATCAGAATCAATGGAAGATGAGCCATGCACAAACAGTTGCCTGAATTCCAGCAGCTGCAATATCAGTTTGCTGCTCATATTCGTAATCCGGAAAAAAATGCGAAGCCTACGGAGATCGAAGATCGTCGTATGGGCATTTATCGGGACCTTTTTTTTAATAATGTAAAAGGTTTTCTTGAAGGAAACTTCCCTGTATTTCGTCAGATCTGTTCCGATGAATATTGGTTAAATCTGGCACGTGAGTTTTTTGATAATCATCACTGCCATACCCCGTATTTTTTGGAAATCGGCCAGGAATTTCTGGAATATATTAATCATGAACGGCAGCCTTCTGAAGAGGATCCTGCCTTTATGGGTGAGTTACTGCACTATGAATGGGTAGAGTTGGCATTAGATGCGTCAGAAATTCAGTTACCCATGGATGATGTTGATGCCAATGGTGATTTATTGGCTCAGCATCCCGTGCAATCGCCTCTGGCGTGGCTGCTCTCTTATCAGTTTCCGGTCCATTGTATTCGTCCGGACTTTCAGCCTGAAGTTCCGTCGGATACTCCTACCTTTCTGATTGCCTATCGTAATCGTGAAGATGAAGTTCACTTTATGGAAGTGAATTCTGTAACCGGGCGCTTATTGTACCTGCTTTCTGAAAATGACGATTTAAGCGGCGAAACGGTGTTAAACCAGATTTCTGAAGAGATGCAGCACCCAGAACCCGAACAGGTTATTAATGGCGGGTTAAAAACGATGGAACATTTGCGTTCCAAAGGAATCATACTGGGTACAAAACGATAATCCAGATTCCTGACGTATGTGCGTTAGGTTTGAATAAAGGTGAAAAAATGGCAAATGCGGTGATTAATTTTGCTAATCGCTTACAGGATGTTCTGAACTGCACGCGTTGTGCGGATGGCTTAGCACCTCTGTTGTTGAGACTCTATCTGGCTCCGGTATTCTTACAAGCCGGCTGGAATAAACTTTCCCATTTCGAAGACACTGCGGCCTGGTTTGGAAACCCGGAGTGGGGCTTGGGCTTACCTATGCCTGAACTTATGGCTGCCATGGCTGCCGGCACTGAATTGATTGGCGGAATCCTGTTGATCATCGGTTTTGCTGTGCGTTGGATCAGCATTCCTTTGATGGTTACGATGTTAGTGGCTGCCTTTGCGGTGCACTGGGAGAATGGCTGGCTTGCTATTGCGGATGGTAGCAGCTGGTTGGCAAATGAGCGGGTAATGGATGCGCAAGAGCGTTTGGCTGCGGCCAAAGGAATTCTTCAGGAACATGGGAACTACGGTTGGCTAACAGGCAAGGGGAATGTGGTTATTCTGAATAATGGTATTGAGTTTGCCATCACTTACTTTGTTATGTTGTTTAGTCTGTTCTTTACGGGTGCGGGGCGTCTCTTTAGTCTGGATTATTGGATTGCGAAGTGCTTTAGAGATAAGTAGTTAGAGATGTAAAAAAGGCCGCATTAGCGGCCTTTTTCTTGGAAGAGCTTAGTGTTTCCGAGGGGAGGTCATAATGCAGAACATAGCATCTGTGTACCAATGAGATGCGCTAAGCATGTCATTAATGTTTTCAGATTCAAACAGGCGTTCGATATAGCCTTCATAAAGCGCGCTGCTTTCTTCAATAAAATTGTCAACCTGAGTGAAGATGATGTTCATAATTTACCTCTTTTTTAATACTCCTCAGTGCTTTTCCGTGTGCAATAGAGTGGTTTAATAATTCCTGAGTATTCTACGTGGGTATTATACTTTAGTCAAATAATCTGCGGCTGTGAAATCAGCTGTTGGGCTCAATTGAATCAATGAAAATATACTCGGAAGAGATTCGAAAACGGATATTTATATGGTGTAAACGTACTCCATAGCTATGTTCTATACTGTCTTTTTTATAAGCGGGTCTTGGATCACATCTTAAAAGCTCTTCTAACTGATTTTTAAAAGGTTGTTTGATTGAGTTCTCTATTTTTTTGCAGGCGTGCCGGGCCTCTTCAGTAAAAATGATTTCTTGTTTTAGCAAAGGGATGTCGATAGCAAATGCACATTCGGCAGTTGGAATAGCATCCGAATAGGGCAGATAGGGCTTTATATCGACAATCGGTGTTCCATGCAGAAGATCTGCGCCGCTTACAAGAAGGTTAATTTGGCCGTTATTATTCTCAATTGCGATTAACTTAACCGGTGACATTCCAATTGGGTTGGGCCGAAAAGGAGAGCGGGTGGCAAATACTCCCATACGTTTGTTTCCACCTAAACGTGGAGGGCGTACAGTTGGGCTCCACTTTTTATCCATACATTCGCTGAATATAAACAGCAGCCAGATATGACTGCATTGCTCTATGCCCCGGATAGCATCGGGGTTATTAAACTCATCCTGGAGTAGGACTCTGGAAATTAAACTTGGGGCCAGGCCTGGCTGGCGAGGAATACCAAATTTTTCTTGATACGGACTATATACGGTACCAATTGTTGTCAGAGCGAAGCGGTCAGCCATATTCTTATTGTTTCTAAATTGTATATATGGGTATAAAAGGCGGATAGATTATCTACGTTACTGGCGCTGAATAGCAATCTATCTCACCTAAGAGGTCAGTATCTCATCTCGTTTTTCCATCGGAGTAATGCTGCTCCAATAACGGCCTGCCTTCTCTACCTGTTCTGCAAGTCGGTGGATGTGACTGAGTGCATCCAGCAGCATAATGCTGTCTTTAGGATTTAGCTGCCCGGTTATAGTGCAGTCCATCACCTGAGTTTTAATATGCTGGTATTGTTTTTCTACATTCTTTAAAATTTGGCGGCTTTCCAAACCTGAAAGATTATATGAGCTGTGAATCTCACTGCTATCTACCAGTCCAACTATTGTTTGCTGGAAGTCGTGGATCAATTCTTTAAGTGAACGATCTGAGACAAGATTAAAAAATTCATAATAATTGGGCATCAAAGCAGACAATCGAGCTATTTCACTGTAATACCGGGTTATGCGCATAGCTGTTGGCAGAATAATACTAATCTCTTCTGTCAGGTTCTCTCGTGCAATATTCTGATTGTATTTGCCAATTTTACCATTGAGTTTGTGAATGCTGTTCATCATAGCCGTAAGGCGAGGGGTATCAGCTGCATCTGCACTAATCGCAGCTCGTGCCATCGAAGAGCTTATCTGGCTCACTCTGACCAGTTCGTTGCTCATCGCTTCAATGGCAAGACTGGGTGTGGTGAGTAGAGTTTTATCCAGGTATTGAGTCCGGCTGAGGTCTTCCTCTTGAGAGCGAAAACGTTTTTTAAGAAAGTCTTCCATTCTCTCAGTAAGAGGCCACATGATGGCAACTCCTACAATATTAAACAGAGTGTGAAATGCCGCTAAAAGTGTGACGTAATCGTAATTGATGGTTTCCGAATTCAGCAGGCTTGCAGTAATCACCAGCAGGAATACACCTACTGTTCCGGTAATCAGGTTGAAAATAACATGGGCTGCTGCAATGCGTTTGGCGTTAGAAGTGGCACCGATAACTGATAGAACCGCCGTTGATGTAGTACCAAGATTTGCCCCGATTACCAAAGCACCTGCTGCAGCCAGCGGAATGGAACCTGCTGCAGTGAGTGATAGGGTAACTGCCATAGCTGCGGAGGACGATTGCATTAAAAATGTCAGCACAAAGCCGGCTAAAACAAACAGGATTAACCCAATTGGAGATTGTTCAATTTCTGCTAAGGGTAATTGTTGATCTAACCCTTCAAATGCAGTTTTTAGAAAATCCAATCCGATGAAGAACAGCCCAAATCCAGCCATAGCCATACCAAAATGACTGATTTTTCTGCCACTTCCAACAAGCTGTAACAGCATGCCAATACCGACTAAAGGAAGGGCGAAGGCACTAATTTTTATTTTGAATCCAATCAGTGCCACCAACCAACCGGTCATTGTTGTACCGATATTACAGCCGTAGATTACGTTGATTGATTGACGCAAGCGCAACAGGCCAGCGTTTACGAAGCCAATTGTTGCAACAGTTACTGCGCTAGATGATTGCACCAATGCAGTAATAAAAATACCCGAAAATAAGCCTCTAATCGGAGAACGAGTGGCTTCTTCGAGGGTTTTCTTAAGTTTTTGACCTGCGGCTTGCTTCATGCCGCTGGTCATTAAATGCATTCCCAATAAGAAAAGGCCAATACCACCCGCTAAATCACCTAGTAATCCCAAACCCATAAGCTCAATTCTTTTGTTGATATCCTTTTATATTGTTGTTGTATATACAATGTTTCGCAATGACAATTGCTAAAGAATTATTTCAGCGTTCGGTACGGGCGAGAACAAACGCTTCGATCGTTTGCGTGCCCGCCATTTTTAGACATCGGCTAGCGGCTTCAAGTGTGGCTCCGGTCGTCATTACATCATCTACAAGCAGAATATGTTTGTGGTTTGAAAAATGGCACTCAAAGACGTTCTTTTGGTTCTGCAGGCGGGCCGAACGGGTTAGTTGCATTTGACGTTCAGTTTTCTTGATTTTTCTGAGGAACCTTCTTTCCACTGGAATATTGAGCTGTTTTGAAAGTTCCATTGCCAGCAGCTCAGCTTGGTTAAACCCTCTTTGCAGCAGACTGTGCCTGTGCATTGGAATAGGGATCAGGCACTCAATATCTGGTGACAGTTCCAATTTACCAATGGCTAATTGTGCTAAATGGCCTAAGAGTTGAGGCTTCTTCCCATATTTTATCTGGCTTATGAGATTGTCGATTGGAAACTCGTATTCAAATAAAGCTGTAACTTTGTCAAATGACGGGGTTTTTTTTTGGCATTCAGCACATATTAGGTTATTGCTGTTTGAGGGAAGGGGGATGCTGCACCTGTGGCAATGAGTGGGCAGCCAGGGCAAGTCATCGAGACATGCTGGACAGAAGCCGGATGGCGACGATGTATAAGATTGACATAAAATGCACTGTGCAATAATTGAGCTGTAGTTAACCTTTGATTTTCTCATGGGTTGACAGTTCCGTCTGTCCAGATAAACTTGCCCTTTCAATATAGGCAAAATCAATAATTCAGGAAGCGTGCTGCTTCAAGGGTTATTCTCCGGGAGAATGAGCAAGATGCAACAGTTGGGTGAAATTCGTAGTGACTGGACAGAAGCAGATGTGAAAGCGCTGTTCGATCTACCATTTAACGATTTGATGTTTAAAGCACACACTGTTCATCGTCAGAACTTTGATCCAAACGAAGTGCAGGTAAGTACTCTTCTGTCTATCAAAACCGGGGCGTGCCCAGAAGATTGTAAATATTGTCCGCAAAGTGGTCATTATAATACCGGTCTCGAAAAAGAACGCTTGATGCAGGTAGAGCAGGTTATTGAAAAAGCCAAAAAAGCTAAAGAAACAGGATCTACTCGTTTTTGCATGGGCGCTGCCTGGAAGCATCCTGCTGAAAAGGATATGCCATATGTGGTGGAAATGGTTAAGCAGGTTAAGGAACTTGGCCTGGAAACCTGTATGACGCTAGGCATGTTAGATCAGGATAAAGCAGATCAACTCGCCGACGCCGGACTTGATTACTATAACCACAACCTTGATACATCTCCTGAGTTTTACGACAAAATTATCACGACCCGTACGTATCAGGATCGTTTGGATACTTTGCAGAATGTTCGTGATTCAGGCATGAAAATCTGTAGTGGTGGCATTCTGGGTATGGGGGAAACATCTAAGGATCGTTATGGTCTGTTGATGCAATTGGCAAATATGCCCGTTCAGCCAGAAAGTGTGCCGATTAATATGTTGGTTAAAGTGGAAGGTACCCCACTGGAAAACGTTGAAGACCTGGATCATCTGGACTTTATTCGTACAATCGCTGTTGCGCGTATCATGATGCCTAAATCGCATGTAAGGCTATCGGCTGGGCGTGAAAAAATGAGTGATGAGATGCAGGCTATGACATTTTTTTCCGGTGCAAACTCAATTTTCTATGGTGAATGTTTGCTGACTACACCTAATCCGGAAACTCACCGCGATATTCAGCTATTTCGTAAATTAGGTATCAATATGGAACAGCGTATTTCTGAATCTGATGATACTCAGGAAACTGCTCTAATAAACGACCTGCAGAAACAGCAGGATCGTGAGTTCTTCTACGAAGCTTGAAAAAGCACGGAGGCAGTAGCCTCCGTTTATAAAGTATTTATATGTCTTTTGATGAATTATCGGCTGAACTGAATAATCGTAAGCAGCAGTTTCTTTACCGCCAGCGACGTACTCTTGAATCCCCCCAGCAGCCTTTGGTTAAGGTGGATGGCAAAGAATATCTGGCATTTTGCTCGAATGATTATCTTGGTTTAGCGAATCACCCTGAGGTTATCCATAGCTTTCAGCAGGCAGCTGACCTATATGGAGTAGGCGGTGGTGCTTCACATCTAGTGAATGGTCATAGTAAGGCCCACCATGAACTTGAAGAAGCGTTGGCTGACTTTACTGGACGCCCACGGGCTCTACTGTTCTCTACAGGATATATGGCTAACCTTGGGGCTGTTAACGCTTTGTTGGGTAAGCAGGATGCGGTGTTTGAAGACCGAATCAATCATGCCTCACTCCTGGATGCAGGCTTGCTGAGCGGAGCCAGATTTCAACGTTATCTCCATAATGATATCGACAGTCTGGATAAGCGATTGGCTAAAACTGAAGCACGTCGCAAATTGGTTGTGACCGATGGCGTATTCAGTATGGATGGTGATATTGCCGAACTACCTGAAATTGCATCTGTATGTAAAACGCATAATGCCTGGTTGATGGTGGATGACGCGCATGGCTTTGGTTGCCTGGGACAAAGTGGTGGTGGTTGTGCTGAGTATTTCGATTTGCCAAAAGAGAAGTTACAGGTTTTGGTTGGCACTTTAGGCAAAGGCTTTGGAACGGCCGGAGCTTTTGTCGCAGGTACGGAAGAGCTTATCGAAACACTGATACAGCATGCGAGAACATACATCTATACCACTAGCATGCCACCAGCAGTAGCGGCTGCAACACTCACGAGTTTAAGTCTGTTGCAGACTGAGAATTGGCGCAGGGAAAAGTTAAACAGTTTGATTAAGCAGTTCCGTCAGGGGTGTGAGCAGCTGGGGTTGGAATTAATGGACTCTCCTACACCGATTCAACCTATTGTTATTGGTGAATCAGATAAGGCCTTAGAGCTTAGTCAGCGGCTTGAGCAGCATGGGATTTTTATTAGTGCTATCCGTCCCCCAACCGTGCCCCAGGGCAGTGCTCGTCTTAGAGTGACACTCAGTGCTGCTCATGAAGAAGCGCAGGTGAATAGGCTGTTGGAAACTCTGGA
Source organism: Neptuniibacter sp. (assembly GCA_050633605.1). GTDB lineage: Bacteria > Pseudomonadota > Gammaproteobacteria > Pseudomonadales > Balneatricaceae > Neptuniibacter. Next base: position 48,567 of record JBOEGV010000022.1, on the reverse strand, counting down.
GAAGGTTGCTCGGGAGTGTCATGTCATATGAACCTGTGGAAAGAATATAGAGAGAACGCCGGAAGCCCTGAACTAGTCATGTTACATGGTTGGGGTATGAGCAGTAAGGTCTGGGGAGGCTTTGCGGATGCACTATCAGAATACTTCAGCCTGACATTGATTGATCTTCCAGGCTTAGGTCATTCTGCAGAATTTCCAGACCCTTATACGACAGAGTCTGTTGTGAATATTCTGAAAGACAATGTTCCTGATCAAGCAGTTTGGCTTGGTTGGTCTATGGGGGGACAGATAGCCATCGCATTTGCTGACAGTTTCCCTGAGCGTGTCAGCAAATTAATTACTATCGCTTCTAACCCATGTTTTGTGAAGCGGGAAAACTGGCCTACGGCAATGGATGAAGCTACACATGCTCAATTTGAGCAGTCGCTGGCAAACAATGTGAAAAAAACCTTATCACGGTTTTGTATGTTGCAAACTCAAGGAGCCGACCAATCCAAGGAAACCCTTAAAATGCTAAAAGGGATATTGGCAGAAACGACACATTCAGCTGCAAATGAAAGCTTATCACCACTAAGAGAGGATATTCGTCCTTTGTTGAGTACGCTAACTCTGCCTATTTTGCAGTTATTTGGTGAGAAAGATCTGCTTGTTCCTGTGGCTGCATCTTCTGCCTGCGAACGGCTTACGGGTCAGAAAGCCATTACCTATAGTGGAGCAGGGCATCTGCCGTTTTACTCCCATCAAGATAAATTGTTGGATGATCTGTTAGGTTTTTGTGGAGTAAGAGGTTAAGTGGTAGAGCAATTGATAGATAAACAGAGAATTGCTATCTCATTTAGCAATGCTGCGGGCACTTATGACGGTTTGGCCGAGTTTCAGCGCCAAGTTGGCACTGACTTGCTTGGTTATCTGCCTGAACAACAGTCAGGCCCGATAATGGATCTGGGGTGTGGTACGGGTTATTTCACGCCCCTATTAAGGCATCAATATCCAAGTAGTGATCTTTTGAACCTGGACCTTGCTTTAGGAATGTTGCAATTCGCTAAGCTGAATAGGCCTGCGGTTAATACACACTGGTTATGTGCTGACGCTGAAGCTTTGCCTCTTGGCGATAAAAGTATTGGCTTGATTTATTCTTCCCTGGCGATTCAGTGGTGTGAGAACCTGACTCAGTTGTTTACCGAGGTTGAGCGTATTCTTAAGCCGGGTGGACAGTTTGTTTTTTCTACTCTGGGACCTTCAACTCTTTCTGAATTGAGATATGCCTGGAGTGAAGCGGATACTTATGTTCATGTAAATCAGTTTGCTGAACAGAAACAGATTCGTAAAAGCATTCCTGATTCCCTGAGCGTTTCAGAGTTTCGGGAAGAACTGAAAGTTTTGAAATACAGTGAGCTGAAAGAGCTAACGGATGAACTCAAAGGTATCGGTGCTCATAATATGAATTCGGGCCAGCCAACAGGTTTGGTAGGTAGAGATAAAATACGTAAGTTTAAGGCTGCTTATGAGCAGAAAAGAGCAGGTGATGGAATGTTGCCTGCGACTTATCAGGTATTTTATGTTGTCATCGAAAAACCATTAGAGAATTAGTTGCGTACATGGCTAAAAAGAGTTTTTTTCTTACTGGAACAGATACTGACGTAGGTAAAACAGTGGTTGCGGCTGGTTTCCTAGCTGCCGCCAACGCTAAAGGGTTAACTTCAATGGGTTTGAAACCCATTTCTGCTGGTTGTGAAAGAACTGATCAGGGCTTACGTAATGATGATGCGTTGAAGCTTCAGGATGCAGCGAGTATAAAACTGCCTTACGAGCAGATTAATCCTATTACTTTTGAACCTCCGGTTGCTCCTCATATAGCAGCGATGCAAGAGCAACGCATGCTCAGTGCTGATCGCATTGCAGCGATGTGTAAGGGGGTCTTAATGCAGCCTGCTGACTTTGCCATTATAGAAGGGGCGGGTGGCTGGAGAGTGCCGCTAAGCCATAGAGAGACATTTGCAAATATTGCTAAGCAGCTGAATTTTCCGGTTATTATGGTAGTTGGTATGAAGTTGGGTTGTATCAACCATGCATTATTAACGGCAGAAAGTATTGCTAGAGATGGGCTGAAGTTAGCGGGTTGGGTAGCTAACCGTGTTGATCCAGATATGGCTTGTTATGAAGAAAATGCAGCGACCATCGAAATGATGTTACGCGCGCCTTTACTCGCTGAAGTTCCTTATATTAGGGAACTTTCTGCAGAGAAGGTTGCGAAATACCTTGATCTGGATAAGTTGTTTACAGACTTATTTGTCTAAAAAATGAACATTGAAATTGGTTGAGCTATAATAACCTCTACCAGTGTTATTGACTGGACTAAATTTCGACTCAATCTAGAGGTGAGAAAATGAATGTAACTAACTCACTGCAAAGCGGATTTATTGGTATTAACCGTGGATTGGATAATTCACCAAGAGCAGCGGGAGATGTCTCTGGTTCAGGAAAGTCTGAGCAACCAGAGCAGGCAACAGGATTTGCTCGAGATGAAGCTGTTACTGAATCTGCAGCAGGAAGTGAAGTCGTTGCGGCTGAAACCAAGGTGGTGAGTCAAGCGGCAGAATTAGGTGAGCCAGGTGGTTTGATTGATGTCCGTGTATAAAGCACAGGCAGGATTGTTTTGTTATATTACTGAGTAGGTATTTATTAAGGGGGGATTGAATGCAAATATTTCATGCAGCTCACTCTCAAGCCCTGAATTCAAGTGCTATGCCTCAAGAACTTCGCTCCCGTGAAGTTCAGCAGTTCTTATCATCCTCAATAAATGTGTCCCAAAAAGAAGAACTCCAATCCTCACGGAATTTATTTAACCGTGATCGTGTGACCATATCCCCTCAAGCTGCTGAATTATCCCGCTTAGCCTCAACTGGAGAAACTCAGCTTGAAGTCGAAGATGGCGAGCTTGTGGGTCTGGAGTCCAATGCCGGTGACACGGTAAACACCCGAACCGCTAAGTCAGCTGACCCTGAAAAAATCGAACAATTAGAACTTGAGCAAACTCGTGAGTTGTCGAAACGTGATCGTGAAGTGCGTGCTCACGAGCAAGCGCATGCTGCCATCGGTGGGCAATATACTTCCGCACCTAGTTATTCTTATGAGCGAGGCCCGGATGGCCGTCTTTATGCGGTTGAGGGTGAGGTCAGAATTGATACTTCTCCAATTCCAAATGATCCAAAAGCTACCTTAGAAAAAGCGGAGACTATTCAGCGAGCCGCGTTAGGTGTTGCCGAGCCTTCATCTGCTGACCGTGCCGCTGCTGCCGATGCTCGCGCTATGGCGGCTGATGCGCGAGCTGAAATATTACGTCAGGAAAAGGATATACAAACAGAGGAGTTTGAAACTCGATCTTCTGAAGAGGATACCTCAGAGGAAGAAGATAAGACTTCTGCTGGTGAGCTTTTGCAAGAGCTTAGAAATGAGCAGCAAGCTCGTTCAACAGGTGCTTCTGAAGCCTTGGAAGATTTTAATGACCTGTTGAAAGATATTAATAAGCAGTTGGCCGAAATCAATAAAAAGCTGGTGGATGCGGGAGTGTTACAAAAACTGATTCCCGAAGGCTCTCTGTTTGACCAACAAATCTGACCGATTATCTCTCTAAGTATTCTAGAATTATCTGTGTAAACTCAGCTGGTTTTTCTGCATGAGGCCAGTGACCAGCACCCATAATGACCTTGTAGTCGGCTTTTGGGAAAAGTTTGAGAACATCTTCACGATATTCAGGAATCATATAATCGGAATTGGCGCCTTTAATGAACAATACGGGTTGTTCATATGGGGTTCCTTGTGGAGAGTCACTGATGTTGTCATATTGCTGGTACAGTGCCTGCAGGTTCATGCGCCAGCCAAATTTTTTATCTTCGGTTCTGTATAAGTTGGTTAACAGAAATGCCCTAACTGCGGCATCTTTTACATAGTCTGATAGAGACTTCTCCGCTTCCCCGCGTGATTTGATGCTATCAAGATCGATAGCAAATAAGCCCTTAAATACATCATCATGATGGGAGTCGTATTTTACGGGTGCAATATCCACCACAATCAACTTTTCGATCAGTTCCGGATGAGTTAGGGCAAGTTGCATAGCAGCTTTTCCTCCCATCGAATGACCGATGACGTGCGCTTTGGGGATATCCAGATGTTTCAGTAAGGTTGCAATGTCATCAGCCATAAGTGAATAGTCGATTTCGTCGCAATGTGGAGACCTACCATGATTTCGCATATCAACAGCAATCACTTGATAGCCTTCAGCCGCTAAAGCTTTAGTTTGGTTGCTCCAGTTTAAGAGGGTTCCAAGCAGGCCGTGCATGATGATAAGAGGCTTGCCTTCGCCAAAAATCTGGTAGTTTAATAACATTGTGTAACACCTAAAATAAAGGCGGCTAAGGAAAATCCTAAGTAGCCGCCAGAAGTTAAAGTTGTTCTGAAATTACAGAATTTCCAGCAACTCAACGTCAAATACAAGTGCAGAATATGGAGGGATGCCGCCTGGAGAACCCTGAGCACCGTATGCAAGATTGTACGGGATGAACAGTTTCCACTTAGCGCCTTTGTTCATCAGCTGTAGAGCCTCTGTCCAACCTGCAATTACACCACCAACAGGGAATTCAGCTGGCTGGCCGCGGTCGTATGAACTGTCGAATACTTTGCCGTCAATGAAAGTACCATGGTAATGAGTACGTACTTTTGACTCTTTAGTTGGCTTCTCGCTGCCTTCTTCACCTGCTTCGATGATTTCGTACTGCAGACCTGATTCCAGTACTACAACGCCTTCACGTGTCGAATTTTCAGCCAGGAATGTTTCGCCTACAGCTGAAGCTTCTTTAGATTCTTCTTCTTGTTTAGCGCGTAGGCGTTCATTAATAACATTAAACGCTTCTTGAATATCTTTAACTTCAATACGCATTTCAGCGCCATCCAGAGCGTCAGCAATACCTGCTGAGATTGCGCTTACGTCCATGCCATCAAATGGCTGCTGCGCCAGTTGATCGCCCATCTGGCGACCGATACCGTAGCTTGCTTTTTGTTCCAGTGTTTCCAGTTGTAATTCAGACATTGAAATAGTCTCGCTTGGTCATAAAAAAACGAGCTCAAATCAGAGCTCATTGCGAAAATCTCTATTGATTCAAAAATAATATGGGGTCAACCCGGGTGTTATTCAAGCTCACACTCCAGTGAAGATGTGGGCCGGTTGCGCGCCCTGTTTTACCTATTAGTCCAAGTAAGTCTCCGGTGTTTACAGTGTCCCCAATTTGCACTTCTATTTTACTCATGTGGCAATACATGGTGGTCATGCCGTAACCATGATCAACAATGACTGTATTGCCATTGAAGAAGTAGTCTCCGGTATCAACAACAACACCAGGTGCGGGAGATGTAATTGGAGCACCCTGTGGAGCAGCAATATCTAATCCACTATGAGGATTTCTTGGTTGCTTATTAAAGAAACGCTTCAGACCAAATGGGCTGCTAAATGGACCTTTGGCGGGTAATTCAAAGCGGGTTGTTACATTGTCTGGCTGACTCCAGTGTTTGAACGCTGCTGTCATTTTTGCTTTCTCTCTTCGCCAGCGTTTAACATCTTCAGGGTCTGGCTCGACATGACGTTTGTTTTTAATGGTCAGATATTGAGCCTTATATTCTTTGCCGCCGATTTCAAAGTAGTAAGAGGTCGCATTGGCTCTGAGGTGTTGTTTTTTGTCCGGTTTAGCTCTAAGAGGAATTCCTGCTATTGCAATCCATGGGCTTTGATCTGCATAGGATGTTCCCTCTGTTGAAAGCACCATTACCTGATCGCTTTTATACCAGGCCGAAGGGCGGGTTTCTGGGTGGGTTCCTTCTAAAGGAATAATCGCTATTCCGCCCGGAACTCTGCTCTCTTTCGGTAATTCCTGGGCATTAATCTGGAAGCTGATAATAAGTGCGGAAATTGAAATAAAGATACGCGCTATATTTTGAAAAAAGCTGGGCATAGTCTTAGTCCGTAATGATTTTTTCGACGCGGCTTTGTATGCGTCCTTTCCTGAGTTGTGTTTCTATGCAATCGCCTGTTGTGACAGCAGCTGCATTCATAAGCACTTTACCTTCATTGTCCTTTACGATGGCATAACCTCGTTCAAGAGTAGCCAGTGGGCTGACAGTGTTAAGTTGTAGCATGAGAGCATTAAGCTTAAACCTGTTTTGTTTCAGTAAAGTGAGTGTCGCCTGAGTCAGTCGTATGTGTAGCGAGCTTGTACGCTCTTGTTGCCGTTGGAGTAATTGAGCCGGCGATTGCAATTTCAGGCGGCCAGAAAACTCCTGGATTGTATGAGTTTTCATAGCGAACTGGCTCTGAATGGCCTTATGTAATCTTAATTCAAGACTATCTAGACGCTGAGCTTGTTCTCTAAGTTGTTGTCCGGGGTGTCGCAGTCGGTTTTTCAGATGTCTGATTTGCATCTGCGACTTGTCGATACGTTGGGAAAGTAGTCTCTGCAGTCGTTCTTGTAACTGAGTTACTTTTAGTTGTAATTGGTGCTGATCAGGACTTATTAATTCTGCTGCTGCCGAGGGGGTTGGAGCGCGGACGTCTGCTATAAAGTCAGTTATTACAACATCAACTTCGTGGCCCACTGCACTGATCACAGGAATTTCACAATCAAACAGCGTTCGTGCAACACGTTCATCGTTAAAAGCCCAAAGGTCTTCTAATGACCCGCCACCTCGGCCCACAATCAAAACATCACATTGATTATGGGCTTCGGCAAGAATGATGGATCGGCAAATCTGTTCCGGAGCTTCTTCTCCCTGAACTGATGTCGGATAGAGGGTTACAGGCAGTCCGGGAAAGCGGCGTTTTAAAACGGTGAGGATGTCATGTACGGCAGCCCCGGTTGCAGATGTGACGATTCCAAGATGTTTAGGTTGTTGAGGAATGGGCTGTTTATGTTTTGAATCAAACAAACCTTCTTTCTGTAACTTGAGTTTCAATTCATCAAACGCGAGCTGTAAGGCGCCACTGCCTGCGGGTTCAAGAAAATCGCAAATAAGCTGATATTCACCGCGGCCTTCATATAAGCTGACTTTGGCTTTAACAATAACCTTATCGCCATTCTGGGGTTGAGTACGAAGCTGGAAGTTGCGATTTTTAAACATCGCGCAACGGACCTGAGCTTTGTTATCTTTCAGAGTGAAATACCAGTGGCCAGAACTTGGACGTACAAAGTTAGAGATTTCACCCTCGACAAGGATGGTTAGAAAGGATCTTTCCAGTAAATTACGTGCCTGCCGGTTCAATTCAGAAACGCTAATGGTTGCTTGTTTGACTGCAGGTCTGGAGGGATATTCATTTTGCATGCCGGATATCTTAAACCATCTGGTCGGGTTATCTAGTATCAAATGCTATATTTAAAATTCACACTTTAATTAGTTCGTCACGATCAACTTTTAGATTGAGACAAAAGGCTAATTTCTGTATAATTTCGCGTTTAAATTTTCTGACTACATAGGCTGGCAAAGAATGTTGCGAATTGCTGAGGAAGCACTCACTTTTGACGATGTGTTGCTGGTTCCAGGCTACTCTGAAGTACTGCCGAAGGACGTTTCACTGAAAACTCGTCTAACCAAAGGGATTGAACTTAATATTCCTCTGGTTTCTGCTGCTATGGATACTGTTACTGAGTCCGGTTTGGCTATTGCCATGGCTCAGGAAGGCGGTATTGGTATCATCCATAAAAACCTGACTATCGAACAACAGGCTACTGAAGTTCGCCGCGTTAAGAAATACGAGGCCGGGGTCGTTAGTGATCCTGTGACATGTCGTTCTGATATGACTGTAGGTGAGCTGCGTCAGCTTTCAGAAGAAGTTGGTTTCTCTGGTTTTCCTGTGGTAGACAACGGTGAGTTGGTTGGGATTGTTACTGACCGTGACTTCCGTTTTGAGCGTAAGCTTGATGCTAACGTTGCATCTATCATGACGCCAAAGGATCGCTTAGTTACTGTCAAAGAAGGTGTAGATCCTGATGATGTCCGTAACCTTCTGCGTAAACACCGTATTGAAAAAATTCTTGTCGTAGATGATGCCTTTAAACTACAAGGCATGATGACTGTTAAAGATATGAATAAAGCACAGTCCCATCCTAGTGCGGCAAAAGATGCTAAAGGTCGTTTGATTGTTGGTGCTGCAGTAGGCACAGGGCCAGAAACGCAAGATCGTGTCACTGCATTGGTTAAAGCCGGTGTTGATGTCATTATTGTAGACACTGCACATGGGCACTCCAAAGGTGTAATCGACCGCGTTGCCTGGGTTAAGCAGACTTTCCCGCAGGTACAAGTTATTGGCGGTAATATTGCGACTGCTGAAGCGGCAATTGCTTTGGCTGAAGCTGGCGCTGATGGCGTTAAGGTGGGTATCGGTCCGGGTTCTATCTGTACTACTCGAATTGTTGCAGGCGTGGGTGTTCCTCAGATCAGTGCGGTGGCAAATGTAGCAACTGCAATGGAACAATATGGCGTACCTGTTGTGGCTGACGGAGGCATTCGATTCTCTGGTGACTTGGCTAAGGCTGTGGTTGCAGGAGCATCCGCGATTATGATTGGTTCAATGCTGGCGGGTACTGATGAAGCGCCAGGTGAAGTTGAATTGTTCCAGGGTCGTGCTTTCAAATCATACCGTGGTATGGGTTCGTTGGGTGCGATGGGGCAATCTTCGGGCTCTTCTGATCGTTACTTCCAGGACGCTTCCAAAGGTGTTGAGAAGCTAGTGCCGGAAGGTATTGAAGGGCGTGTACCATGTAAAGGGCCAATGGGTGGTGTTGTTCACCAGCTGGTTGGTGGGTTGCGTGCTGCTATGGGTTATACAGGCAGTGCAGATGTAACAAATATGCGTACGGTTCCTCAGTTTGTACGTATTACCAGCGCGGGTATGAGTGAGAGTCATGTTCACGATGTGAGCATCACAAAAGAAGCACCGAATTACCGCGTAAGCTAAGAAACTAAACTCTGAAAATAGGGGTGGTGGCAATAACCACCCCCTTTTTTTTTTGTGGCTATATAGCGCGCTGCAAAGCGAAGAGATCACGTAATGACCAAAGATATTCACGCACAACGAATCCTGATTCTGGATTTTGGTTCCCAATATACTCAATTAATTGCACGCCGAGTTCGAGAAATTGGGGTCTACTGTGAAATTCATGCTTGGGATATGTCTGAAGAGGATATCCGGGCATTTGCTCCTAAAGGTATTGTCCTTGCCGGTGGTCCTGAGTCTGTAACTGAAGGTGATTCTCCCCGAGCGCCAGAGGTTGTATTTGATCTGGATGTGCCTGTTCTGGGTATCTGCTACGGCATGCAGACTATGGCTGCGCAATTGGGTGGAGAGGTTTCTACATCAGATAAGCGTGAATTTGGATATGCTCAGGTGCGTTTGGATAGCAGTCCAAGTCGTTTGTTGGAGGGTATTGAAGATCATATCTCTAATAATGGCTCTCTATCTCTGGATGTCTGGATGAGTCATGGGGATAAGGTTTCCACGTTGCCTGAAGGCTTTACTGTTATTGCTTCTACTGAATCCGCACCGATTGCCGCTATGTGCCACCCGAAGAAGCATTTCTATGGTGTGCAGTTCCACCCTGAAGTAACACACACTAAACAGGGCGGTCGAATTCTGGAGCGTTTTGTTGTTGAAATCTGTGGTACAGAAGCACTCTGGAACTCAGCAAATATTATTGCCGATCAGATTGAAAAGGTGCGTGCACAGGTAGGCAACCAGAAAGTGTTGCTGGGTTTGTCAGGCGGTGTGGATTCTTCAGTTGTTGCGGCACTGTTGCATAAAGCGATTGGTGATCAGTTAACCTGTGTATTTGTTGATAATGGCCTGCTGAGGAAGGATGAAGGCAATCAGGTTATGGATATGTTCGCTAAGAATATGGGCGTTCGAGTTATCCGTGCTGATGCCGAAGAGATGTTTTTGGGTCGTTTGTCCGGTGAAAATGATCCAGAGAAAAAGCGTAAAATCATTGGTAACACGTTTATTGAAGTGTTCGATGACGAAGCGACCAGACTTAAGGATGTTAACTTCCTGGCACAGGGTACGATCTATCCAGATGTGATTGAATCTGCCGCAGCTAAGACGGGTAAAGCGCACGTAATTAAGTCTCACCACAATGTAGGTGGCTTACCAGAAGATATGAAGATGTCTCTGGTTGAACCGTTGCGTGAGCTGTTTAAGGATGAAGTGCGTAAGCTGGGACTGGAGCTGGGGCTGCCATACGATATGGTTTACCGTCATCCATTCCCAGGTCCGGGTCTGGGTGTGCGTATTCTTGGTGAGGTTAAGAAAGACTACGCGGATATTCTGCGTGAAGCGGATGCTATCTTCATAGAAGAATTGCATAAGGCTGACTGGTACCATAAAACCAGTCAGGCGTTTGCTGTATTCCTTCCAGTTAAGTCGGTGGGAGTTGTTGGTGATGGTCGTCGTTACGAATATGTAATAGCTATTCGAGCGGTAGAGACGATTGACTTTATGACAGCTCGCTGGGCGCACCTGCCATATGAATTACTAGAAACAGTATCCAGTCGGATTATTAATGAGATTCCTAAAGTTTCGCGAGTGACTTATGACATCAGCTCTAAGCCGCCAGCAACAATTGAATGGGAATAATCTGATTCTGATAGCGAGTCTGCTATGATCGAAAGCCTGCTTCTGCAGGCTTTTTTATTATTAGAATGAATGTTTATGTTAGATAAATACACGCAAGATGAATTGTGGATGCATGAGGCGTTGTCGTTGGCTGATCATGCAGAAAATGCCGGAGAGGTCCCTGTGGGTGCGGTTGTTGTGCTCAATGGCGAGATTATCGGTGAGGGTTGGAATCATCCGATCAGTGGGCATGACCCTACCGCCCATGCAGAAATTATGGCGCTGCGTGATGCGGCTTCAAGGGTTGGCAATTACCGGCTTGTTGATGCGGACCTTTATGTCACGATAGAGCCATGTACTATGTGTGCTGGAGCGATTGTTCATGCCAGAATAAAGCGTTTAATATATGGCGCGTCAGAAGAGAAAGCGGGTGTTGTAAAGAGTAATGGGCAATTGTTTGATCAGCCGTGGGTGAATCATCAAGTAGGTGTAGTATCTGGTGTATTGGCTGAGCAATGTAGCTCCAAAATCAGTAATTTCTTTCAACGTCGCAGGGCTGAGAAGAAAGCGCAGAAACTAGCTAAGAAAGAGCAGCTTCAAGGCTAGAGGGCCGGAAGAATATCTTCTTTGATGGTGGCAGAATCCCAGCTTTCGTGGTCAGGGTTTATATCAGCATCTTCATCTTGTTTTTTTGCTTGTCGAACCTGAATTTCCCACTGTAGTAATTTTATATACTTTCTTATGTTGCTGACGTAATGAACAGGTTCATAGCCTCGGGCGTAACCATAACGTACGGTGCTGAAGTATTTCTCCTGTGTTAAAAGGGGGAGGTGTTTTTTTACGTCATCCCATTTGTCAGGGTTAAGACCCGCTCGGGCGGTGAGTATGCGGGCGTCTTCCAAATGCCCATAGCCAACGTTGTATCCTGCTAACGCAAACCAGGTATGGTCTGGTTGAGTAATACGTTCAGGTATCTTTTGCATTACCCCAACCAAATAATGTGCGCCACCTATGATGCTTTGCATTGGGTCGGTTCTGTCAGTTACCTCTACCTCTTTGGCTGCTGCATTGGTTAGCATCATAATTCCTTTTACCCCGGTGGGTGAGACTGCTTTGGGGTTCCAGTGGGACTCCTGATAAGCAATTGCCGCAAGCAGTTGCCAATCGATATCGGTCTCCTGTTCAGCCATAAAAAAATATTGCTCTATTTTGGGGAAGCGGGTTTGCATATCCTCTTTGAATGTCGCGGTATCATAAAAATTTAAGCTATTGCTGCGTTGGAAGTATTTTTCTTTCAGCTCTTTGATCAGTGTGTGCGTAGATTCCAAAGCAAAAAATCGATTGATGGAATCAAGCAGTGAGTTATCACTGTGTGGTTTCAGCATCCATGCAAGGGGTTGTTCTTCATCGAGGTCGAATGCTTTTTTAAGGCCAGGGAAAAAAGATTTTTGAGCATCAAAGGCGATAGAGTCGGTAATTGTATAATCGATTTCTTTGTTGTGAACTTTTTCGAGCAGCTCTACAGCTGAAAACTCACTAGTTTCCTCCCAGTTAAGGTCTGGGTGCTTTATTGCTAGCTTCTTTAGTAATTCAGAATGACTACTGTTGGATATAGCCATCAGCCTTTTCTTCTTATTGATCAAGTCTTGCAGGTCCTTTGGAGCAGGTTCGCCTTGCGTTGTTCTGTATATTAAAGAGGTGGTTGTGTGGAGGTAAGGGGGCGAAAAATTGAAAGATTCATTTCTATCTTTGGTAACTGTCAGCATAGCTCCTGCAAGATGAGCATCGCGGCGTTCCAGTGTTGAGAAAATTTCTCCAAAAGAGGAGGGTATTACCAATTCAAGCTTAACTCCTAAGTAATCTGCATAGGCTTTAGCTAAGTCATATTCAAAGCCAGCAGGTTGCCCTTTCTCAATGAAATAGGTATTAGGGGAGTTACGGGTCACTAATTTAAGTGTGCCGGATTCAATGATAGCCCCTAGCTGTGTCTTGCTGTTCCAGCTTAATAAAACAGGAATACAAAACAGTAGCAGTATAACTAAAGCGTAAGAAGCATCTTTTTTGCTAGTAATATCAAACATCGTACAGCTTTTCTGGTATCCATCAGGCTGATTCGGTAAAATTCACAGCCTAAATTTCTCCTGTAAACCCTGCCGGAAATGGCACAGCTACCAAGAGGCTCTATAAGAGATGCTGGCACTGCGCGGAGCACCTGCTCTTTCAGCTTTTCGCCATGAAAAGCTACTTTCAGTTCTTCAGTCTAAAATTCCTGCCGTTTCAGGTTTATATGCTGAATTTATGCACTTTTCCGATCTGTCACAAGCTTTATTGGACGATCAGCAGATAATTCTTGAACGGATTCTTCGTTATGGACCCAAAGCAGAGGCTCAGGAACCTGGTGGTCAGCTGTTTCTGGTTGTACCTCGTCCAGGCACTATTTCACCTTGGTCCTCTAAAGCAACAGATATCGCTCATAACTGTGGTTTGCAGGCAATTAAGCGTTTGGAGCGTGGAATTGCTTATTATATTCAGACCTCTGAAGCGTTGTCAGCAGAGCAGCAACATATTGTTGGAGCCGAGCTGCACGACCGTATGGTCGAGGCGGTACTCCTAAGTATAGATGAAGCTGCCACTTTGTTTGTTGAGGAACAGCCTAAGCCACTGACAACGGTTGATATTCTTGCCGGTGGTCGTGAAGCTTTGGTTGCTGCCAATACTAACTTAGGGCTGGCTCTGGCAGATGATGAAATTGATTATCTTGTTGAAAGCTTTATTGAGCTCAAGAGAAATCCAACTGATGTTGAATTGATGATGTTTGCTCAGGCAAATTCTGAGCATTGTAGACATAAAATATTCAATGCATCTTGGGATATAAATGGTGAAGCGCAGGAGAAATCGCTGTTTGCCATGATCCGCAATACCAATGAGTTGGGTGGCGAGAACGTGTTGTCTGCGTATAAAGATAACGCAGCCGTGATGGTGGGCAGTAAGGCTGGACGTTTTTTCCCTAACCCAGAAAGTAAAGAATATAGTGCAAATCAGGAAGATATTCAGATCCTGATGAAAGTGGAAACTCATAACCACCCTACTGCTATTGCTCCGCATTCAGGTGCAGCGACTGGTTCTGGTGGGGAAATTCGTGATGAAGGTGCAACAGGTAAAGGGTCCAAGCCTAAAGCGGGCCTTACAGGTTTTACCGTTTCGGATCTGAACATTCCTGGCTTTGAGCAGCCTTGGGAATCTAAATACGGTAAGCCGGGGCGTATTGTGACGCCGTTGGATATTATGCTGGAAGGTCCAATTGGTGGTGCTGCATTTAACAATGAATTTGGTCGTCCTGCATTAACTGGCTACTTCCGTACCTTTGAACAGAAGGTTAACGGCGCCGCGGGTGAAGAGATGCGTGGTTATCACAAGCCGATCATGATTGCGGGTGGTCTGGGTAATATTCGAGATGACCATGTCGAAAAAGGTGAGATTCCAGTCGGTGCAAAACTAATCTGTCTGGGCGGTCCTGCAATGCAGATTGGCCTGGGTGGTGGTGCTGCGTCCTCAATGGCATCCGGTTCCTCCTCTGCTGATCTCGATTTTGCATCTGTGCAGCGTGATAACCCTGAGTTGGAACGTCGCTGCCAGGAAGTTATTGACCAGTGTTGGCAGTTGGGTGATGAAAATCCTATCGCATTTATTCACGATGTAGGTGCTGGCGGGTTGTCCAATGCTTTCCCTGAGCTGGTGAAAGATGGTGATCGAGGCGGTAACTTTGAGCTGCGTAACGTAAATAACGATGAGCCAGGAATGTCTCCACTAGCGATTTGGTGTAACGAAGCTCAAGAACGTTATGTCATGGCTGTGCCGCCTGCTGAAATGGATCGTTTTGAAGCAATCTGTCAGCGAGAACGTTGCCCTTATGCTGTTGTCGGTGAAGCAGTTGAAGAGATGCACCTTACGCTGGGTGATACTCACTTTGAAAATAAGCCTGTTGATTTACCAATGAGCGTATTGTTCGGTAAACCACCGAAAATGCACCGCTCAGTTCAGAGAAAAGAATATGAAATACCAGAATTTGATACATCTAGTATAGATTTAAATGATGCTGTTGAGCGGGTAATGAAGTTGCCAGCCGTTGCCTCAAAGTCATTTCTTATCACTATTGGTGATCGTTCGATTACTGGTCAGGTTGCACGTGATCAGATGGTTGGCCCATGGCAGGTTCCGGTTGCAAACTGTGCGGTCACAACGGCTGCGTATGACACCTATGCCGGTGAGGCGATGGCAATGGGTGAGCGTACACCGTTGGCGCTGGTTGATTCTCCAGCATCTGGTCGTATGGCTATTGGTGAAACGGTTACAAATATAGCCTCTGCACGAATTGGCGATATTAAGGATATTAAACTCTCTGCAAACTGGATGTGTGCAGCGGGACACCCGGGTGAAGATGAAAAGCTCTATGACACTGTGAAGGCAGTTGGTATGGAGCTTTGCCCTCAGTTAGGTATTACTATACCGGTAGGTAAGGACTCAATGTCCATGCGTACCGTTTGGGATGATAACGGTGAACAGAAGTCAGTTACAGCGCCGATGTCTCTGGTTATCACTGGTTTTGCCCCTGTTGTTGATGCACGTAAAACACTGACTCCGCAACTTTGCACGGATAAAGGTGAAACTGACCTGATTCTTCTGGACCTCGGTAATGGACAGAATCGCATAGGTTTATCTGCGTTGGCTCAGGTATACAATGAAATAGGTCAATCGGTTCCAGATGTAGATCAGCCTGAGCAACTGGTTGCTTTCTTTACTGCAATTCAGGAACTGAATGAACAGTGCTTAATCCTTGCTTACCACGATCGGGCTGATGGTGGCCTACTTGCGACTTTGGCTGAGATGTCTTTCGCTGGCAAGGTAGGTGTGGACATTAACCTTGATATGCTTGCTGCAGAGTCGAATGAACTCGCTTCTGCTCTTTTTGCAGAAGAGCTGGGGGCTGTTATTCAGGTTAAGAGAGATGATCTTGAAACTGTACTAACTGAACTTAATGCTGCGGGTCTGTCCGATATTGCTCAGGTTATTGGTTCAACCAATCTGGACGATGAAGTACGCTTCCATTTCGATGAAGAGGAGGTCTACTCGGCCGCTCGAGTACAGCTGCAGCGCTGGTGGGCAGAAACTTCATATCAGATTCAGTCACTGCGTGACAATTCAGAGTGTGCTCAGCAGGAGTTTGATCGTATTCTCGATAAGGATGATCCTGGATTACATGTTGACCTTACCTTCGATCAAAATGAAGACATTTCCGCACCCTTTATTCAAACCGGAATACGCCCTCAGATGGCAATTGTCCGAGAGCAGGGAGTGAATGGCCAGATAGAAATGGCTGCAGCTTTTGATCGCGCAGGTTTTGCCGCAGTTGATGTGCATATGAGCGATATACTTTCTGGCCGTGTTGAGCTGGAGCAGTTTAAAGGTATGGTCGCTTGTGGTGGTTTCTCATACGGAGACGTTTTGGGGGCTGGAGAAGGTTGGGCTAAATCGATACTGTTTAACACTCGGGCTCGTGATCAATTCCAGTCATTCTTTAATCGTGAAGATACTTTTGCGTTGGGTATTTGTAATGGTTGCCAGATGCTCTCGAACTTGCATGAGCTGATTCCTGGTTCAGATCTCTGGCCGCATTTTGTGCGAAATGTATCTGAGCAGTTCGAAGCGCGTGTTGCGATGGTTGAAGTTCAGGAATCTAACTCTGTTTTCCTTAATGGAATGGCAGGTTCTCGAATGCCGATTGCTGTTGCGCATGGGGAAGGGCGAGCAGAGTTTAAAGATGGTTCTCATCTGAATGCTATGGATGCTTCTGGTGCAGTCGCTCTTAGATATGTAGATAACTATGGCAGACAGACAGAAGCTTATCCGGAAAACCCTAATGGTTCACCTTCCGGTATTACTGGGGTAACAACAGAAGATGGTCGGGTAACGATTATGATGCCTCATCCAGAACGAGTGTACCGGGCCGTGACAAACAGTTGGGTTCCTGATGAGTGGTCAGAAGACGGTGCATGGATACGCATGTTCCGTAATGCTCGAGTATGGGTTGGCTAAGATAAAGAACATAAATCCGGAGAATATAAAAAAGGTGGCTTATGCCACCTTTTTTATCAAACAAACTCGAGTTTAAGGCCGGACGTAAAAATAACCTTGTTGCTGCAGGCTCACAATTTCAGGTAAACCGGCTTTTACGACATCGGTTTCTTCTACGTCATAGAGATCTTCTCTTGTGATTTTGAAACCATCAAGGCTATTGCCGCAGATGACAAACTGGACATCACTTAAACGTAAAGAGTCGATTGCGGTTTGTTTTGCTTCATCGTTCATAGCGTCGAGGAAATACTTGATTGCAGGGCCGTGAATTACAGCTTTGATCTTAACTCGGTCTTCACCTAATTCGTTGATGTGATTAGTTATATTGGTGAAAGTAGCAGAGATTCTTTTGTTGTCATCATAATTGATGTGATAAACAACCTTTTGCGGAAGATATTCTCCCGCAAAAGTATTTATTGAAATTAAAAGACCAAAAAGGCTAAAAGATATACTTTGGAAAAGTGTTTTAATATTCATAACACAGGCTTATGTGCGGCACCCTTTGTGGTAACAATCTTTTAGTTATGAGTGTGCTGCTCAATGACTTTTTCACCTACGATCTCAATCTCTACACGTCGATTCGCATGTAAGCATTCAATCAGCTCAGGCCCAAAGTCACCTTCACAGGTTTGAGCTGGCACCTTTTCGCCTTTGTAGTCGGTTGATATTTTTGCGCTGTCTACACCGCTATCAATCAGTTTTTGTTCTACAGCGTCAACTCGGCTCTTTGATAGGGCGTCATTGTAGTCGTCAGAGCCAATGCGGTCAGCGTGACCGATCAGAGTAATAGTATTAAGTTCTTTGAGGCTGGAGATGTAGTCTGTAATGTCCTGAACGTCACCCACTTCAGATTTGTCGAAATCGAAATACACAATGTGCTTTTCTTCGGCGCCAACTAAAGTATGTGTAATGCAGTTATCCGGTGTGTTGTCCCAAAACTCTTTTTTGGTACATTCTGGATGAGCCATAACTAAGCTGCTGCATGTTGAAGCAGCCAGAAGGCAAAGTGATAGTGTTATTTTTTTCATTTTCAGACCTATAAGGCAGACAGTCAATCCTAACGGGTAGCCATTAGGGTCATTAAAAAAACACGGCAGATAGCTTTTACCTAAACTTGACTGCCGTGCGCATTTAAGACTTTATATTACTTAGTGCCTGAAATCTCAACTTCTACACGACGATTTGCACGTAAACAATCGATCAGCGTAGCGCCTCTTAAGCCATCGCATGATTTAGCTGGTGCAGTTTCGCCCATGTATCCAGTGCTGATAGCGGAACTTGATACACCGCCGGTTTGCAGGGCAGCGGAAACAGCTTCAACACGTTTTTGTGATAATGCATCGTTATAAGCATTGGAGCCGATTTTATCTGCATGACCAACTAGGTTTACGCTGGTAACAGATTTTAAAGAAGTAATGTAGCTGGAGATGTCGCTGACATCACCTGCATCTGCGCTATCAAAGTCGAAGTATACAATATGTTTTTCGACTACAGACATTGGAGCAGCTGGCATTGGAGCTGGAGCTGGAGCCGGTGCGGCCTCAGCCATTGGTGCTTTATAACCATCGCAGCCTTCAACTGCATTTTCTTCCTTCCAGAAACCATGGCGCCAGCAACCACCAGTACCCGTTTTCCATATTGTCCCATTTGCGCTTTCATCCCAGTAACCAGCATTTTCTGGGTGGGCCTGAACACCTGAAGCCAAACCCATTGCTAATACAAGACCAGATGCTATAGCTAGTTTTTTCATGATTGCTGTCCTTAAAGTAATTCGGAGTATATTAGTAGAAATAATAAGTCATTATTTTTGTATTACAACTATCTAAAGCTTAACCTAAGT
This sequence comes from Neptuniibacter sp., assembly GCA_050633605.1. GTDB lineage: Bacteria > Pseudomonadota > Gammaproteobacteria > Pseudomonadales > Balneatricaceae > Neptuniibacter. Next base: position 29,944 of record JBOEGV010000022.1, on the reverse strand, counting down.
TAAATAACCTTAATTTCCTTGGGTTTGTATTAGGCTTTTAGTCTTAGATGCCGATTATCATCGATTATGGCAGTACTTTTTTATAGGGTTTTATTGTAACTTTTTTATACACGCCTGCAAAAATATAAGGGTCTTGGTGAGCCCAGTGCTCAGCTTCTTCAAGTGATGTGAATTCGGCTACAACGAGGCTGCCAGTAAAACCCGCATCTCCCGGATTCTCGCTATCAATTGCTGGATGTGGTCCGGCGATCAGAAGTCTGTCTTCGGCATTTAATTTTTGCAATCGTGCAAGGTGATCTGGTCTGGCTGCAAGACGCTTATCGAGGCTGTTCTCAATGTCTTCTGAAATGATTGCGTAATACATTAGATTTCCTCGTTTTGATCTTTAGCGTCAGTATTTTGGATATGGCGGGATAGGTAAAGCCCTTGAGCAAGAATAAAGAGTAGGGTCAGCCCCAGCATGCCAAAAAGCTTAAAATTTACCCATGTTTCTTCGCTAAATGAATAGGCAACAAAGAGATTGATAACGCCCATCAGTATGAAAAAAATCACCCAGGCAATATTGAGGTTTTTCCATGCGTAATCAGGTAAGGCAATATTACTGCCCATAATTCTTTGAACAATGGTTTTTTCACCAATAAATTGACTGCCGAGAAACGCTAGACCGAATAACCAGTTAACAACAGTCGGTTTCCATTGGATGAAGGTTTTGTCTTGTAGAAGTACAGTGGCGCCACCAAGAACAATTACAAGCACTAGCGTAACCAGCTGCATCTTCTCTATTTTATGGGTTTTAATCCATGTATAGAGCATCTGTAACAGTGTGGCGGGGATAAGTATTGCCGTAGCCAGAATAATATCATTCGAATATTTATAAACGGCGAAAAAAATTACGATGGGTAAAAAGTCGAGTAACAGCTTCATAATGATTACAATAGGTTAAATTAGATAAATTATAAGTCTGACGGATTCATTGATAAACACTTTAAAAATTATGGAATTACCTAGTTACGATCTTCATTGTCATTCTACCGCTTCTGATGGTGTGCTGTCTCCTGTAGAAATTATACAGCGAGCAAAGGATCGTAGAGTGCAGATTATTTCATTAACTGATCACGATACTATCAGCGGAATCTGTGAGTTGAGAGAGTTATCGCATGATGGTATTCAATTAATACCTGGAGCAGAATTTACCTGCCAATGGAACTCGAAAATTCTTCATGTTTTAGGGTTGGGTTTGGATATAGAATCGACAGAATTGCGGGGATATTTTGAGAAATTGAGAGGCCTGCGTAACCATAGAGCTGAAACTATAGCGGCTCGCCTGGTTAAACAGGGTTTACCTGATCTGTTGGCTGATGCAGGGGAACTGGCTGCTGGAGGAAGTATTGGTCGTCCTCATTTCGCTCGAGCGATGATGAATAAAAACCTGGTCAATAATGAGCAACAAGCGTTCAAGAAATATTTAGGGTCAGGAAAAAAGGGTGATGTAAAAGTAGAATGGCCGGAACTAAATGAAACGATTGAGACAATTGCGCGTTCTGGTGGAGTTTCCGTTTTAGCTCATCCTACAAAATATAAAATGACTTTTACAAAAATAAGAGAAGTTGTGCAGGCTTTTAAAGATTCAGGAGGAAGAGGGATAGAAATCTCTTATCCGGGTATAACTCCCGATCAACAAATGCATCTTTCCAGAATTGCTAATACGCACGATTTACTTATTTCCGCAGGTAGTGATTTTCACTCGCCAGGGCAGGGCTGGACCGATTTAGGAAAATTTCCTTTAATAAAGGATCCTGAAAATCATATTTTACATGAGCTTCTACAATAATATTGATTCTTCTACCTCCTTGAGTCATCGGTTAGAATTAAGAGATATTTATTTTTGGGTATTTATAAGTGAGCCAGTTTTTCCAGATTCATCCAGACAATCCACAGCAGCGTTTGATTAAACAGGCTGTAGAAATAATTAATCAAGGCGGAGTCGTTGTTTACCCTACGGATTGTGCCTATGCCCTGGGGTGCCATTTAGGGGATAAGTCTGCGTTAGAAAAAATAAAAAAAATCAGAAGGTTAGATGATAAGCATAATTTTACGTTGGTGTGTCGTGACCTAAGTGAGATCAGTGCTTATGCAAAGGTTGATAATACGGCATACAGGCTATTAAAAGCACATACTCCGGGAGCTTATACGTTTATTTTAAAAGCAACATCGGAAGTTCCAAGAAGGCTGCTGCATCCTAAAAGAAGAACCATTGGTATAAGAATACCCGATAATAATATAGCGTTAGCGTTAACGGACAGTTTGGGCGAACCTATAATGAGCACTTCTTTAATAATGCCCGATGAAAGTATGCCATTGATGGACCCATATGAAATTAGGGAAATATTGCAGCATCATGTAGATCTGGTTATTGATGGTGGTTACTGTGGTATGGAAGCAACAAGTGTCGTAAACCTGGTTGAGGAAATACCGGAAGTTGTTAGAAATGGCGCGGGTGATATTTCTTATTTTGAATAATTACTTTATTAATTTATTTATTATTGAAAGAATATTGTCTATATAAATAATTAATGTGCTCTATTTATAATAAAGGTAGATAGTAATGTCTGATTTTCTGAAAATACTTACTCGTAAAAATTCTCTTCGAAAACAATGTCAGGGATTGAGTGTCGCTGAAGTAGAAAAGGTAATTTCTGACCTGAATATAATTGCGGATGATAAACGTGCAGAAGAGGAAGCTATCACCGCAGCAGAGCAAGCTAAGGTTGAGAAAATTGAGGCAATTCGCAAGAGCATGCAAGAAGCCGGTGTAGATATTAGTGATCTTATGAGTATTGTGAGTGACGTATCGTCAGGAGTTAAGAAAAAGGTTGGTCCTAAATACCGTATTGAAGATGATGAAGGAAATGTTCATGAATGGTCGGGGCGGGGAAGAACACCACTGGCATTTCAGGCTTATTTTGATAAAGGATTTACTAAAGAAGACTGCCTGATTTAAAATATCTATTAAGTTTAATTAAGGCCCTTTCATTAAATTTGAGAGGGCTTTTTTATTTATGGGTTTATTCGTTATATAGGTGCGTCGAATGTCTGATGAAAAGTTGCATAAAGTTTTGGCGCGCTCCGGAGTGGGCTCACGTCGTGAGATGGAGCGTTGGATCTCGGAAGGTAGGGTTGCCGTGAATGGCAATGTAGCCAAGCTGGGTGATCGCATAACAGATAAAGATACGGTTAGTGTGGATGATAAGGCGGTTGAGCTGATTTTTGATCAGCAGGCGCAGAGAAGAGTTCTGATCTACAACAAACCGATAGGGGAAATTTGTACCAGACAGGACCCTGAAGGCCGTCCTACCGTTTTTAGGCACCTTCCTCCCCTTAAAGAGGGGCGTTGGATCGTGGTTGGTCGATTGGATATCAATACATCGGGCTTGTTGCTGTTTACAACTGACGGAGAGCTTGCGAATGCACTGATGCACCCCTCTGCGCAAATTGACAGGGAATATGCTGTGAGAGTGCTTGGTAATGTAAATGATGGGATGCTTGATAATCTAAGGCAGGGAGTGTTGTTAGAAGATGGCATGGCAAAATTTACAGATGTGCAGTTTTTTGATGGTGAAGGTGCCAATAAATGGTTTCACTGTGTGGTTATGGAAGGGCGCAATAGAGAGGTGCGGCGCCTCTGGGAATCACAGGGAGTGCAGGTCAACCGCCTTAAGCGTGTAAGATTTGGGCCAATTTTCCTACCCAGTGAAGTAAAGTCAGGTATGTGGAAAGAGATGCCGCATAAGGAAGTTAATGACTTGGCAAAACAGTTGGAACTTAAGCCAAAGCCCTCTGCAAAGGTCGATCGTGTAGAGTCAGAAAAGCTGGAGCGTAGGTATAAAAAACAGAAAGTTCGACAAAAAGAAGGTAGGTAGCAATTTACCTAAAAAATACGCTGGAAAATCGTTGACTTTTTGAAAGTTAGATTGAAAATAAGAGGTCTTTATACAATATTACGGGTATTGTTTCGGCCCTCTTTGAGAAGTGTGGGTTGCTGATTAGTTCGTTTATACAAACAAGGAGAGAATTGGTATGGCTACACAGGCTTCTATTGATTTGGTTCAGCAGTTATATATTGCTTACTATGGCCGTCCAGGAGATCCGGGCGGCATAGATTATTGGGCTGAACGTTTTGATCTGAGTGATGATCTGACTGATGTTTTGGATGCATTTGGAAATTCAGATGAATATGTCAATAATTTTGGTTCCCTTACAACGTCGCAGTTGATTAATAACCTTTATCAACAGTTGTTTAACCGATCAGCAGATGATGAGGGGTTGGCATTCTATACGGACCGCCTTGAGTCTGGAGCCGCAACTCTGGCTTCGATAGCGAAGCAAATTGTGGATGGTGTGGTTGAGGGCAATGATGATTTTACTACCCTGGACAACAAAACAACGGTAGCGAATGACTTTACTGATTCAGTCCGTGAAGATGGAGCAGACTATAACGGTACTCATATATCTACAGTGCAGGCAATTCTAGCTAGTATTGATGAAACCAGTGATTCTGTTACAAGTGGATTGGTAAGTGTGGCATCTGCTATTGCCGATATACTGGAAGAAAGTGTTGAAGAATCGGAAGGGGGTGGTGATCTTGTACTTTTTCCTGAAGACATTGATGCGCTTTTCAGCTTGATTGGCCTAAATGATGAAACCGGCGTTTTGTCTACAGCAACGCTGCGAGAATTAGTCATTGCTGAGACCGGGGAAAGTGATTACAACTCTGCATTTGATCCCAGTAATTATGCTGGTGCGGATGATGGGACTTTTACTGAAGCGGAGCTGGGTTTGTCCGGTTTAGGGGATCTGCCAGCTAATCAGGATACAATGGAGTCTTTGTGGTATGGGACTCTAATCAACGCTTTTCAGGCGATAGATATTCAGGAGGCAACAGAGCTTTCGGACTTTGTTCTTGCCAATGAGGAGGTATTTTCTTCAGGAGATACCAGCTCAATTCAGCAAGACTATATTGATCTGTTGGTCGGTATTTTTGAGGATGAGGCGGTCACGCCGATTTATTCTGATGAGCTTATTCAGACGGTTGCAGTAACTGGGACGGTTGCGCTGGTGGAGGTTGTTGCTGGATCAAGTGTGGGGATATACGATGACTTTACTGGTTTTTTTGTTTAAGTAGTAAGGTCTTAGGCAGAGATAAAAGCCCCTGTTTTTAGTGATAAAAACAGGGGCTTTACTTATTGGGCGTCTAAAGACTTACCGTTGGTTCCAATGCTGTTTGATCCCATAAGATATAAATAGAGAGGCATTATGTCTTCAGGCGTCGGTAGGGTTCCAGGATTTTCGGCCGGGTATGCATCGGCTCGCATTTGAGTGCGGGTTGCTCCAGGGTTAATGCAGTTGGCTCTGATGTTGCTAATATTATCAACTTCGTCAGCTAAGGTTTGCATTAGACCTTCAGTGGCAAATTTTGATACGGAATAAGCCCCCCAGTAGGCTTTGCCTGTTCTTCCTACGCCAGAGCTGGTTAATATGATAGAGGCATTATCAGATTTTTCCAAAAGTGGCATTAGAGTCTGGGTGAGCATGAAAGGGGCATTAACGTTGACCTGCATGACCTGTTGCCAGATCACAGGATCGTATGATTCGATCGGGGTTCTGACGCCGAGTAGCCCAGCGTTATGAAGGATGCCATCTAGTTTGCCAAACTCTTGCTCCAGAGTGTTGGTCAGTTCAATGAAGTCATGTTCCTGAGCGCTTTCCAGATTTAGGGGAACCAGAGCGGGTTGGGGATGCCCTGCTGCTTCGATTTCATCGTATACATGTTCCAATTTTTCCAGTGTTCGGCCAAGTAAGATGACCGTTGCGCCATGAGCAGCATAGGTTTTAGCTGCAACTCGGCCGATTCCGTCACCTGCACCGGTTACCAGAATAATTCGGTCCTTAAGAAGGTCGTCAGGTGCTTGGTATTCAAACATAGTTGCTTTTTTCCTAGGTGAAGCTTTAAAGGTTATACAGAGATTGTAGCAGGGGCTTGAGTTTAGTTGCACATGAGATGTAGTGATCTGCCTGCCATGTAGATGGATCTTCATCCTGATTCACGTAGCCATAAGTGGCGGCGATTGTTGTCATGCCTGCTCGGTTTCCAGCTTCAATATCACGGATATGATCGCCGACATAGACACTGTTTTTAGCTGAACAGCCCATCTGCTCGCATGCCAGATGCAGAGATTCAGGGTGTGGTTTACGCTCTTTGACATGATCTGGGCAAATAATGCTGCTGGCCCTGTTTATAAGTCCTAAGCCAGTCATTACTGGCGTGGTATAAAGCTCGGGTTTGTTCGTAACAACTCCCCAGGGGATTTGTGCTTCTTCCAGGCATGTCAGGCAGTTGTTTAGTCCGGGGAACAGCTGGCTGTTTACGTCAAGGTGTGTGAGATAAAGTTCCAACATCCGTTGGTGTAGTCGACTGAATTCAGCGTCGCCTTCGGAAAAGCCGAATGCTGCTTCAACCATTGCGCGTGCACCATTGGATACATAACGACGTAAAAATTCGTAGCTGACTTCGCCGCGTTCTTCTTCCTTAAGAAGTTGATTGATAACCCAGTGAAAATCTGGCGCTGTATCAATCAGAGTGCCATCTAAGTCGAAAAGGATAGAGTCAGGCTTCATCATTATTTGTCAGGCCGGTTTTTCGGTAGCAATCATATAGTTCACATCAACATCTTTGGAGCTGAGACTGTATGCTTTGCTAATCGGATTGTATGTCATGCCAGTTATCTCGGTATTTTTTAAGCCGCTTTGCCGTATCCAATTGCCGAGTTCAGAGGGGCGGATGAACTTTTTAAAATCGTGAGTGCCGTCGGGAACCAGCTTTAATAATTTTTCTGCGCCTAAAATGGCAAATAGATAGCTTTTAGGGTTGCGGTTCAATGTAGAGAAAAATACTTTTCCGCCGGGTTTGCAGAGTTTTGCGCAGGCATTCACAATGGATGATGGATCTGGCACGTGTTCCAGCATTTCCATGCAGGTAACTACATCGAAAGATTCGGGCTGTTCCTCTGCAAGATCTTCGACGGTGATCTGTTTATATGTCACATGAAAACCGCTCTCGAGACCATGAAGTTTGGCGACCTTGAGTGGAGCCGCTCCCATATCTATACCGGAGACGGTTGCTCCTCTTTGGACCATGGATTCAGATAAAATGCCGCCGCCGCAGCCTACATCCAGTACTTTTTTCTCTGCCAGATTGGCAATTCGGTCGATAAACCCAACGCGTAAAGGGTTGATGTCATGCAGGGGTTTGAACTCGCTGTTGCGATCCCACCATTTGCTGGCGAGTTCCTCAAACTTGGCTATTTCTTCACGATCGATGTTCTGCTGAGTAGTGCTTTCTGAGTGAGACATGGTGTTTTTACTGTCTGAATTTTATGAGCATTCTAGCATTCTCGCCGGCTTCAAAAACAGAGGAAAACCAAGGTTCGATAATAAATGGATAAGCCCTTAATTTTTCAGGATTCCAGTAAAGTAATTGTGATATACTCCGGCGGTAAAAAATATCCGCGGAAACCTTCCGTTTCTAGAGTTAATCAAGGATAGGGAATGGGTGATCTAGCCAGAGAAATTCTGCCAGTAAACATCGAAGATGAGCTGAAGCAGTCGTATCTTGATTACGCAATGAGCGTAATTGTTGGTCGTGCCTTGCCAGATGCGCGAGACGGCCTCAAACCAGTGCACCGTCGAGTTTTGTTCGCTATGAACGAGCTGGGGAATGACTGGAATAAAGCATATAAAAAATCTGCCCGTGTTGTTGGTGACGTTATTGGTAAATATCACCCGCATGGTGATAGTGCTGTTTATGACACCATAGTGCGTATGGCCCAAAATTTCTCCATGCGTTACACGCTGGTGGATGGTCAGGGTAACTTTGGTTCCATCGATGGCGACTCAGCTGCAGCTATGCGATATACCGAAATACGCATGGATAAAATATCCCACGAGCTGTTAGCCGACCTGGAAAAAGAAACCGTCGATTTTGTAGATAACTATGACGGCACTGAACAAATTCCAGAAGTTTTACCTACACGTGTACCAAACCTGTTAGTCAATGGCTCCTCGGGTATTGCAGTAGGTATGGCAACAAATATTCCTCCGCATAACCTTTCTGAAGTCGTGCGAGGTTGTATTGCTCTGATCCATAATCCAGAACTCAGTATTGATGAGTTGATGGAGTTTATTCCGGGTCCTGACTTTCCAACAGGCGGTATAATCAACGGTAGGGCTGGGATACTGCAGGCTTACCGCACGGGGCGTGGGCGTATTTATGTGCGTGCCAAGCATCACGTGGAAGAAGATGAGAAAAGCGGCAAACCCTCGCTGATTATCACTGAAATCCCATATCAGCTGAACAAAGCTCGTTTGATCGAGAAAATTGCTGAGCTGGTTAAAGATAAAAAAATCGAAGGCATTACTGAGCTGCGTGACGAATCCGATAAGGATGGTATGCGCATTGTTATTGAGTTGCGTCGTGGTGAAATGCCGGACGTTGTTATCAATAACCTGTTCTCCCAGACTCAGATGGAGTCTGTTTTCGGTATCAATATGGTTGCTCTGGTAGATGGGCAACCTAGGATTCTGGACCTTAAAGTAGCGCTTGAGTGCTTTGTGCGTCATCGCCGTGAAGTAGTGACGCGTCGTACAGTATTTGAACTGCGTAAAGCGCGTGAACGTGGTCATATTCTGGAAGGTCTTGCGATCGCGCTGGCCAATATTGATCCGATAATTGAGCTGATTAAGAAATCTCCGACCCCAGCAGAAGCAAAAGAAAAACTGATTGCTGAAGCATGGACTCCTGGTGAAGTCATTCAGATGCTGGAACGAGCGGGTGAAGATGCTTGCCGACCAGAAGAGCTTGAAGAACAGTTTGGTCTACGAGATGGGAAATATTTCCTATCGCCAGCGCAAGCCCAGGCAATCCTGGAGCTTCGACTGCATCGTCTGACAGGCCTGGAACATGAAAAACTGATCGCGGAATATAAAGAACTGCTGGAAAAAATTGCAGAGTTGCTGCGTATTCTGGGTTCTCATGAACGCTTGATGGAAGTGATTCGTGAAGAGCTGGAAGCTATTCTCGAAGAATATGGTGATGAGCGTCAAACCGAAATTACGGCTTCTCGTAAAGATCTGACAGTGGCAGATCTGATTACCGAAGAAGATATGGTCGTGACGATCTCTCATGGTGGGTATGCCAAAACTCAGCCTCTGACAGATTACCAGTCACAGCGTCGTGGCGGTAAAGGTAAATCTGCTGCCGCGATAAAAGACGAAGACTTTATCGAGCATCTGCTGATCGCAAATACTCATGACACGATCCTTTGCTTCACCGATCGCGGTAAAGTTTACTGGTTACGCGTATTTGAAATCCCAGTTGCCAGCCGTATAGCGCGTGGCCGACCAATTGTTAATATCTTGCCTCTGGATGAAGGGGAACGCGTCAGTACTATCCTTCCGGTTGGTGGTTATGAAGAAGATAAATTTATCTTTATGGCGACTGCTTCCGGTACGGTTAAGAAAACAGCACTGACCAACTTCGCTCGTCCACGTTCAAGTGGTTTGATTGCACTGGATCTCCTTGATGACGATCATTTGATTGGCGCAGCTATCACTGATGGCAACGATGATGTCATGTTGATTACTAGCGCGGGTAAGTCGATGCGCTTTAATGAAGACGACGTTCGCCCAATGGGCCGAACGGCTCGAGGCGTTCGCGGTGTGAAAATGGGTGATGGGGTTAAAGTTATCTCTCTGATCATTCCGCAAGAAAATGGTGCAATACTCACCGCGTCTGAAAATGGATACGGTAAGAAAACGTCAATCGATGACTTCCCGGTTAAAGGGCGTGGAGGCCAGGGTGTTATTGCTCAACAATGCTCTGACCGAAATGGAGCCCTTGCGGGAGCCGTTCAGGTATTCAGTGGCGATGATGTCATGTTGATCAGTGATCAAGGTACTCTGGTGCGTACTGGTTGTGATGCTATATCTGAACTGGGTCGAAATACTCAAGGTGTGACACTAATCCGAGTCGACGATGAAGAACGGCTTGTAAGCGTTGCACGTATTGAAGAGCCAGATGAAGAAGAGATCGTTGAGGGTGAAGTATCTGAAGATTCTCCAGACGCATCTTCTGAATCGGAGACCCAGCCTTCAGCTGAAGAGTAACCCTTCCTGATACAGTGCGGTACTTCAGTACCGCACGTTTATATTGCTTTTAGTTAGAGTGAATAAAGCAGATGACACGTAAGTACAATTTCAGTGCAGGTCCTGCAGGTTTGCCCGAAGAGGTATTGAAGCAGGCTCAAGAAGAACTCCTTGATTGGCACGGTAAGGGTCTTTCTATTATGGAAATGAGCCATCGTAGTAAGGAGTTTATTTCAGTTGCTGAAACAGCTGAACAGGATCTTCGTGATCTGATGGGCATAGGGAATAATTACAAGGTATTGTTTCTGCAAGGTGGTGCAACTACTCAGTTTTCAATGATTCCAATGAACTTGTTGCGTGGTCAGAACGCTGCGGATTATATCAATACAGGGATTTGGTCTAAAAAAGCTATTAAAGAAGCAGCTCGTTACTGTGCAGTGAATATTGCCGGCAGTAGTGAAAGTAATAACTTTACTGCTGTTCCGTCTCAAGAAGAGCTAGTTTTGAATCCCCATGCGGCGTACCTGCACTATACGCCTAACGAAACTATCGGCGGCCTTGAGTATGACTATATCCCTCAGTCTGGTGATGTGCCTCTGGTTGCTGACTTGTCCTCTACCATACTTTCCCGTCCATTAGATGTGGATCAGTTTGGTTTGATCTATGCCGGGGCCCAGAAAAATATCGGTCCAGCAGGTTTAACTGTAGTTATTGTACGTGAAGATCTGTTAGGTAGTGTTATCGAACAGGCACCCACGATGTTTGACTACAAAGTACATGCTGATGCAGATTCTATGAGTAATACCCCACCTACATTTGGTTGGTATCTTGCTGGCCTGGTTTTCAAGTGGCTTAAAGCGCAGGGTGGTGTTGAAGCTATGGGTGCATTGAATCAGCGAAAAGCCCAAAAGCTCTACGCAGCTATAGATGGAAGTGATTTTTATAACAATCCAATGGCTTTAGCTAACCGTTCCTGGATGAATGTGCCTTTTACTTTGGCGGATGACTCTCTGGATAAACTGTTCCTGAGTCAGGCTGAGGAAATGAACCTGCTAAATTTGAAGGGACATCGTTCCGTAGGGGGGATGCGTGCGAGTATATATAATGCAGTTCCTGAAGCGGCTGTTGATGCGTTGATTGATTTTATGCAGCAGTTTGAAAAGCAGCACGCTTAATACAATTCACAAGATAAGAAAATGAGTATGAGCGAACAGGAAAAAGAGTTACGTGTTCTGAGGAATAAGATTGATTCTATTGATCGTCAGATACATGAACTGCTGAATCAGCGCGCTACCTGCGCACAAGGTGTCGCTGAAGTTAAGCAGAAGCATCAGGGTGAACAAAGTGCTGTTTTCTATCGTCCTGAACGTGAGGCTCAGGTACTTCGTGCTGTAATGGAGCGAAATGAAGGTCCACTACCTGACAGAGAAGTGGCTCGTTTATTCCGAGAAATAATGTCTGTCTGTCTGGCTTTGGAAGAACCTATGCGGGTTTCCTTTTTAGGACCCGAAGGCACGTTTACTCAGCAGGCTGCGCAAAAGCATTTTGGTCACTCTGCACGCAATTTACCTATGCAATCCTTGAAAGATGTTTTTCGGGAAGTGCAATCTGGGGCCGCGCATTATGGGGTTGTACCCATTGAAAACTCAACAGAGGGTGTGATTAGTCACACTTTGGATCTATTTAAGCAATATGACCTGAAAATCTGTGGTGAGGTTGAAGTGCCTGTTCATCTGCACTTATTGTTGAGTAAGGGTGACTGCCTGGATAATATTAAAAAGATTTATTCTCACCAGCAATCATTGGCGCAAAGCCGTGATTGGTTGGATGTACGTTATCCTCAGGTAGAGAAAGTTGCGGTAAGCTCCAATGCTGAAGCTGCTCGTATTGTGGCAGAAGAAGGTGCGGGATGCGCCGCTATAGCGGGAGATATGGCGGCTGAGCTTTATGAGCTGGAAACGGTAATTAAGAATATTGAAGATCAGGCTGATAACGCCACTCGATTCCTGATTATTGGGGATCAGGATGTAGGCCCTAGTGGTGATGATAAAACATCCATTCTAATCTCGGTTCCAGATACACCAGGCGCTTTATATCAGGTGCTTGAGCCTTTCCATCGTTATCAGTTAAGTCTGACCCGGGTCGAAACTCGTTCTTCACCAAAGAATTCTCTCTTTTATATAGACTTTGAAGGTCATGCGGATAATGAACGGGTGCAGAAAGCACTGTCGGAACTTACCCAATCGAGTGTTGAGTTAAAAGTGCTGGGTTCATACCCTCAGGCGGTTCTTTGAGATGGTGATTTATGGGGTGTGATTATATCTCTCTGGCGACTCCTGGAGTTCAGGAACTGCACCCCTATCTACCTGGTAAGCCTCCAGAAGAGCTGGAGCGTGAGCTGGGCCTAAAAAATATCGTTAAGCTGGCAAGTAATGAGAATCCTCTTGGGCCGTCATTAAAAGCATTATCTGCCATAAAAAAGAAGATGAGTGATCTGGCTCTGTATCCTGACAGTGGTGCGTATCGTTTAAAACATGCATTGGCAGCTAAGTTTGAAGTTTTTAGAGAGCAGTTAACTTTAGGTAACGGTTCTAATGATGTGCTTGAACTCATTGCCAGGGCATACCTGAGGCCAGGTGATGAAGTTGTTTATTCTGAATATGCTTTTGTTGTGTATTCGATAGTGACCCAAGCTTGTGGTGCTAAAGCCGTAGTGACACCGGCAAAGCATTGGGGGCATGATTTGGATGCCATGCTTGCCTCATTGTCGCCTAAAACCCGGATAGTATTTATTGCTAATCCAAACAACCCAACAGGAACCTGGGTTACAGAGCAACAGCTCAGAGCGTTTCTGGATCAAGTGCCTGAGAATATTCTTGTTGTTTTGGATGAAGCGTATATTGAGTACGTCAGCGACTCAAATTTTCCGAATGGGCTGAAGTTATTACAGCATTATCCCAATCTGATAATCACAAGAACTTTCTCTAAAGCTTATGGATTGGCTGGCTTAAGAGTAGGTTATGCAGTCTCGAATACTCAGATTGCTAATATCCTGAGTCGGGTTAGGCAGCCTTTTAATGTTAACAGTATTGCTCTAATAGCTGCAGAAGCGGCTATTGAAGATGATGAGCATCTGGCTAAAACAGTTCAAATAAATACTGAAGGGATGGCTTACCTAACTAATGGGCTAACTCAATTGGGGTTGGAAATCATACCCTCAATAGGTAATTTTATTACTGCAGGATTTAATAAAGATGCGATGCCTATATATCATGCCATGCTTGAACAAGGGGTGATTGTTCGACCTATAGCAAATTATGGTATGCCGCATCATTTACGTATCAGCATAGGCACTATGGCGGAAAATGAGAGATGTCTCTCTGTACTCGCTAATGTGATAAAGAATATTGAATAATAAAATAAATAAAACGCTGATTATTGGGCTGGGTCTGATCGGTGGCTCTTTAGCAAAAGCGCTAAAGCTAAATCGGCAATTTGGTCAAATTATTGGGTATGACAGAGACCTTGAAGAAACTAAGCAAGGTCTGAAAATCGGTGTTATAGATATCGCTGCGGATAGTTTAGCGGACGCCGTTGAACAGTCAGATCTGGTAGTTCTTGCTGTTCCAGTAAAAGCGATGGAGAAGGTGCTGGGTGATATTGCACCTTTTATTGCTAAAGATACTCTGATTACAGATGTAGGCAGTACTAAAGCCAATGTCGTCGAAGCAGCTAAGAGAGTTTTTTCTGAATTACCAATAGGCTTTGTTCCCGGACATCCAATTGCAGGCTCAGAAAAAAGTGGAGTTGATGCCGCTGATGAGCGTTTGTTTGAGCAACATAAAGTAATTTTGACTCCTTTAGCACAATCTTCATCTGAGGCTGTTAATGTTCTGACCAGGATGTGGCAGTCGACGGGTGCTGAGGTTCTGATTATGAGTGTGGAAAAGCATGATGAGGTGCTGGCAGCAACCAGTCATTTACCTCATATGCTTGCTTTCTCACTCGTTGATACTCTTGCTCAAGAGCAGGATAACAATACAGATATATTTCGTTACGCGGCGGGTGGGTTTAGAGATTTTACTCGTATAGCGGGTAGCGACCCGACAATGTGGCACGACATCTGTTTAGCAAATAAGGATGCGTTACTGACGCAACTTGACCGTTATACAGCGGGACTTAAAAAACTACGTGCAGCGATAGAAGTGGGTGATAGCGAATCTATGTTGGGTACGTTCACCCGGGCTCGTGCAGCCAGAGAACATTTTTCAAGAATCCTTTCAGGTACAGCATATTCTCAAGATATGAGTGATAAAAAAGTTACGTTCCTCACCCAGCCTGGCGGTAGTGTGAACGGTAAAATTCGAGTTCCAGGTGACAAATCCATTTCTCATCGCTCAATCATGCTGGGGTCTCTGGCGGATGGCGTAACAGAAGTCACTGGCTTCTTGGAGGGTGAGGATAGCTTGGCTACTCTTCAGGCTTTTCGAGATATGGGTGTTGTTATTGATGGCCCAAATGATGGTGAAGTAACCATTTATGGTGTCGGTCTGGATGGTTTACAAGAACCTCCTGGACCTATCTATGTGGGTAATTCAGGTACCTCAATGCGACTGCTTTCTGGCTTGTTAGCGGCTCAAGCTTTTGATACCGAACTCACAGGTGATTCTTCATTAACTAAACGCCCAATGGGGCGTGTTGCTGATCCGCTGAGGTTAATGGGGGCTGAAATTGAAACAGCTGAAAACGGTCGACCTCCATTACACATCAAAGGTGCTCAGTCTCTAAACGGTATTCACTACGATATGCCAATGGCCAGTGCTCAGGTTAAGTCCTGTTTGTTGTTGGCTGGGCTTTATGCTCAAGGTGAAACCTCAGTAACTGAGCCAGCACCAACACGGGATCATACCGAGCGAATGCTTAAAGGGTTTGGTTATTCTGTGAAGCAACAGGGTGATACAGCTGCTGTATCGGCTGGTGGTCAGTTGCATGCTACTCGTATTGATGTACCTGCAGATATTTCTTCCGCAACATTCTTTATGGTTGCGGCTGCAATATCTCCTGACTCCGATCTCTTACTTGAACATGTTGGGATTAACCCAACACGCATAGGCATTATCAATATCCTGCGCTTGATGGGAGCTGATTTGCAGCTTATAAATGAGCGTGAAGTAGGTGGTGAGCCTGTGGCGGATATTCAGGTGCGTTACGCTCCTTTAAAAGGGATTCATATTCCTGAAGATCAGGTGCCTCTAGCAATTGATGAATTTCCAGCTCTGTTTGTTGCAGCGGCCTGTGCGGAAGGTACAACAATTGTAACTGGAGCTGAGGAACTGCGTGTTAAAGAGAGTGATCGCATCCAGTCAATGGTTGATGGTCTTCAGGCATTAGGCGTGGATATTGAAGGAACGCCTGATGGTGCTGTAATAAAAGGTGGAGCAATTGGTGGTGGTGAGGTTGAAAGCCATGATGACCATCGTATAGCGATGTCTTTCTGTGTGGCATCTTTGCGTGCCACAGGCAAAATAAAAATAAATAATTGCGCTAATGTTGCTACCTCGTTTCCGGATTTTATTGAGCTGGCTCAGAAAGCAGGGATCAAGGTTGAGAAGGAGGAGGGCTGATGTCTACTGGACAGGTGCCCGTTATAACTGTTGATGGTCCAAGTGGTTCCGGTAAAGGGACCCTCTGCCAACTGTTGGCCAGAGAATTGGATTGGGAGCTGTTAGATAGTGGAGCGTTGTATAGGTTGGTTGGGCTCG
Organism: Neptuniibacter sp.; assembly: GCA_050633605.1. Classification (GTDB taxonomy): domain Bacteria; phylum Pseudomonadota; class Gammaproteobacteria; order Pseudomonadales; family Balneatricaceae; genus Neptuniibacter. The sequence continues at coordinate 13,982 of JBOEGV010000022.1, read as the reverse complement.
CTGCCCGGCACCACGGTGTTGAGCTTCATGATCAGGAAGCTTTGGTTGTGCTCGCAGCACACCTTGATGTCCAGTTTATAGCGAGAGAGGGAAGTAGCGTACAGGTAATTTTGGAAGGTGAAGAAGTTACTGATGTTATCCGTACTGAAACTGTAGGAAAGGATGCATCCATTGTCGCTGCGATTCCTGCCGTTAGAGACGCTTTACTAGACCGTCAAAGGGCCTTTGCTGAATTGCCTGGCCTGATTGCAGACGGGCGAGACATGGGTACAGTCGTATTTCCAGAGGCGACTTTGAAAGTTTACCTGGATGCGAGCTCAGAAGAACGTGCAGTACGGCGTTATAACCAGTTGATAAACAAGGGACTGGGTGCTAGTCTTCAGGCTATATTAGAGGATATACAGGCGCGGGATGACCGCGATATGAACCGACCTGTAGCGCCTTTGAAACCCGCGGCAGATGCAGTCATTCTCGATTCGACTAAGTTGTCTATCGAAGAAGTTCTTGCCGCTGTATTAGATGAAGCTAGGCACAAAGGTCTTCGTTAAGCCTCCCCTAGTGCTGGCAGAATGCGGGATGAAACTGATATGAGCGAAAGCTTTGCTGAACTGTTTGAAGAAAGCCTTCAAGAACTGGAAATGGCGCCAGGTGCCATCGTAACAGGCATAGTGGTTGCTATTGAAAATGACTATGTTGTTGTTCATGCAGGCTTAAAATCTGAAGGGGTTATCCCTAAAAGTCAGTTTCTGAACGACCAGGGCGAATTAACAATCGCTGAAGGTGATGAGGTTAAAGTAGCCCTTGAAGCTATAGAAGATGGTTATGGTACGACCCAGCTCTCCAGAGAAAAAGCTAAACGTGCTGAGGCTTGGGCTGAATTGGAAAAAGCCTATGAAGCGGACGAAATAGTTAAAGGGCATATAACAGGTAAAGTTCGCGGCGGATTTACTGTTAATGTGAATACCATTAATGCTTTCCTTCCCGGTTCCCTTGTTGACGTCCGACCTCTGCGTGACACTTCACATCTCGAATCACAAGAATTAGAACTCAAGCTGGTTAAACTTGATGCTAAGCGAAACAATATTGTTGTTTCACGCAGAGCAGTCTTGGAGGCAGCTTACAGTGAGGAGCGAGAAAAGCTTCTTGCTAATATGAAAGAAGGCGTGGTTGTAAAAGGTATCGTTAAAAATATTACCGATTACGGCGCATTTATTGATCTGGGCGGTATCGATGGTCTCCTGCATATTACCGATATTGCCTGGAAGCGAGTTAAACACCCATCTGAAGCGCTTACGGTTGGTCAGGAGCTTGATGTTCAGGTCTTACGCTTTGACAAAGAACGTAGTCGTGTTTCATTGGGCTTGAAACAGCTGACAGACGATCCTTGGACACAGCTGATATCAAACTATTCTGTTGGCGCGAAAGCAAAAGCAAAAGTTACCAACCTGACAGATTATGGCTGTTTTGCTGAGATTGAAAATGGCATTGAAGGTTTGATTCACGTTTCAGAAATGGATTGGACCAATAAGAATGTTCATCCATCCAAAGTGGTGCAGATTGGTGATGAAATTGAGGTTATGCTGTTGGATATTGACCAAGAGCGCCGCCGAATTTCTCTTGGTATGAAGCAATGTAAACCAAATCCATGGCAGGAATTTTCCAGTAAATATAAGAAAGGTGACGAATTATCTGGAAACATTCGTTCAATCACTGATTTTGGTGTGTTTATCGGTTTGGAAGGCGGAATAGATGGTTTGGTTCATTTGTCTGATCTGTCTTGGGATGAGCCAGGCGAAACTGCGGTAAAAGCATTTTCTAAAGGCGATGATGTCACAGCAGTGGTACTTTCTGTTGATTCAGAGCGTGAAAGAATAGCATTAGGTATTAAACAGCTAAATTCAGATCCATTTACAGACTATGTTTCTAAGAATTCTAAGGGGACCAAGGTGAAAGGTGTGGTTTCCCAAGTAACAGAAAAGGCCTTGAACGTTACTATTGCCCAGGGAGTAGAGGCAAGCTTGAAAATAGCGGATGCTTCAAGAGAAAGGGTTGCTAGCCTTTCTGATCTCTTCAAGGTTGGAGATGAGCTTGATGCCGTTATAACAAATGTGGACCGTCGTAACCGACTGATCTCGTTATCGGTAAAACAGCTTGAAATTGAGCAGGAAAAACAGGCAATGGATCAGATAAGTCAGCAGTCTGACGCAATTATTTCAGGGCCCACCACTATTGGTGATCTGATCAAAGCGCAGCTGCAGAAAGATGATTCTAAATAATTCTAGTATCGCTATCTGTTGATAGAGTTGAGGGGGTTTACAATGACTAAATCCGAACTGATCGAAATACTGGTAGATCGTCATGATCAGTTATCAGTGAAGGATATAGAGCTTTCGGTTAAAACTATGCTTGACCATATGACCGAGTCCCTTGCTCAAGGGAGCCGAATCGAAATTCGAGGTTTTGGCAGCTTTTCGTTACATTTCAGGGCCCCACGAACTGGGCGAAATCCTAAAACTGGTGATTCAGTTTCTCTGGATGCAAAATATGTCCCGCACTTTAAACCGGGTAAAGAGCTGAGAGAGCAGGTTAATGATTCAATTAACCAATAAATTAAAAGGTGATTTTTAGTGCGCTTTATCAAAACCTTGATAATTGCTTTGCTTCTACTCGTTGTACTCATCGTGGGTATTACTTTTAGTATCCATAATACAGAGAAAGTTGTAATTGACCTGGTGTTTATCCAATTACCTGAAGCAAGCCTATCCCTTTGGTTGATTGCTGCATTTGTTGTGGGTGGATTTCTGGGAGTAATATTGAGTATTTTTACAGTTTTTACTTTGAGAACCCGCCTTGGTTCTGCCAAACGAAAAGTTAACAGTGCACAGAAAGAGCTCGACCAATTGAGAGTTTCGAACCTCAAAGATGCTGTTTAATGCTGATAATTATTTACTTGTAATTCCTATTGCCTTGGCTGTTGGCATTGGTTGGTGGCTAGGCAGGAAAGAGTGTAAAAAAACTAAAGTCCCACTTGCGACAAATTTGAGTCATGAGTACTTCACAGGTCTGGACTATCTACTCAATGAGAAAATGGATGAGGCGATTGAAAGCTTTATCCGTGCTCTTGAGATTAACTCCGACACTATTCCAGCTCACATAGCTTTAGCAAAGTTATTTCGCCGCAAAGGTGATGTTGATCGGGCAATCAAAATTCATCAGAATCTATTAGCTCGGCCCGATCTAAACCGGGATGACTTTATGCGAGTGCAGATGGCCCTGGCTCGTGATTATTATGCTGTGGGTTTATTGGATAGAGCAGAAAACCTACTCCAGGAAATAATTAAAACTTCATCTAAATCTGTACAGGCCAAGGCCTTAACTTTGCTTATTAAACTCTATGAAAAAGAGGGTGAATGGCAAAACGCACTGGACTCAGCGGAATTGCTAAGTCAGGACTATAAGAAAGAAATTGCTAATGAGCTATCTCATTATTGTTGTGAGTTGGCCGAGAAATTTATGACAGCAAAAAAGATGAATCAAGCTGCTGATTATATGAAAAAAGCAGCTTTATTTGATCCTGGAAATGTACGGGTAAGCTTGCAACAGGCTCGTTTTGAAATGAGCAGTAAGAACTGGAAGCCCGCGATAAAACATCTTAAATCGGTTGCTAGAAGAGACAAATTATTTGTTTCAGAAACCATCCCTTATATGAAAACCTGCTGCAAGAAGACCGATTCAATGGCGGAGTTTACGAATTATCTTCAATTGAGTTTAGGGCATGCACCTTCTACTACTGTTATTTTGGCTCTGGCTGAGCAGATAAAGCAAGATAAGGGTATTTATGCAGCGGGTAGTTTTATAACTGAAGAGCTTAAACGTCGCCCATCGGTTAAGGGTTTTAATAGCTTAATTGATCTTCATATAGAATATGGATCTGATAGTGCAAAAGAAAGTCTTGCAGTCTTGCGTGGCCTGACAGGGCAATTGGAAAACTCTAAACCTATTTACCGTTGTAATAGCTGTGGTTTCTCCGGAAGATCCCTTTCATGGCAATGCCCATCATGTAAAAAATGGGGTTCAACCAAGCCAATTCAAGGCCTTGAAGGCGAATAAATAACTTTAGGAAAGAATATGTCTGCAGATACTAAGCGCGTTATTGTTGCGCTAGATTATCCTGATAAACAACAAGCGTTGGCTATGGCGGGACAGCTGGATCCGACTAAGTGCCGGGTCAAGGTAGGAAAAGAGCTATTCACACGTTGTGGCCCAGAAATTATTGAGTCCCTTCACGCTTCAGGATTTGATGTATTTCTGGATCTTAAGTTTCATGATATTCCTAACACTACGGCTAAAGCAGTGCGAGCTGCAGCTGAAATGGGGGTATGGATGGTTAATGTTCACGCTTCTGGTGGTCGTCGGATGATGGAAACGGCAAAGAATGAGTTAGACCAAGTTATTAACTCCAAAACACTGTTAATTGCTGTAACGGTTTTGACCAGTATGGAGCGTTCTGATTTGGAAGAAATTGGCCTTAATGTTGACCCACTGGAACAGGTAAAGCGATTGGCCGAACTTACAGAAAAATGTGGGCTTGATGGTGTGGTTTGTTCTGCTAAGGAAGTTTCTCCCCTGCGCTCTGTAATAGGTAGTGACTTTAAACTTGTAACCCCAGGTATTAGACCTGCGGATTCAGAAGTCGGGGACCAAAAGCGAATCATGACGCCTTCGGATGCAATCAGAGCAGGAAGCGACTATTTGGTTATTGGTCGCCCGATCACTCAGGCAAAATCTCCTCTTGAAATGCTTGCAAAAATTGAGGCTGAATTGGCACCGTTGATTTAATAATCTGTACAGGTTATAAATAATCCCTGACACATGGATGATGTCAGGTAAAACTTAAAAAGGACTTTTAAAATGAAACTCTCTTCCTTAAGAGCGCTTCTTCTTGCGCTTATTTGTATGATTTCACTACCTGTATTTGCAGGAATTAATATTAATACAGCTTCAGCTCAGGAATTAGCTGATACTTTGAAAGGTATTGGCCCTTCTAAAGCCGAGGCAATTGTCGCATATCGGCAGGCACATGGGCCTTTCCAATCGGTTGAGCAGTTAACTGAGGTCAAAGGTATCGGCACCGGGACATTGAATAAAAACCGCGAACTTATCGATATTGAATCACAAGCTTCAAAGCAAAAACAAACTAAACAGTAGTACCTTATAACCAGGCGGCTCCTCGTACACCGCTGGAGTCGCCATGTGTTGCTTTCAAAATGGGCGTAGCTACATAGTCAGAAAAAACATACTTACCAAGGTGAGTTTTCAACTTTTCGTAGATTGTGTTTTGGTTAGAAAGCCCGCCTCCCAATATAATTGCTTCGGGATCGATTATATTAATTACAGAGGCTAAGGCTTTAGCTAACTGTTCAATATAACGCTGGCAGTACTTAATAGAGGCGCTGTCGCCGCTCCCGGCTTTTTGCCAGATTTCTTCAGCTGTTAGGTTTTGGTTTGTTAGCGTATTAAATGCCTTAGAAAAACCAGGGCCTGATAAATAGGTTTCTATGCAATCCATTTTACCGCAGTAACAAGTTCTACCGGCTAGGTCAGACTTTTGAAACCACGGAAGGGGGTTATGGCCCCATTCGCCGGTGATGGCATTCGGGCCTTGCATGAGAGATTTATTGACGACTAAGCCGCCTCCGACCCCGGTGCCTAAGATAACACCAAATACAGTGTTATACCCCTGACCACTTCCATCTATGGCTTCAGACAGAGTAAAGCAGTCAGCATCATTGGCGATTTTTATTTTGTGGTTTAGTTGCAATTCGAGATCCCTGTCGAGTCGTTGACCAATGAGACAGGTAGAATTCGCATTTTTTATTAGACCTGTGGCCGGAGATATTGCTCCCGGGATACCCACTCCGATACTCAAAGCTTTTTGTTGGCAGTCAGCTTCACAGTTGTTAATTAATTCAATCAGGCAACGGAGTATTGCTTGGTAATCACCTTGTGGAGTTGCTACGCGTTTACGGTAGATTTCATTTGATAAATGGCCCATAGCGATTATTTCGATTTTAGTGCCGCCAAGATCAATGCCGATCCGCATGTTTTGATCCACTACATTTACTGGTTACAGAAAAGATTACAAAACAAAAGCTAGCGTAATGGGAATAAACAGTAAACTGCCAATGTTGCCTAATAGCACAATGGATGCGACCTGATGAGGCTCCTGCTGATACCGTTCAGCAATCATATAGTTAAGAACAGCAGGGGGTAATGCTCCAAACATTATCAGGTAGGCAAATTGTATCTCTGTCAGCTGTAGGAATTGCTGTGTGATGAGAGCAATAATAATCCCACTTAAAGGACATAAAATTGCCCCAGTTGTACCAACCTTCCAGTTCTTGAAATCAATACTGAGCATACGTACCCCCAGAGAAAATAGCATAAGAGGAATCGCTATTTGGCCCAGCATTTCTATAAAAGTGTGTGTAGCTTTAGGTAGGTATAAATCAAAACCACTCCAGATTAATCCGAGAATCGTCGCGACAATCATTGGCATCTTTAATAAGTTAAGAATTTTTGTCCTGTGGTCCAGAATATAAATACCAACCGTGAAGTGTAAAAGATTCTCAACCAAAAATAATACAACGGCAGCAGGTAAAGCCTGCTCACCAAACGCCAGAATAATAAGCGGAATACCTAGATTTCCACTGTTACTGAACATCATTGGCGGGATGAATGTTTTCGGTTTGACCCCAATGAATTTACAAATGGGAAGTAACAACAAACCAGAACCTAAGACTACAACAACCGCACCAATGGCTAAATTCTGATATAAAATCAGGTCGAATGATTCTGCTGACAGCACTGAAAAAATCAGTGCAGGTGTGAAAACATCAATATTGAGCTGATTGGCAATAGCCATATCAGGTTTAAAGCGCCGGGCGTAGAAAAATCCCACTGCGACAATGGCCACAAGCGGGAAAACAGTCAGAAATATCCGTTCAAGAAGAAGGCTTTGCGCGTCCATTTAGCAGTTTTCCTATTCTGTAATAGAGCTCACAAAGCCGTAAAACGGATTAGCTATAATCTTTACCTGTTGGTACTACTAGCACAGGGATTTTTGCATGTCGTATAACTTGTTGGCTGGTATGACTGTGGTGCCCAAACCGGTTTTCAGCGCCCATCACAATCATATCTGCTGACACGGCATTAGCGGCGTCCAGGATTGAGTCGGTATGATTGCCTTCGGCGACTTTGTATTCAATATTCAGTGCAACATTATTGTCTAGGCTTTGAAGTTCATCTGCGCAGAATTGAGCAATACGGTCCTGCATATTTTTGTGAATTTCTTTTATACCCTCATCGTGCATCTGTTTAATGAGCTCTTCAGATACATAATTCTGAATTAATGCATGTCCCATTTCACCCATAGGTTCCACTACATGAACCATCACAATATTTGCTTTGTTCAAAGTAGCCAGTTTTACCGCTTGGCGAAATACTGGGCGGGTATGCTTACCCAGCGAAGTTGCGTATAAAATCGTTTTAATCTCAGGTAATGCCATTATCTTATCCTCAAGCTACGCTAAGTTAGACTAAAGTTACTGTTTGTGGATTTTATCACTACTAAAGTCTAGCAGGCTGGTTAGTGATCAAATAATAGATCTGGCTCAATATATTATTATGGACCATCTAAAGTTATATTATTAATGTGGGCAGCAGCCACATTGAGTTTTCTTTGTTTTTCCAATGCCAGGATTAAAGCTGTTCGTCGGATCCAGAGTGTAATAAAAGTTTTGCAGGCCTTGTTCAGCTTCATAAAGATGGCCTACGTTATGTTCTGCAGGGTATTTAGCGCCCTTTTGTTGGAGTAGGTCCAGCATCATTTTCTTTACGGCTTTACCATCAGCCCCTTTTTTTAGAATGTAATCCTGATGGAAAACATGGCACATGAAATGACCGTAATATAAAGAGTGCACTAGGTGTTGACTGATTTCTTCTGGGAGTTTTTCTACCCAATTCGGGTCATTACGACGCAGTGCAATATCCAGTGCCAAAATATCCTCAACCTCGTTTTGATGAATAATTTGATAGCGGATAGCGGCACCTGCCGCCGCAAAGCGGTGCAGGTACGCTTTCTTTGCTTCGTCAGAGTCACACTCAAAAAAGCCCCCTTCTTTGCTCGTCGCAAAAAACTTTTTCAAGAACTTGTCTGCTTCAGCAATACCGCCATCACTCATCTTAAGGACGAGATAATGATCGTATTTTTCACGGAAGTCGCGCATCCGTTTGGGTAAAATATTAGGCCAGCACTTGCTCATTACCTGCATGATACGGTCTGGAATATCTTTAGGTAGAAAGCTTATTTTATTCAGGTAGGCTGAGATCCGTCCCTTCATGGCAAATAAACGAGGCAGAGGGTCAGTGCCAAAGTAATTGATCATCATCAGGGTATCTTTGCCATATTTCTCAGCAATGTCGTAAATGTCCTTATGCATATACTCGGCAACTTCAGGCAGGTTCTGGAAGTGTTTCAATATATGGCGGCGGATCTCTGTAAGTTCATCTGGATTGTTGGTCCCGATGTAATAGACTTGCTCTTTTTGAGCTACCGGGAAGGTATCAAGGCGTACAGCAAAGACTCCTAATTTTCCTGCACAACCACTGGATTCGTACAGTCGACTGGTATCGGCGTTGTATCGTGCCGGTGAGTCGGCATCAACATCTCTGACGATTTCAGGATAATCATTGGCAGAGGCCTTGTATCTGCTTGGCTTCACATCAGAATCAGAGAAATTGCGTTGATCAAGATTGGCCAGAATTTCTTCTGGGGTAGTTCCAAGATCAATCCCTAGGTGGTTAACCAGCTCCAGTTCACCCTTGTCATTTAATTGAGCAAAAAGTGAGAGCTCTGTATACGCAGGGCCCCTTTGAACGAGAGCCCCGCCAGAATTATTAGCTACTCCACCAATTATTGAGGCGCCTATACAGGATGAACCGATCACAGAATGAGGTGCTCGATTGATTGGTTTAAGTAACTTTTCCAGAGTGAATAAGGTTGAGCCGGGGAAACTGATAATCTGTTTTCCATCATCCAGCAAATATATTTTATTCATTCTGGTTGTGTTGACGACAATTATCTCGCGATCGTAATCATCTCCGCTAGGAGTAGATCCTTCAGTCAGGCCTGTGTTGGCCGCCTGCATGATCATTATTTTATTGGCTTTTACACATGCTTTAAGTACCTGCCACTGTTGTAGCAAGGTGGTCGGAAATACTACAGCTAATGCAGAACCCTGACCTGAACGGAACCCTGTGCGGTAATGTTCAGTCTGGCTTTCCCCGGTCAGAACATTTGATACGCCCAGAAGTGAGATTAGCTCATCAACAAAACTGTGGTTAGACATATGAAACTCTCAAGCATTTTGGCCATAAGGCCTAATTATTATCAGCCCCTCTAGTACATATGAGGGGCTAATCTCTTAGCTGTAAGCGATGGTGGGTAGCCATAGCACCAGTTGCGGCCAGAATACCAGCACCAGTAACGCAATCAGCTGTAGAATAATGAATGGAATAACACCTTTATAAATATCGGTGATTTTTACATTCGGCGGGCATACCCCTTTTAAATAGAACAGGGCAAAACCCACGGGTGGAGTGAGGAACGAGGTTTGTAAGGCCATCGCCACGAGCATGACGAACCAAACTAGCTCAGGGTTATCAATGCCCGGTGCCGAGATATCTAATCCGAGCGCGGATATAACCGGCGCTAAAAGGGGTAAGATAATTAGTGTTATCTCAATCCAGTCAAGGAAGAAACCAAGCAGGAATATCACACCTAAGATGAAGAAAATAATACCGTAAGGGCCAAACGGAAGCCCTGTTAGGAATGTTTCAATCATCTCATCACCACCGAGTTCACGCAGTACAAGTGCGAAACAGGTTGCGCCAATGAAGATAGCGAAAATGTAAGCGGTGGTATTCATTGTGCCGCCAACAACTTCTTTCAGTACTTTAAAGCTGAATTTCTTGTTGTATAACGCCAGTAATGTAGCACCAAATGCACCCACACCTGAGGCTTCAGTCGGGGTAGCAATACCTCCAAAAATAGAACCTAGAACGACAAAGATAAGCGCAAGTGTAGGGAGAATATCTTTAAGTACATTCCATACAATGCCAGCCGTTACAGGTTTAGCATCATGAGGTACCGGCAGGTCATCAGGTTTTACCATGCCGCGAAGCAAGATATAAACAATATAGAAACTACCCAGCATTAGGCCTGGAATGACCGCACCCATGAACAGATCACCGACAGACAAACCAAGTTGGTCTGCCATGATAACCAGCATGATGCTTGGCGGAATTAGGATGCCTAATGTGCCCGCTGAGGCAATAGTGCCCAGCGCTAAGGGCATGTTATAGCCCTGTTTAGTCATTGCAGGCAGTGACATAACAGCCAGTAACACAACAGATGCACCGATGATGCCTGTTGAGGCAGCTAGGATGATACCTATCGCTGTAACTGTAATTGCTAAACCACCATGAACGCGCCCAAACAGTTCCTGCATCGATTTCATGAGGCGTTCGGCTACCCCAGACTTATCGAGCATGATCCCCATGAATATGAACATAGGGAGGGCGACTAATATCCAATTCTCCATTATGGTCCATAAGCGATTCACCACCAGTCCCAGTGTGGTGTAATCCAGACCTGTCATAGTATCTAGATTGTTATCAGCAAATTGGCCAAGAAAGGCAAAGACAATACCTATGCCGCCTAAAACCCAAGCGACAGGGATACCTGTAAATAGTAGCGCGATGAACGATAGGAACATCGCGATAACGAGAATCTCATTCGGGTCCATTAGTCGTCACCCTTAATCAATAAAGTTAAATCTCGGATGAGACGTGAAACTACAGCAAGACCCAGTAGCGCGAAACTGGCTGGAATAACGCCTTTGATAAGCCAGCGCCAAGGTAGGCCCGAAGCAGCTTCAGATCCTTCATTCACACGCCATGCTTCAGCAACGAAGTCCAGGCTGTGAAGAAAAATGATCACAATAAATGGAAGTACTAGAGTCACGATGCTCAATACTTCAATAATTCGTTTTGTTCTAGCGCGCAGGCGAGAGTAAAACAGGTCTACACGAATATGTGAGTTAGTTGTTTGTGCATAAGCCAGTCCAAACATCACCCCTACAGAGTAGAGATGCCATTGGAGCTCTTCTAATGCAATTAAACCGCTGGCAAAGCCTTTACGCAAAATAACTTGCAGCATGATGACTAACACTAAGGCTACATAAGCCCAAGCGATAGTAAGACCAATTCGTTGTATGAATTTATCAATTGCATCAGCGAGTGGCACTGGGGTCAGTTTATCGTTTTCAGTCACCGAAACTTACCTTCGCTTTTTATAACCAGATCTATAGAGCACTGGGACAGCAGCTGTAGATCTAATTTATTTATAATTATAAATAGCCTGTGGGAAAACCAGATACCAATGAAGGCAGCTAGTTCCCAAAGGAGAACAGGGTAGCTATAGGCTACCCTGTTTTATTCCGAAGGCTGGGAACCTTGCGGAAGTTTGTAACTTACTTAGTCGCACGAGGTAGGAATGCATTCGCTTCCCAAAGGTCGTAACCTTCACGGAATGTGCTCATGTCAGTCCATACTTTCTTGAAGAATGGGTCAGCTGCTGTTTTCTCAGCAACTACTTCATTCCAAGTAGATTCGAATGTGCTAAGCATAGTGTCATTCCAGTAACGGATATGAACGCCATTTTCAGCCGCTTTTTCCATTACAGGGAACTGCATTGCTTCACCTTCAGCAATAGAGTTTGTCATAGACGCTTTACATGTTGTTTCAACAAGCGCCTGCTGGCCTTTGCTCATCTTGCCCCAAGTGTCTTTGTTGATTAGTAATTCAAAGACAGTTGCTTGCTGATGCCAGCCAGGGAAGTAGTTGTACTTAACAATTTTGTGGAAGCCAAGGCGCTGATCGATAGCTGGCTGCGAGAATTCTGATGCATCGATTGCACCTTTCTCAAGCGCACCGAAGATTTCACCACCTGGAAGCTGAACTGTACCTACGCCTAGTTTTTCCATTACAGAAGCACCTAGACCGAAGAAGCGCATGTTCAAGCCTTTAAGATCTTCAGGCTTTTCGATTGGTTTAGCGAACCAGCCTGAAGTTTCAGGAGAGATGATCGCGCAAGGCATAACTTTAACGTTGTAGCCTGCATTGTCATACATCTCTTGATAAAGGCTCATGCCGTTACCGTAATACAACCATGCCATATATTCGCCAGCTTCTGGGCCGAATGGTACTGCAGAGAAGATTGCAGCAGCAGGCATCTTGCCCTGCCAGTAACCTGCAGTAGAGTAACCAGAGTTAACTTTACCAGAAGACACAGCATCCAGAATCTCTTTAGGACTTACTAGTTTGCCCGGCTCATAAATCTTCATTTTAACGTTGCCATCACTGATAAGTTTCAGTTGATCGGCAACCCAAACAATCGGGGTTCCTAAAGCTGGTAGGTGAGAGCCGAAAGCAATCGGTGTTTTAAGAAGCAGTTTGTCAGCAGCCTGGGCTGGAGCAGTAACACCTGCAACGGCAGCTGTTACTACAGCAGCGGAGATCAAAGACTTGGCGAACTTTTTCATGTCACATCCTCTAGAGATTCATTTTTATATTTAGAGTTGGTCGCAGGAGCAAGTGAGGATTTTAGACCTGTAAGAACCTCTGCTGCATTGCGACAATCTCAATTGGTAATACCAATTTACCACAAGAGACCATCTACTGTATTTTTTTTGAGCAGAAGATGTCAATGTTTTTTTAAGTTTAATTACTATAGTCAAAGAAATTTGTTTCTGTTTTTTAAATATTAACTCTTTAATTTATTGGGATTGGCGGAAGTTATTTATTATTTAAAACTAATAAAAAAAATCGTTCTTGTTTTTATCCAAGTTCTTGAATTAGTATAAATATTGGTCTTACCAATATATTTGAGTGGTTCATAATGAGTTATAACAGGGTTAAACAGCCAAAAATTTCAGATGTGATCATGGAGCAGATGGAAGCTATGATTTTGGAAGGGACACTTAAGCCTGGTCAAAAATTACCTCCAGAGCGGGAGCTTGCTAAACAGTTTGAAGTTTCTCGCCCATCTTTGCGTGAGGCAGTGCAAAAGCTGGCTGCAAAGGGTTTGTTGAACAGTCGTCAGGGTGGAGGGACATATGTGTCAGAAGACCTTGGCGGGTCGTTTTCAGATCCGTTGTTAGAATTGTTCAGGACTCATCCAGAAGCTCAATACGATCTATTGGAGTTTCGTCATGCTCTGGAAGGCGTGGCAGCCTACTACGCTGCGCTGAGAAGTACGCCTGCGGATAAGGAGGCGATTCTGCAGTGTTATGATGATCTACAGCGTTACCATGATAATAAAGAGATTCAGAAGGAAGTGTATGCGGATGTTGATTTTCATCTGGCGATAGCTGCGGCTACCCACAATATGGTGCTTCTGCATATGATGCGTGCGCTTTTTAATCTTCTTCGTGAGCATATCTGGGATAACCTTAAAAACATCTACCCTCGTTCAGACTACAGAGAAAAAATACACTCTCAGCATAAAGTGTTGATGGATGCTATTCTCGAAGGTGATCCTGAAAAAGCAAGGCAGGCTGCTCACCATCATTTGGCCTACGTTGAGGATGCATTGCTAGAAGGTGAGCGTGAAAATACTCGTTTGGAAAGAGCGTTGAGGCGTGCAAATGTCAGCTCAGATTCGAGTTCTGTATAAATACTACAAAATTATGGAATTTCATGCCTATTGAAGTTGCTTTCAAATAATATGTAGACATTAAACTAATAATTATGTAGTATAACTACAAGGCAATATATAATTAAAGCTTGGCTTAAGGCTGTTGTCTCTTTTGATAGGGAATTGAGAGAGTTTTAAGTTAAAGCGAATAACTAAAAAACAC
>JBOEGV010000021.1:0-57284 GCA_050633605.1 Neptuniibacter sp. | reverse complement strand
TTTACCGGTGATATGCCGGTTATCCTTGGGCCAGACGGCCCTTCATTGGGCGGTTTTGTTTGCCCTGCAACGGTGATTCAGGCAGACCTGTGGAAACTGGGGCAGTTACGTGCAGGGGATAAAATCTGCTTTGTTCCTGTTTCTCTGGAAACCGCTGTACAGATGGAGCTGGCATTAAAGAATAGTGTTAGACAGCTGCAAGCTAAACCGCTGACCATCGAATCGGTTAAACCTGAAACACCCATTCTGGCTCAACTTAGTCAGGATGAGTTTGGTGTTGACGTGGTCTACAGGGCTGCGGGCGATCACTTTATGCTGGTGGAGTATGGCGAGAAGGTGTTGGATATATCCCTGCGCTTCCGTGCCCACGCCTTGATGCAGTGGCTGCAAGAAAATTTACTGTCCGGTATTCAGGAGCTGACCCCAGGAATCCGCTCACTTCAGGTTCATTACGACAGCCAGTTAATTAGCTATCAACAGTTACTCGAACATCTGCAGAGTGGTGAGCGGGAACTGGCAAGCAAGATAGACCGCTTGCAGGTGCCTTCGCGTATCGTTCATATCCCGCTTTCCTGGGATGATGAGGCCTGTAAACTTGCGATAGAAAAATACGATCAATCGGTGCGTAAAAATGCGCCATGGTGTCCAAGTAATTTGGAATTCATTCGCCGGATTAATGGCCTGGAAAGTATCGATGATGTGAAGCAGATTGTCTTTGATGCCTCATATCTGGTCATGGGGTTAGGCGATGTTTATCTGGGGGCGCCCGTCGCCACTCCGGTTGATCCACGACACCGTTTGGTCACCACAAAATACAATCCGGCACGTACCTGGACTGCGGAAAATTCTGTTGGTATCGGTGGTTCCTACCTGTGTGTTTATGGCATGGAAGGCCCAGGTGGTTATCAGTTTGTGGGACGCACCCTACAGATGTGGAACCGCTATCGTCAGACGGTTGAGTTTGAGAAACCCTGGTTGCTGCGTTTCTTTGATCAGATCAGGTTCTATGAAGTATCGAACGAGGAACTGAGTGATATTCGCAAAAACTTTCCTCAGGGCCGATACCCATTAAAAATCGAGGAAAGTCATTTCTCATTGTCCGAGTATCAATCCTTCCTGCAAGAAAACGACAGTGATATTGAACACTTCAGATCTATGCGAGAAGGCGCGTTTGAGGATGAACTGGCCAACTGGCATGCAACAGGCCAGTTCAATTTTGAAGTGGTCGAAGAGGAAGAAAGCCAGAACGAACACAACTGGCCTGAGGATAGTTTGGTTATCGACAGCCCCGTTTCCGGCAGCGTTTGGCAGACCGAGGTTGAGGTAGGGCAGAAGGTTGAAGCAGGGCAATGCCTGATGGTGCTGGAATCCATGAAAATGGAGATTCCGGTTTACGCGACATCTTCAGGAACAGTGTCGCATCTGCTGCTGAATAATGGACAACGTGTCAGTGCCGGCCAGGCGCTGGTCGTTATAGAAGAGGTGTAAGTTAATGAAAGATCAATTTCCATACAATATGACCATCGCCTCTTTACAGGAGGCATATACAAGCGGTGAACTGACTCCTCGGCAGGTTTTGAAGGATATCGCTCAGCGTTCAGAGCTGCATTCTGACCATAATATCTGGATTCATCTTCTGACATCTGAAGAGCTTGACCCCTTCTTCTCTGCATTGGAAAGCAAAGATAAGTCTTTGCCATTGTGGGGGATACCGTTTGCGATCAAGGATAATATTGATCTGGCAGGCATTCCAACGACAGCGGCTTGCCCGGAATTTGCCTATATCCCTGAGAAATCCGCTACTGTGGTTCAGCAATTAATTGATGCTGGAGCCATTCCTGTAGGTAAAACCAATCTGGATCAATTTGCGACTGGCTTGAATGGTACACGCTCCCCCTATGGTGCGTGCAAAAACTCATTCAATCCAGATTATGTCAGCGGCGGCTCCAGTGCCGGATCTGCTGTATCTGTCGGATTGGGTCTGGCGAGTTTCAGTCTTGGGACAGACACTGCAGGGTCAGGTCGTGTTCCTGCATGTTTTAATAACCTGATTGGCTTAAAACCTTCCAGAGGCCTGCTTTCAGCAACAGGTATGTTGCCTGCGTGTAAAAGCCTCGATTGTATGACTATTTTTGCTTACGACAGCGATGATGCCAATCTGGTTTTCAGTGTTGCTGAAGGTTTTGATGCTGAAGATGGATATAGCAGGCAGAACCCTTTCCCAAATCAGCAGCGAGCATACGGTAAACGTAGCGGTAAATTAACGATCGGCGTCATTCCAGAAGCTCAACTCAACTTTTTTGGAGATGAGGCCTATGCGGAGGCTTACGCCGCAACTCTAGAGCAGCTAAAAGCTAATGATGTTGAGTTTGTAGAGATCGATTATCAGTCTTTTGATGAGGCTGCACGCCTGCTGTATGAAGGCCCTTGGGTATCAGAACGTTATATCGCGACGCAACCTCTTATTGATGAAAACCCAGAAGCGATTTTCC
Organism: Neptuniibacter sp.; assembly: GCA_050633605.1. Lineage (GTDB taxonomy): Bacteria > Pseudomonadota > Gammaproteobacteria > Pseudomonadales > Balneatricaceae > Neptuniibacter. The sequence continues at coordinate 54,792 of JBOEGV010000021.1, read as the reverse complement.
CAGTAGTGCGTGAAATCATTGCTCCAGGCAGGGAGCCTAAAGCTACTGAGTTGTTTAAAGCTCAGTATCGCCTAAATGCGCTTAAACAGGTATGTGATCAGCAACTTGCCAGCATTGACTGTCTTTTAACACCCACCGCGGGTCGTTGCTTTACCATTAAAGAGATGCTGGCTGAGCCAATTCTCAGGAACAGTCAGTTGGGTTTCTATACTAACTATATGAACCTTCTGGATATGGCATCGATCGCTGTGCCTACACAGATTGCCACAAACGGATTACCTTTTGGTGTGACTCTTGTAGGGGCTGCATTTAGCGATCGTGGCTTATTATCTATAGCTAAACGTTTCCAGGCATTGTTCGCATTGAATGTTGGGGCTTCAGATATATCTAAACCTCTGACAGATGCAGCATTGGTCGGTAGCCCAGACACCATAGATGTATTGGTGTGCGGTGCTCATCTTACGGATTGCCCGCTCAACTGGCAGTTAGTCGAGCGTGGAGCCACTCTCAAAACTGTTACACAGACTGCGCCTGTTTACACAATGTACGCACTGGCTGGAGGGCCGCCATTCAGACCGGGATTGATTATGGATGAATCAACAGGCGCCGCGATTGATGTGGAAATATGGTCAATGCCGGCAGATCAGTTTGGAAGTTTCGTTAATGGTATCCCTGCGCCTTTGGGAATTGGGAAGGTGAAAATAGCCGACGGTAGTATGGTCAGTGGTTTTATCTGTGAACCCTACGGTATTGAGGGAGCTGAAGATATTACTGCTTTTGGTGGTTGGAAGCCTTATATGGCGAGTCGATAGAAACAAAAAGGCCACAATTTGTGGCCTTTTATTTGTAGTAATCATCTGCGGGGGTTCTGCTAAGATTTTGTTACTCCAAACACTACTGATTATTTGGCAATCAGTGATTCGAAAATTATGAGGGTTCAAATATCTATGCAGTCTGAAAATGATAGTGGTCCTGCGGTAAAAATACCGCCACCACTCATCTTCTTTGTGTTTATTCTCCTGGCCCTTGGGGGGAATACACGTGGCCAACATCGTTAATTGGCCTGGAGGATCTGATTTATGTTGGGTGGGCGCTTTGTGGTTTTGCTTTCATGCTTGCTATTACTGCCGCTTTGCAGTTTTTCAAAGCAAAAACCCATATTGAGCCATGGAGGCCTGCGCAGAGTTTAATCTTGTCAGGTTTGTTTCGTTATAGTCGTAACCCTATCTACCTGGCATTTATTCTTTTCACATTAGGTTTAGGCATTTCACTTAACAGCTTATGGGTAATGCTGAGTACTATCCCAGCTACATGGGTTTTACAGCGTTTCGTTATCTTGAAAGAAGAAAGATATTTAACCGCTAAGTTTGGTAAACAGTACTTGGAATATTGTGAACGCGTGCGACGTTGGCTTTAAAAAGGTTTGTCTATATCGGATTTAATTGCATGATGATGAAACGGTCTCCTCTTTTTTTATAGCGTTTAAACCTTTGAGCCAGAGTAGCCGGGGCTTCTTCATCTGATATAGCGATAAAACCGTTTGCTAGATAAAAAGCTTTCAAATGAGGGTAGGTTAAGCAATAGCAAGACATCCTGTTTTTATGCAAATAACGGGTAACCTGTTTGAGTAGATCACTCCCAAGTGATTGTCCTCTTAGTACTTTTGCAACCCAAAGGCCTCTTAATAAAAGAAAGCCCTCTTCAGAAGTTAAAGAGGGGGATAAACGCAACGCCGCAACAATTGAGTTGTTTGCGGATAACCATGCACAGGTATCCCCCACCTCAATGCGCCCTTTATGACCATTTTTTTTATAAAATTTCTGTAGTTCCTGCGTTGGTATCTTTTTACCTGAATGTATTTGGAAACTAAATTCCACAGCTTCCGATCCCTCTTTTTTGTAAGTGACTTTGGTGGTATTCCTTGACTATATAGAGCACTTCTACGGTTAGGAATTCTGTGACTTAGAACATAAACACTCTGTTAACAGTCAGATTCTCTTGGCTTTGATGCACTGTCGCTTCTGGCTCTTGTGTATGGAAGAAAATTGCAGAACGATATTGTGTTCCAACGTCCGGCCTCTGGCGGTTTAGCGTGGTTGGATCATGCAGGTTCCATAACAGGTTAAGTAGTTCAGAATAATCCAGTACAGAATCATCATATTCAACCTGTGCTACCTCTGCGTGATAGGTCGTTCCTGTGCACACATCTTTGTAGGTGGGAGAATCCGTTTGGCCTCCCATATAACCAACATGAGTTTTAATGACACCGGGAGTTTAGAAAACTTGAGCTCTATGCCCCAAAAACAACCTGCTGCAAAAGTTGCTGTAGCCATAATTATTATCTCCGTGGGGTGGCTGGAATATTTGTTATTCATCATATAAATGGGCTAAAAAACATAAAAGTTCAATTACTTATTTGATTGTTACAGATATGTTGCGGTTTTTTGGTGCAGTGCGGAATTGCTGTTGCTTTATTTTGGTGCATCTTGTTTCTAAACAGAAATATTATTAGGTTAAATAATGGTCTATGTATTATTAACTATATGTTTTTTATGTAAAAAATAATTCTGGCATCCTGCGTGCTTTAGGTACAGTAATCGTCGTATTTAATTTTTATCCGAGGGGGAATAAAAGATGATTAAACCTATGACTAAAGCGCTGATCGCTGCTGGTCTTCTTTCTGCTTCTGTTGTTGCACAGGCAGGTCTGTCTGCTAACCTAGGCGCGATGAGCGACTACTGGTTCCGTGGTTTTGACCAAGCTGGTGCAGATGGTGGTGCGTCAATTTCTGGTGGTTTGGACTACGAGCATGAGTCTGGTGTTTACGTGGGTACTTGGTTGGCATCACTTCCTGGTGACGTTGAGTATGACCTGTATGCTGGTTATGCAGGCTCTGCAGGTGATCTAGGGTACAGCATTGGCTTCACAGGCTTCTATTATGATGAATTTGATGGTGATTTCGAAGAGATCAACCTTGGCCTATCTTACGGTCCAATTTCTCTAAGCCACAACATTGGCGAATTTGATGATGGTGCTGGCTTTAAAGAAGATTACACTTTCACATCTATTACTGGTGAATACGAAGGTGCGTATCTGACTTATGGCGCTTACGGTGATGAGGCTGATGGTGATTACTTCGAGCTTGGTTATGGCCTGACTTACGAAGGTTTAGATATGGCTGTTGCCTATATCACGGGTGATGACGAAGGAAGTGCTTGGGTGACAGACTCAAACACGATCACCTTCACATTCGGTAAGTCTTTTGACCTGTAAACCAGATCAACCCTGATTTACATACTAGATTTAAGCCCGCTATTTAGCGGGCTTTTTTTGTCTTTCAGACCCGTCCTGAAATAATTTGCAGCTTTATTTAACCTTCCAGCTAATGTTTTCACCCGCTTTGATCGGTACAACTTCTGAATCACCCAGTTCATAGGAAGAAGGCACTTCCCAGCTTTCTTTAACCAGAGTGATGGTGTCAGTATTTCTTGGTAAACCGTAAAAATCGGGCCCGTTAAAGCTGGCGAAAGCTTCGAGTTTATCCAGAGCATCAGCTTCTTCAAAAACCTCAGCATAAAGCTCTATGGCTGCGTGAGCTGTATATGATCCTGCACAACCACAAGCGGCTTCTTTGGCATGTTTCATATGGGGTGCGGAGTCTGTACCCAAAAAGAATTTTTTATTGCCGGAGGTCGCGGCTTTAATCAAAGCTTCCTGATGGATGTTGCGTTTCAGTATGGGTAAGCAGTAATAATGTGGGCGAATGCCCCCGGCCAGCATATGGTTGCGGTTAAACATCAGGTGGTGAGCTGTAATGGTGGCAGCTACGTTTTCACCTGCTGAAGCTACAAATTCAGCCGCATCTTTAGTGGTGATGTGTTCCAGAACGATTTTCAGGTTTGGGAAATCATTAACTACATTCTTCAGAATATTTTCGATAAAGATCTTCTCGCGATCAAAAATATCGATCTCCGAATCCGTTACCTCTCCATGCACCAGCAGTAGCATGCCTTCTTCCTGCATGGCTTTTAGTGCTGGGTAGATGTTTTTTACGGAAGTCACACCTGAATCGGAATTAGTGGTAGCGCCCGCAGGGTAGAGCTTGGCAGCATAAATTTTTCCGGTCGCTTTGGCTTTTCTGATTTCCTCGGGAGAGGTGTTGTCAGTCAAATAAAGCACCATCAGTGGATCAAAACTGCTGTTACTGTTGTGTGACTGAATACGCTCGCGGTAACCAAGGGCTTCTTCTGTGTTGGTTACAGGTGGGACCAGATTAGGCATGATGATCGCCCGTCCCATATAACGGCTTACGTCTCTTACAGTATCTTTAAGTGAGGCACCATCGCGTAGGTGAATGTGCCAGTCGTCGGGGCGGGTAAAAGTCAGTGTAGTCATATCAGGATTATGTAACCAATGAAAAATAGTCTGGAAGTCTTCGGGGTAAACGTTGAATTATCCCATGTAAGTTTATGCTATGGAACCTGAGGCGGGCTGGAGAAATTATTCTTCAACCCAAACGGTACGAACCGGCTCGCCAAAGTCATCGTAGATTACTTTCTGTGTGGGCCGTTTCTTAGATTTGGCAGCAGATGTGGGCTGACTGCGCTTTTTACGATTATCAATAGTGGCCAGTAAACCGTGCACAGGCGTACGTGATTGTGGAGCGGTTTTTTCAAAGCTGCTTTTCAAAGAGCTGTATTTGCCGTCAACCAGCCCGGAAGCTCCCATTTCAACCTGTTGGATTGAACCGCCGTTTTGAAGAAACATGGATACCTCAGCCTGTAGCTGATTTCGTATCTCTGACTTTGTTGCTTTCTTCTTAAACATGAATTCTCGGTTAAATAATATCCAATCTAAGTTATTTTAAACTTAAAAAACGATTATCGCGAGGGTACTGGATATTTAAGGTCGCATATTGCATAAAAACTGCTTTCAGGAGCGGTAATTTAATTCCTTCGGCTTACATCACTGCTTGATTTACGGCACAGGTTTTACTGGAGAAAAAACGCCGCAACAGTTAGCATAGGTCATCAATTTTCAGGTGAACGCTGTAAAAAAATAGATGAGTTATCAGGTTCTTGCACGTAAGTGGCGCCCCGCAAAATTCCAGGAGATGGTTGGACAGGAACATGTCCTGAAAGCTCTTGTGAATGCACTGGATGATGATCGATTACATCATGCCTACCTTTTTACGGGTACTCGAGGGGTCGGTAAGACATCTATAGCGCGATTGTTCGCCAAATCACTCAACTGTGAAACCGGTGTTTCATCCACTCCTTGTGGCGAATGTTCGGCATGCCGAGAAATTGCTGAAGGGCGATTTGTTGATCTCATTGAAGTTGATGCGGCCTCAAGGACTAAGGTAGAAGATACCAGGGAATTGATGGAGAACGTTCAGTACGCACCAACACATGGACGATATAAGGTCTACCTCATAGATGAGGTACACATGCTTTCAACGCATTCTTTCAATGCGTTGCTTAAGACTCTGGAGGAACCACCTCCACATGTGAAGTTTTTGTTGGCAACGACCGATCCGCAAAAACTACCCATCACAATTCTTTCCCGTTGTTTGCAGTTTAATCTGAAGAATCTGATTCCTGAACGCATTGTCGATCATCTTAGTTTTGTTCTTAAAGAAGAAAACATCAGCTATGAAGAGCCAGCTTTATGGTTATTAGCGCGCTCTGCTGATGGCTCAATGCGTGATGCGATGAGTCTGACCGATCAAGCCATAGCATTCGGAGCAGGTAGTATCAGTGAGACTGATGTTCGCTCAATGTTGGGTACCATTGACCAGCGCCTGGTTTATGAAATGCTGTATGCATTGGCTTCTGGCGATGCAAGAGCTTTATTATCAGCAGTCGCTGACCTTTCGCGCTTTTCGCCAGACTACAATACAGTTTTGGGTGATTTGATCAGTGTTCTTCACCGAATCGCAATTGGGCAAACGCTTCCAGAAGCAATTGATAACAGTATGGGCGATAAAGCTCAGGTTACTGAGTTGGCTGCATCTTTAACCGCTGAAGATGTTCAACTGTATTATCAAATAGCACTTATGGGGCGTAAAGATTTGCCATTTGTTCCAGATCCAAGAGAAGGTCTGGAAATGGTATTGCTTCGTATGTTGGCCTTTCGCCCTGTTGGAGCAAAGCCGCGACAGGTTAAGCTTCAACATGGAACTGAAAAGGTTAGTGGGCAAGAAAATCTGACGGCTGTAACTCAACAATCTTCAGATTCTGAGGCTGTGAGAGCAACCAGCTTAGTTACTGAGTCCGCTGAGAATTCAGGCTTTACACAACCGGATCAGCCTCTTGTTGATAGTGGGTTAATTACAGAAATACCGGTTCCTGAAATTGAGGTGCCTCCGGTAAAAAAGTCTGAACCGGATATATCAGGGGGAGAGCCTCCTCCATGGGATATTGACGATGTTCAGAGTCTTCATCCAGAAGCACATATTCAAGACAGTCCACACCTTCAGGAAAATCAATATGTCGGAGTACATGTCGACAAAGTGGAGAATGTTGGGTTTGTAGACAGTGAATCAGTGCTATCAGAAGAAAGTACTGTTGATGCGCTGCCTAAACTGTCTGCTGAAACAGACGCGCCGGAAATAGATCCCGTTGTTCCAGTGCAACCGCAAAATAAATCTGCAAATGGCAAAATATACGTTGAAATAGAGTCTCGCCCTAAGAATATTAATCAGATCAAACCTGAGGACTGGGTACATATCAGTCGCAGTATTGGTCTGGCAGGCATGACAGAGAGTCTGGCAACTCACCTTTCATTAGAAAAGGTCGATCAGCAAGGGATTATTCTTCACTTTGAAAAAGCTCAGACGGCGATGTTGAACGAAACGCAACAGCAAAGGATTAGTGATGCGTTAAATGATTATTTCCAGTCGCCAGTTAAGGTAGAATTTGTACTTGGTAAGCAGCTGCAGGAAACACCTGCGCAATATATGGCCCGAAAGCGTGAGGAAAGGCAATCACTGGCGTTACAAACGATACGGGAAGATGCCACAGTGCAGCGGCTGCAAGAGGTTTTTGATGCACAGATTGAACTCTCATCTGTGACTCCCATCGATTAGATTTTAGATAGAGGTATTACGATGAAAGGTGGTATGGGTAACCTGATGAAGCAGGCTCAGATGATGCAGGAGAACCTGCAGAAGGCGCAAGAGCAGATTGCGCAGGCTGAGCAAACCGGAGAATCAGGCGCAGGCTTAGTCAAAGTCGTTATGAATGGCCGTCATGATGTGAAAAGTATCAATATTGATGACAGTCTGATGGAAGAAGAAAAAGAGATTCTGGAAGATCTAATCGCTGCAGCAGTGAATGATGCGGTGCGTAAAATTGAATCCTACACTCAGGAAAAAATGGCTGAAGTAACTGGTGGGATGGGAATGCCTCCGGGATTTAATATGCCGTTTTAAGTGGTACCAGATCCGTAATGTCATTCAGTCCTTTATTACAACAGCTTATTTCTGCCTTCAGGTGTTTACCAGGGGTAGGTCCTAAATCTGCTCAGAGAATGGCTTTTCATCTATTGGAACGTGATAAAGAAGGGGCACTGAGTCTCTCAGAAGCGCTTCAAACTGCAGTTGAAAAAATTGGTCATTGCCAGCGGTGTCGTACACTCTCTGAATCAGATCTATGTGGTATATGTGAATCCAATAGTCGCGATAGCAGCTTACTCTGTGTGCTCGAATCGCCAGTAGATGTTCTGGCTGTTGAGCAGACAGGTGGTTATAACGGCCTATACTTCGTACTTTCAGGACATCTTTCACCCATTGATGGAATAGGTCCTGAAGATCTGGGAATAGATCAATTATTAGAGCGACTGAAAAGTTCCAATATTAGTGAGCTGATTCTGGCAACTAACCCTACCGTTGAAGGGGAAGCTACTGCACATTTTATTGCGGGTCAGGTTCAGGATTCAAATATCAAAATTACACGTATAGCACATGGGGTTCCTGTAGGCGGAGAGCTTGAATTCGTAGACGGTGGCACCCTCGCTCATGCATTAGCAGGCCGGCGCTCTCTGGTTTGAGGATATTATGGCAATAGATAACCAGGCATATAGCTGGCAGGTACTGGCTGCTTCAGCACAACAACCCATTTGGGTTAAGACTTCTGAGCATCTCAACGAGTGTTGTATGAAGTGGCAGCAGTTGCCTCTGATTGCAATTGATACTGAATTTTTGCGTGTCGAGACATTTTACCCTATTCCTGGTTTGATTCAGGTTGCGGATGATCAGGCATGTTATCTAATAGACCCGCTGGAGATAAAAGACTTTTCGGAGTTAAAAATACTGTTTCAGGATACTTCTGTGCTCAAGGTTATGCATGCTTCGACAGAAGACCTGGAATTATTTGTCAAAATGTTCGGGGGGGTTCCAGAACCTCTTTTTGATACTCAGATCGGTGCCGCACTGGTGAATTGGGGATTTTCAATGGGTCTCCAGCGCATGCTAGAGCAGCATTTGAATGTACAGATGGAGAAACATGAAACAACGTCTGATTGGTTGCGGCGACCTTTAACGCAGAGTCAGGAGCGTTATGCAGCTTTAGATGTTGCCTATTTGCCTGCGATCTATGCAATGCAGAAAGAGTTGTTTGATCAAAAAGGAACACTGAGTTGGTCAGAGCAGGAAAATCAGTATCTTATAACCGAATCCATGGTCGATGATGAAGAGGGTTATTCATACTATCTGCGTTTTACTCAGATGTGGCGAATACCAGAACATAAACTTGCTGCTCTGAGAGATTTAACTGCATGGCGTGAACAGCAGGCCAGAAAACGTGATGTTCCACGGAACCGAATATTACGGAATCAAGCATTATTGCAGATCATTGAGCGTTGGCCTTGTTCGATAGCTGAACTGTCTCAGCTGGATGAAGTGAAGAAGAAAATATTGCGTACAGATGGGGAGACAATATTATCTTTCTTGAAGAGCTCGCAAGAGAGTGCGCAAAATAATCCACCTTTACCTATACCCAGACCATTGCATTTCTTCTGGAATACCCATCTGAAACGATTGAAGGCTATTGCTAGGCGTAAGGCCGAAGAGTACGAAATTGCTCCCGAAATTCTGTTAAAACGAAAAGAGCTGGAAGCGTTAGTACGTTCAGGAATGGATGAAGGGCTCTATGTTTTACCCGAGAAAATGGCGCTCTGGAGACAAGAATTGATAGGTCATCTGTTACTGGATGAACTCGACGAAATTGAAAAAATACGTAAAAAAGGTGCTTAACCGATGAAAATTTGTTCTGTTTATCTGAGTCCACGCAAGGATGAGATGTATCTTTATGTTGATAAGCGTGATCAGCTAAGCAAAGTGCCGGAAGCTCTGTTAGAGATGTTTGGAACACCTAAGCATGTAATGGATATGCCGCTTAAAGCTGACCGTAAACTTGCTCGTGTCGATTCAGAAAAGGTTCTGTCTGAAATTGATGAGAAAGGCTATTACCTTCAAATGCCGCCAGCGAAAGATGATTACATGTTGGATTTGCATAAGGATCGACCTGAAACTGGTGTGCGTTAATGTCATCTCAGGAAGTATTTTGGCGCAGTAAAAGTCTTCAGGAGATGACCAGTAAACAATGGGAATCTCTCTGTGATGGATGTGCGTTATGCTGCCTTCACAAGCTGGAAGATGAAGACACACAGGAGGTTTTTTACACCACTGTCGTTTGCCATCTTCTGGACTTTAATACGTGTCGATGTACTAAATATGAGGAGCGCTGCAGTTTGGTTCCTGATTGTGTAAAACTCACCCCCAAGGATGTTGATGAGTTTCATTGGTTACCACCTAGCTGTGCCTACCGTTTGATTTATGAGGGGAAAGAGCTTCCAGATTGGCATCCTCTTATATCTGGTGACCAGAAAACAGTGATTGAGTCCGGTGCCTCTGTTTTGAGTTGGTATGAAGTAAAAGATAATGAGATCAACGAAGATGATTTCGTAGATTACATAATCGAGTGAGTTTATTCGATAGCCAAGTGCGGGATATCTCCACCAAATATGTTGCAGGCCTCTGAGTTCTTGCTCAGTAACTTACTGATCTCTTCTGCTCTTATAGGTTTGTAGAAGTAGTAACCCTGGAATACGTCACATCCTAAATCTATAAGTGTCTGGAGCTGTTCCTTGGTTTCTACGCCCTCAGCGACGGTATTCAGGTTCAAACTCCTGGCTAAGTTGATGATCGTTGCACAAATCTCTCCATCCTCTTCTTTGCTTGCACACTCCTCAACAAAAGATTGGTCGATCTTCAGGATGTCCAGCGGTAGACGTTTGAGATAGTTCAGAGATGAGTAACCCGTTCCAAAGTCGTCAATTGAAATGCTGATTTCTAAGCGTTTCAGCTCTTCCATTACTTCAATACAGCGTGCAATATCCTGAATCAGGACTCCTTCGGTTATCTCAACCTCAAGTAATCGTCCTGGTATGGAATTCAAACTGAGTTGTTGCTTGATAAAGGGTACCAGTTGATCAGAGATTAGGTGCTTTCCAGAGATGTTGACTGAGACAGGAAGTATATCCAGCCCCTGGCCTCTCCAGTCGGCAAGTTGTTTCAAGGTCTCGGCAATGACCATTTCACCCAGCTGAATGATGAGATTACTTTCTTCAGCAATTGGAATAAATTCTGAAGGCGGAATAGGACCTTTTTGAGGATGATTCCATCGAATTAGCGCTTCAAGTGCAATGAGCTCTTCGCGGGTGTGCTGGACTTTAGGTTGATAAACAAGGTGGAACTGCTTCTGAAGTAGGGCTCGTTTAATCATCCTTTCATAATTTACGGCTTTTGTTGTTTTTTCGGCCATGTAAGGTTCGAAAATTCTAAAGGTATCCCGACCATTTTCCTTGGCTGAATACATGGCAATGTCGGCTTCTTGAATAAGTTGATCCGCTTCTACTAGTCCGTCAACAGATAGCGAAATCCCAATGCTGGTTGGAATGCTGAATTGCTTGCCTGAAATTTCCACTGGATGCCGTAATATCTCAAGAATTTTCTGGGCCTTACTGCAGATAAGCTCCTGTGATAGGGCTCCGCTGAGCACAATGATAAACTCATCACCTCCCCAACGAGAGATAATGTCATCATTTCTAGACACTTTTGTTAGTCTTTTGGCTACTTCGCAAAGTAGTACATCTCCTGCTTTGTGGCCCAGAGTGTCATTGATCTTCTTGAACTGATCCAGATCCATAAACATTAAGGCTACGGATTGAGCGCCCCTTTTTGCATTTTTAATCTCTTCGTGCAACCTTTTCATCAGATGAGTTCTGTTGGATAGGTTGGTCAGAGGATCCTTATAAGCCAAGAAGGTTAGCCTTGATTGTAACTTTTGATCGCGAGTTATATCGCGTATGTGCAGAGTGAATTCAGTACGTGAAACATCATCACAGCGGGAGCTGGTAATGGTCACCTCGGCAGGGAATTGATGTCCAGAAACTCTCTGCAATTGAAGTCTGTTACGCCGGTTTAAGACTAAGCCACTGGCTGCGCTGAAGAATAGCTCTAAGCTAGCTTCGAAGTCTGGTTTGTCTTCTGAAAGAATAAAATGGTCAAAAAATTTCTGACCGCTGGCTTGTTTTTTCAAACAGCCTAATGTTCGTTCAGCTGCAGAGTTGAATTCGAGAATCTTACCCTGCCAATCAATAGAGATAATACAATCCATAGATGAATCCAGGATGGCACTTTTACGACGTTCGCTTGCCTGAAACTGATCTAATACGATGTCTCGTTCGATCATCTCCTGATTAATCCGATTAATGACCTCATTATATTTCTTAGCGATTTGTCCAACCTCTGTAAACGGCTCTTCAGTTACAGGAGTTGTGAAGTTCCCCTTATTTTGCTGCATCTCCATATCGTTAAGCAGGTCAATAAGCTCGGTTGAAGCATTATGCTCAGTAATATTCAATCCCTGAGTTTCATCTTTAGCTGTGACACGTAGGGGAAAAAATTTATTAATTATGAGTAATAGGATATAGCTGACTATGAAGCTATACAGACCTATGACGGCTATGCCTAGTAACTGAGAACCCAGCTGCTCAGAGCGGCTGAGGCCTTCACTTATAAATTCAGTTTTAGCAAACAAGGCAAAAGCGATAGTGCCCCAAATCCCTGAAAAAAGGTGTGAGGGAATGACATATAAAGCGTCATCAATCTGTAAATGATGAATCCATTTCGTGCCGTAATAAAGAATGACACCAGATACCATGCCGATAACCGCTGCTGATATCGGGGTGACAGCGTGGCATGCAGCTGTAATGCTTACCAGCCCGGCTATGATGCCATTAAGAATGTAACTGACATCTATAAATTTGTTTTCAAAATAGTGAAGGCTGGAAGCGATGAAACCACCCCATATGGCACCCAGGCAGGTATTCAGGATAATGCCGGGTACTTGATCGTTCATTGCTAAAACGCTGCCGCCATTGAAGCCAAACCAGCCTAACCAGATCAGCAGTGTGCCCATGGTAGCCATGGGTAGATTGCTGCCTGAAGGGAAGTTGAAGGACTTATCATAACGACCGATTCTGGGGCCTACAATCAATACTGCTGCAAGTGCCACCCAGCTACCTACGGAATGAACAACAGTGGCTCCAGCAAAATCCACAAAACCAATGGTTTCTAGCCAGCCAGGTGTTTCTGGATTATAGAGGCTTGCCCATGCCCAGTGTCCGGTTAGAGGGTAGATAAAAATACACAGAACAGCGGTGACAAAAATGTACCCAATAAAGGTCATTCTTTCAGCTGTTGCACCAGAAGTGAGCGTTGCTGCAGTGCCGCAAAACATCATCTGGAACAAAAAGAAACTCATTTCGTAGGCAGTATTCTGCTCACCAAATACAAAACTGTCAGTACCGATAATACCCGCAAAACTGGTTCCGAACATTAATCCAAATCCAATCAGCCAGAAGAGTGTGGCGGATAAAATAAAGTCAGAAATGTTCTTAGCAGCAACGTTTATGCTGTTTTTACTGCGTGTCCTTCCGCTTTCTAAACAAAGAAAACCGATCTGCATTATAAATACGAGAAGCGCTGACAGGAGTATCCATAAATTATCAATCATGATCCCTCCTTGAATTAATAAAAATGCTAAGACTGATATAACGAAGCTACAATTTAATAGGGTGTTATTGTGCACTGCAATAATTGTGCCTTTGAGGTCGGGAGGGTCTGTCTAGCGTAGGCAAAAAAAAGCCGCTCCCTTTTCAGGAGCGGCTTTTTTGAAGAGTCAGTCTAGTAAAGACTGATAATTACTGATTATTCAGTTGTGCTTTGATCAGATCACCGATAGTGGTTGGACCAGATACTTCAACTTCAGCGTTACGTACAGCGGAAATTGCAGCTTTCTCTTCAGCCTGTTCTTTTGCTTTGATAGACAGGTTGATAGCGCGGTTACGACGATCAATATTCGTAATCTTCGCTTCAACTTCATCACCAACGCTCAATACAGAAGAGGCGTCTTCAATGCGATCTACAGAGATTTCAGATACTTTCAAAGTACCTTCGATACCTTCTGCAAGCTCAATCACAGCAGCCTTAGCATCTACAGAAGTAACTTTACCAGTTACGATAGTGCCTTTGTCATTTGCAGCAGCGAATTCAGTGAATGGATCGCTTTCCAACTGTTTGATACCCAGTGAGATACGCTCTTTCTCTGCATCGATTGACAGAATAACGGCTTCAACTTCTTCGCCTTTCTTGAACTGGCGCAGAGCTGCTTCAGCATCAGCTTCCCAAGTGATATCGGACATGTGAACCAAGCCGTCCAGCTCGTCCTGTAGGCCAACGAAGATACCAAAGTCAGTGATAGTTTTGATAGTACCAGTAACTTTATCGTTTGCAGCAAACTGCTCAGCGAAAGTAACCCATGGGTTAGCAGTGCACTGTTTGATACCCAGAGAAATACGACGACGCTCTTCATCAACGTCAAGAATCATCACTTCTACTTCGTCGCCAATGTTAACAACTTTAGAAGGGTGAATGTTCTTGTTAGTCCAAGACATTTCAGAAACGTGAACCAGACCTTCAACGCCGTCTTCGATAGATGCAAAGCAACCGTAGTCAGTCAGGTTAGTGATACGTGCCTGGCATTTCGCGCCAGCAGGGTAACGTTCTTTAATCAGAGCCCATGGATCGATAGACAGCTGTTTAAGACCCAGAGAGATACGACCAGATTCTTTGTCGAACTTGATGATCTTAACTGTGATCTCATCACCTGGGTTCAGCATCTCAGATGGGTGAGAGATACGTTTCCAAGCCATATCAGTGATATGCAGAAGGCCGTCAACACCGCCAAGATCGATGAATGCACCGTAGTTAGTCAGGTTCTTAACGAAACCTTTAACTTCCTGACCTTCTTCCAGAGTAGCCAGTAGCTCATCACGTTGAGCACTGTTCGCTTCCTGAAGAACTGCACGACGAGAAACAACGATATTGTTTCGCTTCTGGTCCAGTTTGATCAGTTTGAATTCCAGCTCTTTACCTTCCAGGTGATCAACGTCGCGTACCGGACGAACGTCTACCAGTGAACCTGGCAGGAAGCCCTGAATGTTGTTGATGCTAACAGTAAAGCCGCCTTTAACTTTGCCGCTGATGTAACCTTTAACAGTTTCTTCAGCTTCAAATTTAGTCTGCAGAACTTCCCAAGCTTCAGCGCGTTTCGCTTTTTCACGAGACAGTCGAGTTTCACCAAAGCCATCTTCAACCGCTTCCAGAGCAACTTTAACGTCGTCACCGATCTGGATTTCCAGTTCGTTAGCGTCGTTCAGGAACTGTGAACGTGGGATGATCGCTTCAGATTTCAGGCCAGCATGTACAGTAACCCAGTCGCTGTCGATATCAACGACTTCACCGATTACCAGCTTGCCTGGTGTCATATCAAGGGATTCAAGGGATTCTTCAAACAGATCAGCAAAGCTTTCGCTCATTGAATATGTCCTATATTTAGGAGCTGTGGGTCAAAGAAATGACTCAGCAGCAGCCTGCAATACCGGTTTGCAGGGTCAGTTATTTAAATTCGTGAACTGGGTGGATAAAAACCGGCATAATGCCCAATTCAAGAGAAAATGAGCGCGTATTATACAGGATTATGAAAATGAAAACAGTGTTTTTGGTTGTTTTTTGCCCATATTTACAGGGGTTGGTCGTACTTATCTAATCGGGAGTAGAGGGCTGTTTGACAAGGCTTTACCACTGATTCGATATCGATCTTTAATTCAGTGGATAAAACCTGTTCAGAGGGTTTCCTGAAGTAGGTAGCGATCGTGCGTTCTTCCCGAGGTGAGTTAGCAGCTATTTCAATACCATCGCCAACGCAGAAGGCATACTCAGGCATGTAACTTTCTATAAAGCTCTCCCGCTCAGAATCGGAGAAAATGATGCGTTTGTTACCAATAAATTTTTTATACTCATTACCTACAGATGCTGACATCGCTTCAATTTGAAGATTGCTAAAGCGGCGTGCATCCGGCATGTCAATCAGCAGTTTTTTAATCTGTTTCTCAACTTCTACAATTTCCTCAGAAATTGTCAGGGGAGCAAAATGTTCGTTGAGCTTCTTGTAATTCTCTAACTCTGCGACCTGAGCTTTAAGATCAGTGATGTGTTGCTGTAGCTGATGTTGCTCGTTGATTAACTGCTTGTTGTCATCCATCAGACCCTGAATGACTTTTTGAGTGGGTGTCAGTTTTTTAGTTCCAAAGGTAGGGGGAAGCTGTTTTTCACCTAGCTTGCCTGTACTTTCCTCAAAGTTGCTGCTGGGTAAAACAGTAAAGCCGAACTTTTCCAAGTCCTTAAGGTTTTGCTCGTGCTGACCTTGCACTTCGTTGTAAATAAAAAAGCCGCCAATACCCAGTATTGCAATAATGACTGGAACTATTATCCCTATCATGACGAGCTTTTTCATTTTACAGTTGCTCTACTATAAAGAGTTATCGAAGTACTTAATAACTATTGTTTTTCCGGATTTACTGAAGAGTACTGTAACTGCATGAAGATTGCATCCAGTAGAATTCTCCCGCTTTCCTTTAGCATTGCTTCTGTTTCTGGATTGATGGGGCGGCCCTGAGAATCCTTTTCGCGTTCGTCTTCCAATTCTGAAAGCTTGGTTATTTCCGGCTGATTTTTCAAAGCCCTGCGGCGATTTTCGGCATTAATTTGCCACTGTTTGGCTTTTTCTCGTTCTAAGGTAAGAAGAGATTCATTAAGTGGGATTGCATCATCGTCATTTCGGGCTTTTTGTACATACTCAACCTGCTCGCGCATGAAACGGAAATCAGGGTCATTTTCTGTCCTATTTTGATGGCGTTGTTTCAGCTTGTCGATGAACTGATCAAAAGCAGGGTAATTACCGTGCCTTGCTGTTTTTACTGTATCCCAGATAAGGGCATTATCAAGAGCGCTTTCTCCGATGATTTCTGGGTCGTAAAGCGTTGGGAAGTTAAGATCCGGCATCACGCCTTTATGCTGAGTGCTGCCACCAGAGATCCGGTAGAATTTAGCCTGAGTCAGTTTAAGCTGTCCGTGACTTAAGGGTAAAAGGGTTTGAACTGTACCTTTACCAAAAGTCTGCCCTCCGATAACTAGCCCTCGATTATAATCCTGGATGGCGCCAGCGAAGATCTCTGATGCCGATGCTGAAAGTCTGTTTACCAGTACCGCTAAAGGGCCGCTATATGCCACCTCTGAGCTGCGATCTCTTAGCACATTAACGCGTCCACTCGAGTCTTTGATCTGAACGGTTGGCCCATGCTTAATAAAGAGACCCACGGTATCATTTGCTTCGCGCAGGGAACCGCCGCCATTGTTGCGCAGATCTACGATTAAGCCATCAATACCTTCTTTTTCCAGTTCTTCAATAAGAACTGCTACATCCCTAGATGTGCTTTTGTAGTTTTCATCGCCGCTTTGCAGGGCATCGAAATTGATATAAAACGCTGGAATCTCTATGACCCCAATACGGAATGTGCGGCCGAGATGGTCTAATTCAAGAATTTGTTTCTGAGCGGCTTGTTCTTTTAGCTCAATTTTATTTCGGACTATATCAACTACTTTACTGGGGGAGTCCTCATTCTCAGAGCTTTTTATTTCTAAACGCACGGTGGTGTTCTTTTCGCCGCGAATCAGATCCACTACGTCTTCTAAACGCCAGCCTACAACGTTATCAATTTCGCCTTCAATTCCTTGGCCAACTCCTGTAATGCGGTCGGTTGCTTTTAAACGCCCGGTTTTTTCGGCAGGGCCGCCTGGGATAAGGCGAACAATTTGAGTGAATTCATTCTCGGTCTGTAATACCGCACCAATTCCTTCAAAGGAAAGGCTCATATTAATTTTGAAATTTTCAGATTTTCTGGGTGACATATAAACCGTGTGAGGGTCGTATTGCTTGGTATAAGCATTAGTGAAAATCTGGAAAACATCCTCGTTATTAACTTGTGATGCTCTTTTTAGCTGATTTTTATACCGTTTTATCAGAACTTCCTTCGCTTCGGCATCGCTCTTTTCAGCCAGCTTTAAATTCAACATTGCACTTTTAATGCGGCGTCTCCAGAGGTCATCCATCTCTTCTTGAGAGGTAATCCAGGGAGCATGCTCTCTATCGGTCAGCAGTGTTTCCTCTATAGTGAAATCAAATTCAGTGTCGCTCTCTAGGAGGGAGATAGAGTTGCTGATTCTTTCTTTAAGCCGCTCATGAAAACGGTTGTAAATGAAATAGGCTGTTGCTAGGTCACCGTCCTTGATTTTGTCATCAAGTTCAAAATTGAACTGCTCAAATTCTTTGATATCACTTTGCAGGAAATAGCTCCGGGCGGGGTCCAGATCTTTAAGGTATTGAGCGAGAATCTTGCTGGACAGGTCATCATTTAAAACCAGATCTTTGTAATGACGCAGGTTAAGTGATTCAGTGATCTCATTCAGAGTGCTTTTATGAATTGGTTCTGACTTAAGGGAGGTGCTTACTGCATAGGCAGAGTGAGAGATAAGGATAGTAACGGCAGAAACTAACAGTGTCTTAAAGAGAGATCTAGACATATTCAATTCTAATCAATAATAGTTATGCGGTTAAGACCGATAACTTGGCAATGAGTTCCATAAAGCTAAGTAAAAACAAAATTTCTGAAAAGTTGTGATAACGTCAAGCTTTATATGGGTGAGCTTCAAGAGTGTAGACAGGCTTGCCTCTGTTGTAAAATCAAATACTCGAAGACAAAATCATCTTAAAACTAGGAAACGGGAATGAAGTTAGGCTTATATTTGGTTTGTTTACCTGTTGTAGTAGCTTTGCTATCAGGGTGTGGAGAAACACCTGAAGAAGAAAAGTTCAGAAAAGAACTCGTAGAAAAAGCGCTGAATGATGATGTTAGAAAGATAGGCGATGCCTTTCTCCTCAAAAATGCAAAAGAACCAGGTATTAAAACAACACCTAGTGGCCTTCAGTATAAAGTGCTGATCGATGGAGAGGGGAGTTCACCATCAGCAAATGATCAGGTTACTGTGCATTATGAAGGCCTTCGTATAGATGGTCATATTTTTGATAGTTCTTATCAGCGTGGAGAGCCGACTACTTTTCCTTTAAATCGTGTCATTAAAGGTTGGACAGAAGGACTTGGTATGATGAGCAAAGGAGCTGTCTGGATGCTCTATATACCTGCAGATCTGGCCTATGGTGCGGTTAGCCCATCTGAAGACATTCCGGCTAATTCAACTTTGATCTTTAAAGTAGAACTCATCGATTTCGTTGCTGTGAAATAATTTGGAGAATGAATGTGACTAAAAAGATTTCTGACCTGCTGGCATTTTTAGCATCTTCTCCTACACCATTTCATGCAGTCATGGAGATGGAAGCTCGTCTTAAAAAGGCTGGTTTTAACTATCTGGATGAAGCCGAGAGTTGGGCAGTTCAGAAGGGGGGGCGTTATTATACTACGCGTAATAGCTCTTCCATTGTGGCCTGGGTGATGCCAGAAAGCGGTAAACTTTCAGAATCTGGAATGCGCATGGTCGGTGCACATACAGACTCGCCTTGTTTAAAGGTGAAGCCACAACCCGAGTTACATCGTCATGGATACAGCCAGCTTGGTGTAGAAGTCTATGGCGGAGTACTTCTGAATCCCTGGTTTGACAGAGACCTTTCGATGGCAGGAAGGGTGAGTTATCTCAATGATGAAGGGGCGCTTGTCCATGGATTTGTTGATTTTAAAAAACCTGTTGCGGTTATTCCCAGTCTGGCCATTCATCTGGATCGGGAAGCTAATAAAAGTCGGGCTGTAAATGCTCAGACATACTTGCCAGTGATACTGGGGCAATCTGAAGAGAAAGCATGTTTTAAACAATTGCTGCAGGAACAATTATCGAACCAGGGCTTTGAAGATATTGATGAAATTCTGGATTATGAAATATCTCTTTATGATACTCAGCCGCCTGCAGTGGTAGGTATGAATGATGAGTTCATTACCTCTGCGCGCCTTGATAATCTCTTGAGCTGTTACATGGGACTTGATTCATTAATTAAATCAAAAACCAAACAAGGTGCTCTGCTGGTTTGTAATGATCATGAAGAGGTTGGCAGTATTAGTGCTGCCGGTGCGCAGGGGCCGATGTTATCCCAAGTACTGGAGCGTTTGGTTCCAGATGCTGAAAACAGAGTAATGATGTTGGCACGATCAACGATGATCTCGGCCGATAATGCCCATGGTATTCACCCTAACTTTTCAGATAAACATGATGCTAATCATGGCCCAATTATTAACTCTGGCCCTGTGATTAAGATCAATGCCAATCAACGTTATGCTTCTAACAGCGAAACAGCGGCATTATTTAGAAAGTTAGCGCGACAGGTAGAGGTGCCAGTGCAGGCTTTTGTGGTGAGAAGTGATATGGCTTGTGGTAGTACGATCGGTCCGATCACAGCGGCGGAATTGGGTGTTAAAACTCTTGATATCGGTGTTCCACAATTTGCAATGCATTCTATTCGTGAAATGGCGGGCGTGAGAGATATTGAGTCGTTGATTAAAGTTCTGGTTTGTTTTTATCAATCAGAGCAGGTCTGAAATTAAATAATAGCGATCTCATATTCAAAAATGAGTTGTTGTGATATAGGTCAACATAGCGGTGGGCTTTAGTTCAATTTACCGATATATCAACTAGACTGTATTCAGTTGGTAATGATTTAGGTATCAGCATGAAACTTGTTAAAGATTTGAGTGAAGAAGGAGTAGTGCTTTACTGGATTAGTGAAGATTCAAGGATGCTCAGTCCTCATCTGCGTACTATGGTTGACGCAGAGGAGTGGTGGAAAAAACATATGTTTGCCCAGCATCCGGGTAAGGAAAGGCGGTCTTCAATTTATGATCGTCGAAAAGATCTCTCTATGCGAAAACACTTCGAGTTTAGCGACAACTTTACTCGCCTGAATCCTCTTGGGCGACGTAAGACCGATATGCCAGTTAAAGTAAATGTAGATCTGTTTCAGCAGAAGCTGCAGAGCTATTACTCTGCGTGAGGGTATTAGATCCAAATAAAAGGCCCGAACCCCGTAGTACAATAACTTGGCTAATCCACATAATGCGCTTCACCAAGAAATTTATACCGCGGATCTTCGGGCACGCTTTCATTTTAGAATAAAAAACAATTCACGCAAGTTTGGATTAATTTTAGTTGGATTTTTTTGAAAAATAGTCTTAATAAAAGGTACTGCATAGTAGGCTGTTATGTATCAAAATTAGGACTCATTCCTATGACTTCTGTTTCATCAGATCATAATCTTTTTATTTCCTGTATTCGCCTCTTGGGCGTTTGCCTTATGGTGTCGGTTGGATACAACTACATAAATTCAGATCTGGGCTTTTCGATTGCTCAGAGCATCGCCATCGGTTTATTCGGTTTATTTCTTACGGAAATCAGTCAAGGTTACGAGCTGAGCCTTCGCAGTAGTGTTGGTTGGGTTTTTATTGATCAGGGCTGTTTGGTCATATCCTGGATTGATGATTGGTCCTAGTGGCTGGTTGTTCCTATTGGATGTCTTTTCTACGGATATGGATGTGCAGGTTTGCCTATGTCGCTATCTGGAGAGGGTGGCTATGGCGATGGCGGGGATTCAGGTTGTGACGGGGGTGAATAATTATCAGCTAGAAATTTATTGGACTAGAGTACGGGTTTCTTTTTTGTCTTTTTTTCTATATAAACATGCTGTTAGCCAAACCTGCTGAGAAGCAGGGACGGAAAGTCACGGGTCTTTAGGGAAAGATGGCCGGTCTGCATTTATTCACTGAAGTGCACCAGAACTTCAACGGAGAGAAGTAATGACTTTTCCTTTCGTGCGATCAATTAATTTTGTTATTCCCCCTCATGGTAATTCACCTCAAGTTGTCGTAACCGCCACAGAAGTTAATGGTGAGGTGGTTTTTGAGTTAGAAGTTGAGAAGAGCAGGCCGGGTCAGAAAGAAGATCTATGGGGGCTGTTTTTTGATTTAAACCGCCCTGATATCGAAATTGACTATGCCGGGCAGGATATTACCGGTTTTGAACAAGATCACAGTATCAATTTTCAGAATCGTAATAATTTGCAGGGGCGCTCTGACGGATATGATGTCGGTATTAATTTTGGCTCTGCCGGTAAAGGTGGGATTGAAACCACGGAATTTACCCTTTCAAGTGCTGCAGGCCTGACGCTTGATGATATAGCAAACGTAGAATTTGCGGCACGTGTGAAAGGAGCAAAACTGACCGTTGAAGCTCCAGCTGCCCCAGATGCAGTGGCAGACATCTACAATATCAATGAAGAAAGTGCGCCAGATCTTGCTTCCCCTTCAACCGTGCCGACCGGAACAGTTTTTCAAGTGCTTGAAAATGACACGGATGCCGATGGAGACACCTTAACCATTGTTGATTTATATGGTCCACAGCACGGGACAATAGAAATTGTAGATGGTGATGATGCTGATGACCTTATCGGTGATGCCATTCTCTATACCCCTGATGAAGATTACAGTGGTACGGATGAGTTCTATTACCTGGTAGATGACGGTAATGGTGGTACTGACTTCGCCAAAGTCGATGTGAATATTGAAGCGGTAGCGGATATTCCTGACCTGTCATATGAAATTTTAAAAGGTGAATTAGTCAACCAGATAGTCGTAAGAGTGACTACCGCGCATACCGATGCAGATGGTTCTGAATATATTGATCGTATCGAACTCGGTGGGTTACCACAAAGCGGGGTTTCTGTATCAGAAGCTGTATACAACCCCACTTCAGAACCTGAAGCCATTACCGCCAAGGACTTCACCTTAACTCTGGATAAGGAAGCAGACTTTGATTTTGACCTCTTTTTAACTTCGGTTGCCAAAGAGGAAAGTAACGGTGATGAAGAAGTGAAAACTGAGGTTATATCCGTTAGCTACAACGAGGAAGATAACCACTTTGACACAATATTTGTTGCTGAAGATCAAAGCATGTGGAACACAGGAGATGCCTTCCAGTTTACAGATGATCGTTTCTGGGGTGTCGATTCTACGGCTGATTTCTATGCCAGTGCAGGGCCTGCGTATGTTGATGTCTATGGCAGTTATAAATTTGGCTTGGAATCCAGCTTGTATGTGGATGGTGGTTTAGTCGATGCAGAAGCCTCTTTCTCTGCAGATATTGATACTTACTATAATCACACCACTGACTGGCTGCGTCTTGAGACGGATGCGTTTAATCAGATCAGTAACAGCTGGTTTAGTACTTCCAGTCCAAACCTGAACTATTCTCTGGATCTGGTTGGTGACTTTGATATGGATATGACCCTGGGGGCTGACTTAGACCTCAGTAAGAGCGTGCCTGATGATTGGGGGCCTCTTGGCGCGGTTATAAGCTGGGTGACTAAAACCTTCTCTTTTCACGAGTCCACAACGCTGAATGCTGATTATAATTTTGACCTTGATCTGTTTACCTTTGATGGCGAAAAAACATACTTTGGGCCCGATAGTACCAGTGGAGTGTTTTCAGATACGGCTGAATGGGATCTTGGAGATTTCTTTACACTGAAAGTGCAGGCACCTCACATCAATACAACCAGCTCGGTTTTGGATGGCGATACTCTAAGCGCAACGGGTACGACTGGAGATGTTGCGGATAAGAATTTCGTTTCTCTTAGCTTTGATGTTGATCAGGCATTGGCCGCTTTAGCAGGGTTGCCCGTGAACCCATTAGGTGATGATGTCTCTCTAGGGGTTGTGACCCTTGGGTTCGATATCGTTAACTATGAGCTAATTGGTGTGCTGGATATTGGTCAAAACTACTTCATGGATATCGATAATCTGGGTGGTGAGATCTATTTTGAAGATGGCAGTAGCCAGTTATTTACCTTTGGTGACGACCTGGATTTCTTCGATGCCAGCGATCTGGATGCGAACAATAATGGTTTTGTTGAATATGACGTTTTACTCTCGCCCGAAGCTCAGTTCTACAGCGATTTATTCCTGAATCCACACTTGGATCACTTACTAGAAATAGGCAAACTGTACGGTTCTATAGATACACCGTGGCCTTTCAGTGATGTTGGAATAGAGGTAGGGCCTGCTGCTACGCCTGTAGATGATACTCTTTTGGAAACCAATATCCATTTGGTAGGTATGCCTGAATTTGACTTTAACTTTGAGTCTATAACCTCTGAAGATCTGTTTGCATAAGCTCTGACTTTAAGGCACTGAAACTGTCTATCGGGCTATCTATAAAGCGCCAGCATTTGCTGGCGCTTTATGTATTTCAATCTTATCTATATGTTTATCGGTACTCTGATGTAGGCTTATTTATCCTCAGGCTGTTCAGGCTCTGAAGCGGGTTCAAATACAATCTCCCGGTCGATATCTGATTCTTTGATAAGATCTTCTGTATATAGAAGTTTCAACTCATCCAGTTTAACTTTGGCCATATCAATAATCACTTGAGGACGCTTGTCACTGACACGTCTTCCCCGTTTTTTGTTACTGAATGTGCGTTTATCAATGTTATCTGATTTGCCCTTTAGTTTACGCCTGTCTATGGGCGAGCGGCGGCGATCCTTTCCCTTATAAGAATTATGCAGGTGTTTTAATATCCACTCTTCAGCGATTGGAAAAGAAGGGAATATAGGGCTGACTCTCTCCAGTCGCGCTTTATTGATCCAGTAATACACGACCCTTGTGCCCTTTAAATCTCTTACTAAAGCAAGCACTCTGTAGAACCTCACTCAAGTCAAAATACCAATACTCATATTCTAAGCGATAAAATTGGACACGGGAATTTTTCTCAGAAGAACGTGAGAATTTAACTAAGAAAAGAAAGGGATTGGCACCAAGAGTCGAACTCGGGACCTACTGATTACAAGTCAGTTGCTCTACCAACTGAGCTATACAGCATAAAAAACAAATTGTAAGGAAGGAAAATGGTCGGAGTGATAGGATTCGAACCTGCGACCCTTACCGGGTAACAGTTCCCAAACCTGGTGTGCTTCATCTGTCTAGGCGAGAGTTTGGCTTTTGAGAGAATATATGTGTTTGGGTAAATGGTGCCGGCACCAAGAGTCGAACTCGGGACCTACTGATTACAAGTCAGTTGCTCTACCAACTGAGCTATACCGGCATAAAACAAATTGTAAGGAAGGAAAGTGGTCGGAGTGATAGGATTCGAACCTACGACCCTCTGGTCCCAAACCAGATGCGCTACCAAGCTGCGCTACACTCCGACATATATTGTCCATTGGACAATAAGTTTGCCAACTGAAAGTGGTCGGAGTGATAGGATTCGAACCTACGACCCTCTGGTCCCAAACCAGATGCGCTACCAAGCTGCGCTACACTCCGACTTACATCTTTTCAGATGGCTCCCTGAGCTGGACTCGAACCAGCGACCAATAGATTAACAGTCTACTGCTCTACCAACTGAGCTATCAGGGATCTTCAGTTGATCTTCTGAGGTATTTGAGTGGCTCCCTGAGCTGGACTCGAACCAGCGACCAATAGATTAACAGTCTACTGCTCTACCAACTGAGCTATCAGGGAATAGCCTCAAAAGTGCGGCGTATCTTAATTAGGTAGGCAGGTATCGTCAAGGCCTTTTTGCCTTGATTTCCAAAAGAGATATCAGGTTGGTTGATCGTTAATCAATTGCTAAGAAATATGAGTGTTTAGGACATTTTTTAAATTTAACCTAAACTGCTTTGGATCAAAAAAAAGTATGACCTGTACCACGGTACAATAGTTTTTATTTCGCTGTGGTCTATAAATGGATATAACAAAACAACTAAGTCGTTTGTGACAGGAAGAATCATTATGAACATCGTAGGCACAGTTTCACTCTTGATTGGTAAAGTTGTTGCAGTCAAGGCAGACGGATCTGAACGAATTTTAGCGCTTGGCGATCAGGTATTTGCAGATGAGATGGTAAGAGTCTCACCTGATGGTGCGATTGAAATTGCTATGGATGCCGGAGATCCGGTTCGATTAGAAGGTGGTCAGAGCTGGCTTGCAAGTTCGGAGACGCATCAAACCGCTGATGACTTCGATCTTTCTGAAGCTGTTGCAGATGTAGATTCTATCCAGGCCGCAATCCTTGCTGGTGTCGACCCAACTGAAGTATCCGAAGCAACGGCTGCTGGTGGTGATGCAGGTGCTGGTGGTGATGGTAATGAGGGTTCTTCTACGGTTAACGTTGACAGAACTGCAGGCGAAGTCGATCCAACTGCGGGTTTCGATACAATTGGCTTTAGTGATCCTCTGACTCAGCAAGAAGAGACACTTTTGGATCTTGATGAGCCACCGGTAGTTAGCGTAACACTTGAGCTAACAGTGGATGACCCAGAAGGTCCTACAGACCCAACGGATCCTACAGACCCTTCAGATCCAGGTACTCCTACTACGGGTGAGCCTGTAATGGTAAGTGCTGATACGGCTAACGTTCTTGAAGGTACCAGTGATGAGGGTGGTCGCGAAGTCACTTTCTATCTTCGTTTGGACAGAGTCTTCGATCAGGATGTTGAGGTTACTTATCAGTTTAACCCCCAGACAGCAGATAATCCTGACGACTGGTTTGATGGCGAACTGATCAACACGGTAACCATTCCTGCAGGTACTTCACTCATTCCGGTTACGGTGACCATTGTCCAGGATCACCTGGATGAAGGTGACGAAATATTTACTGTTCAAATCATTGATGCCGTAAATGCAGATATCAACCCAGCTGCAGACAGTGCCACCGTTGTTATCTTTGATGATGATACAACACCTGTTGCTCAGGATGATTTCAACTCCGTGCAAGAAGATACAGTACTTAGTACCAGTGGTAATGTAGTTGGTGGTGAAGAGGCGTCAGCTGGTGATAACCCCGATACAGATGAAGACGGTGATACGCTAACTATCCTGACAGTAGATGGTGTTGAAGTGTCTTCTGGCACGGAAATTACGGGTAATTATGGTACGTTGACCATTAATGCGGATGGTAGCTACACCTATGTACTGGATAACGACGCAGAAGATGTTCAGGCACTTGATACAGGTGATGGTCTGACTGACAGCTTCAGTTATGTGGTAACTGATGGTTATAACGAGCCACAAAACGCGACATTAACCATTAATCTTGATGGACTGGATGAGCCTGTTCCGCCGCCAGAGGAGCCGGTTGTTGAAGTAAGAACTGAGCGTGATGTTCGAGTTTCTGAAAAAACAAGTACTGAGGAATACCCTGGACAAGAGGTAGAAACAGGGCGTGAAACATCTGAACCAGTGGTAGAGCCGATTTACGATGATGCTGGAAATCTGATTGGTGAGACAACAAGTACAGCAACAACTATCTATTATGAGACACCAACGGATCATGTAACAACGACAACCGTTACGACTGAAACCTATGAACGTGATATTACGACTACCACTTATCCTGATGGGACTGTAAATGTTGCAACCGGTGACTGGGTATTGATAGATACTCAGACAGAAAGTAGTGATTCTACCGCAACTACTTACTCGTATCGCCAAGATGAAATACCCGAAGAATCGACCGATTACTTCCCGATAGCGAATGATGATACATTCTTATCTGTAGATGGTGCACCGATTACCAGTGCCAGTGTTACAGGTAACGACATTGAGTCAGGGGATGGTGACCACACGTATGAATTGGTAGGTGACCCTATTGATGGGCTGACCTTCAATTCGGATGGTACTTTCTCTTACAACCCTTCAGAGCCATTCTCAGAGGATGTTACTTTCGATTACAAGATTGTTGATGAAGATCTTGACTCTAATACTGCCACAGTAACTATTACTGGCGAAATTTCTCCACCTACAATCAGCATCGATGATGTTACTGTCAACGAAGATGCGGGAACTATGACGTTCACCGTATCACTGAGTCATGAGTATACCGATGATGTAACCTTTGATTTTGCATCTGCCGAGCAAGATCCAGTGAGTGCAACTGCGGATACGGATTACAGCTCTGTTAGCGGCAGCGACTCGATTGAAGCAGGTGATCTGACCACGACTATCGAAGTGCCGATCACAGATGATTTCTATCTGGAAGGCGACGAAAGCTTCTACATTAACCTGACGAATGTAACCAACGTTGCAGACAGCGGTAACGATTTCCAGGGTGAAGGTACGATTCAGGATGTGGGTAGCTTAATTGATGACGATGAAAACCCTGAGACTCCAGATGTCCCTGCGGAAACTGCAGGTGCTGAAGACACGGTTACTCTGAAATTGTTCACAATCCTGGGCAGTGTTGGTGAAGGCGAAGGTGACCTTTATGCTTCTGCCGAAGACGCTGAAGAAGCTGGATATACCGTAGATGCTGATGGCCGTGTACTTGCTGATGCGAACACTGTGTCTGAAGGTGATGCAGGCGATTACGTAGCTTATCTCACCGCACCGGATGGTTCTATTATCACTGCCGCAAACGGCGAAATAGTAGGAGTTACTTTCGGTAAGGAGTCAGATTCAGCTTCAGGTGCTGAATCTCAATCAACACCAGATGGATCTGAAGACTTTGATAACTCAGGTCAAACTGTCACTCTGGGCACTCCATTTGAAACTGCAGTTTTTGATGATTATGCGGCTGACAGTGGTGAAGAGTTCACAGTTGAGTTTGTTGATGCCAGCTTTAGTGATGCTGATACATACGAAGAAGTTGAATACGGCGATGCAGTAACCACAACTATCTCTGATAACACTCCAGAAGGCGAAGAGTGGGATCCTGAATCTGAAGGTAACCCAGAAGGGCCTACTGGTGCAGAAGATACCGTATTTGCGGTAATCAGTGTAGATGAGTCTTCTGTCTCAGAAGGTGAGACCCTTACCTATACAATTTCGCTTGAAGATGAAAACGGTGATGCTGTTTCTTTGGAAGATGGCACATCATTGACGGTGGACCTAGTTTGGTCGGGTGTTGCTGATGACTCTGACGTTGAAGGGACATTACCAGCAACTGTAACGTTGAACGCAACTGATGCAGCCGGTACTGGTAGTAACGAGTTTACATTTGAAGTTGAAGCAAGTGTGGATGAGATAAGGGAAGGTGATGAACCTCTGGTTGCTACCATTTCAAATGTTTCAGAAGACCTTGCTGCCGAAGAGGAGCCTCAGTTTGAGCAGGTAGCACCTGGTACAGAAGTAAATGGATATGGTGGTGAAGGTTCAGTTGTCGCCGAATCAGAAATTACTGATGCTCCGCATCTTGAAAACACCATGATCGCAAATGAAGCAAGCACAACTGTGACTGCTGGTTTGGGTTTGGGTGCTGATACTTCAGCAGACAGTTACTCTATCACCGACGTGCCAACTGAAGAGCACGATGTGAACTATGTAACAGGTATTGCAGGAAATGGTGACTCGACAATCTTAACATCAGGTGGCACTAACCTTGTTTATGTTGATGATGGTGAAGGTGGTCTGAAGGCAGTTCTGGAAGATGATCAGGACGGCGATGCAGTATTCACCATTAGCCTGAACGATGACGGTACTTATACCGTTAATACGCTGGGTGAAGTTGATGCATACACTGTTGAAAGTGAAGTAGTAGTTGAAGATGAACAAGACCCTGTAGAGCTGTCATCCACAACTCAAACAATTACCGAACCAGATACTGTAGTGAATGGCACAGTGACCTTCACGAAAGATATGTTCTCTGGTGGTGGTAATGATGGAGCTCTGGTCGGTACTGAAACTGTCGTTACTGACAATGGTGATATTACATTGACTGTAACGATCACCGGTGATGATGGTGATAATACCGATGGACTGACTAACTTTACGGATGATGTGAACTGGTCAAATCAGGGCATTGGTGTGGAATCTGGTGCCAAAATTGGCGTTGATGATACGTTGCGCTTTGATGTTGAAGCTACCCTATCTGCGGGTGCAGTTATTGAGAACGTAGAAGTTTCTACGTTGGATGTTTCACTCGACCATCTGGGTACTGAGGAACAGGCTGACTGGACAAATGGTACTGATACAGATCAATTCACTCCTGCAGCAGGTACAACAAATTCTGGTGGTACTAGTAGCAACGACTTCCTTGTTGAAGATATCTCTTTGTCAGATGATGGCCGAGTAGAATTCTCTGCTACAGATTTAACAGTGGATGGTAATGAAACGCAATCTTCAGATGCAGAATATCGTATTGACGGCGCTGGTTTTGATGTTAACTACAGTTACACCATCGAAGGTGAGTCATACGAAGAAACTGTTACGAACTACTCACAAACTACTGAAACTACAACTACAACAACGGTTGAATCTTACGATATTACGTTGGTACTGACCGCTGAAGAAGAGGTTGAGGGTGAAGTGGTTGATAGTTCTGACTTTACGGTAACGATTGATGCTAACGAAGATGGTGTGATCCAGTCTGTTGATTCAGATACTGTAACATCCGTTACTGAAACCACTGTAGATGTGGAAACAGCGGTTAATACCTATACAGTGACAGAGCATGACAACGTAGTAGTTGATACAACTGATACAGGTACAACGACAACTGATACTCAGACAGTGACAGAAACGACTGACACTGTTACTGGTGATGATGCTGTACTGACTGAAACAGTTGATGCATTGGGCACTTTTGCTGACGAAGATGTAGCCCAGGCAGCTGATGATCAGGACTACACACTTGAAGGTGGTAGTGGAAATGATGTGCTCATGGGTGCTGGGGGTAATGATATCCTCTCTGGTGGAGAAGGTGATGACATTCTCTTCGGTGCGGGTGGAGATGATACTTCCACAGGTGGTGAAGGTTCAGATACCTTCCTGTATACAGATGCTTCTGAAGGAAGTGCGGATGAAACCATCATTGACTTCGATGTAGATGATGCCGATGGTGATGTAGATACTCTTGATTTAGCAGAAGTGCTGTCTGGTGATGCCTCAGAAGATGATATTTCCATTACGGATGCTGTCGTGGGTGAAACAGAAGTTTCTGTAGATCCTGACGGCACAGGTACAGAAACTGCCGCCCCACTCGTAACTATCGAATCTGAGATTACTCTGGATAATCTGTTAGCCAACACAGATACCGGGTCTGACGTTTAACTTCGCTGGAACGTCACTTAAAAAGCACCCTTCGGGGTGCTTTTTTTATGTTCGAAATACGAAGTTTACTGAATCTAAACGGCTGCTTGTATTTGTTCTTGTTTACCCCTTATCGCAGTGCTTCTTTTCCGCTAGAATCGATCACTTGAATCGGAAATTTATGCTGCGGATTAACGCTTAATGCTGTTCAATAAACTCCCCGATAACCTGTTTATGCCGCTCTCCGGGCAGAATAAACAGGTATATCAGGCTGTACTACTCTCACTGGCAGACTTGTTCTTTGATGAGGACCTTGTCGATCCTTTTGTTCCCAAGGATTTGGTACGTTCAACTATTGAGGGCGCAGTCATTCGTATGGGTGTGCGTCGCTGGGAACCTGAGGAAGATGACAGCGAGGAAGAGCAGGAGGAGCTACCACGCTCAACTGCAGAGTACACCAGCAGAATTTATCGTCGGTTAGTGGTGACAGGCTGGTTGGAAGAGGAGCAGAGGATTTATCGAACCTATGTTCTCTTATCTCCTGCGAATAGCTTCCTGTTAAGAACACTGGTTGCCATTGCGAATCTGGAAAAACGTAGTTATGGCGGTGCGGTTCTTAACGTATTAAGTTCCCTGGAAGCGGCGATTAATGATCCCCAGGGGCGAGGTATCACATTGTCAGAAGCCGCTCAGACTGCTGCAGATTTTAGTGCTCATCTGACCGATATGATGCTGGGGTTGCGTGAGCTTAAAATTAATTTATCCAAGACCAATAACCCACAAGAGATTGTACGTAGTTTCTTTGATCGATTTGTAGAGCAAATCCTGGTTTCTGACTATAAAACGCTGAAAACTAAAAATAACCCGTTTCGTTTCCGGCAGCAGATTTTAACCATGCTACGGGAATTGCAATTCGATACCCTGAAGCTGGAACAGCTGACGGTGCACTACCAACAACAGTTTGAAGCTGATATTCACGAAGCAGAAGCTAAGGTTCACCAGCATATCAACCGTATTATCCGAATTTTTGATTCTGTTGATCAACGGTTAGCAATCATCGACGACTTCCGTTACCGCCTGGAAAAACGTGTATCCGACACTGTCCGTTATATGGATAAAACCACTCCAGGTATGGCTTCACGCTTATCTCGTGTGATCACGGCAATTGCCCAAAAAGATGGCCGTGAAATTCCGCATATCCGAACTCTGGAGACTGTTGGTTTTATTGCACCGGGCAGTGTGCGCTCACCCGTTAAACGACGTACACCTGCAGAACCGCGAGTTATCACTAAACAAGAGATCGATCCTAAGGTTCTGGAGCTTCGCCGTTTGTTTAAAGAGCATAAAGATCGTCGCATTGTTAAAGTGGATCGTATTGAAGAGTATCTGGAGCGACATCTGTTAGGTAAAGATGGGGTGAAGGCTGCTGATTTCAGTATTGAATCCATCGAAGATTACATCTGTTTCTCTTATATCCGCCATCTTAAGTCGTTGGGTAAGAAGGCACGTAAAACCACGGATAAATATAAAATTCAGATGCAGGAAAATTACGTCAGCGTGGCAGATATGGTTGAGTGCCGTGATTTTCTAATAACCCGAAAAGATGAGTTAAAGGAAGTTTCAAATGTTAGGTGATCTGCAGAAAATCATTGGTCGCAGTGATAAGTATCAGGCGAGCGATTTCAGTCGTGCGGCAAACCAACTGTTGACTAATCAGTTCCTATACTCAGAACGCCCCTCTCATCGCGAGAGCTATTTTTTAGTTTCTTCTCATGTTGATTACTTTACCAATCTGTTTGAAGCCATTGGCTGGTCTTTCGTATATCAACCGGATGAAGCCTATATGGGCATACTGCCAAAAGGTGAAGAACGCTTTATGCGTTTAAAGCTGGATGAATCTTTGCTGTTGTTATGTATTCGCCAGCAGTACGAGTTGAAACTGGAAGGCTTTGAGGTTGAATCAGGTCAGGCTTTCACCAGCACAGACGATTTGCTGACCTTGTATGAAAACCTGACGAACAAAGAGATTCCAAACGAAACCCGCTTGAAAGAGTTGTTATCACTGTTTTCACGTCACGGCATTATTGAGCGTGGGAAACCGGATGAAATGGATCCGAAAAATATTCCTCTGAAGATAAATCCTGTCATTCGTCAGGTGGTGGTTGAGGATTATATTCGTCAGTTGGAAGCGCTTTCAGACCCCGAAGAGGAAGTTGAAGCGAGTATTGAGGAAGCCAGCGACGAGAGAAATCAGGATGCCGACGCAGATGAAGAAGATAATACAGCAGTCGTTGAAGGGGTAACTGCCGAATGAAACAGCTAAACCGAATTATCCTGGTTAACTGGTACGTTCTGGGGGCAGTTGAGATACCGATCAAAGGTAATGTCGCAGTTGTTGGCCCGAATGGTTCAGGTAAATCCTCATTGCTGGATGCCATTCAAACGGTGTTGATGGGTGGTAACAAACGCCATCTGAGTTTTAACGCTTCTGCCGGTGAAAAGAGCGAGCGAAGCCTGCGTACATACTGTCTGGGTTTTCTGGATGATGATGGCAAAAAGAATACCGCTCGTCATGATTCTCTTTGTTACCTGGCTCTGAGTTTTTTTGATACAGAAACAGCAAAAGAGACCACGGTTGGAATAGCGATCAGTGCGTCAACAGCCTCTGCTGATGAAGATGTGCTTGGGCGATTTATTCTGCCAGATTGTGCGGTTACCTTAGATGATTTTACTGAGAAAACTGGTGCTGGCAGACTGCCGAAATCCTGGGAACAGGTTCGCTCTAATCTGATGAAACAATGTCCGGATATGATTCTTGAGAAGCGCTCTAGCCGTTTTGTTAAAGAATTGGTCCGTCGACTCAGTTATGACGAGCAGATGCCAAATGACGATGATAAATTTGTCAAAAACTTTAAAAACGCTCTGAAGTTTGTGCCGATTGATAGTCCGACACGTTTTATTCGGGAATTTGTGCTGGATGAGAATATCGTCCATGTTGGGGCTTTTCGTAAATCCTTGGATGAATATCGGGCGATGGAAACAAAAACCCGAGAAGTGGCGAACCGTATTGGTGAACTGGAGAAGGTTCAGGAGCTCTGTAATGGCATTGAGCGTAATGTTAAAAATGCGGCTGAGTACGAATGGGTTGTACATGAAACTCGCTTTGAAAATGCGGACCTGAAAAAAGAAGATTCTGAAGAACGTCTGGAAGATAACCAGCAGAAAGAGGAAGTTCTGCAGCAGGAGCTGGATCATAAAAGTGAAGAGCTTAACCAGATCATGCAGGGCCTTGCCGATGCTCGTGCTGAACTGAATACGTCCGATTCTGCCCACAAGGTCAAAGCCCTTGAGTCATCTATTTCAGCCAAAACCCATGAAGTAAACGTTGTCAAAGAACGTATTCAGGGTGTTTATAACCTGATGCGGACTACGGTTGGCTTTGCTGATCATACAAACCTACTGCCTGAGAAATTTGTTCCTGTAGTTAAGGCTTGTGTAGAACAATGGCGCTCCGGTCAGGATATTATGGCTGACCTGTGGCCTCAATCACCGGTTGAAGTGGATAATGTTCTTGAGAATATGAAACTTCAGATTGAGGGTGTACGCAGGGATGTATCTCGTCGTTACGAACACTCGGTTATCCGCATTAGTGAACTTCGTTCTCAAATTCAGAATCAGAAAAATGCCGTTGAAGACCTTAAGCAGGGCCGGGCACCTGTGCGGCGTAATACCCGCGAGTTGATGGAACTGTTGCAAGAATACGGCATTGAATCCACCCCTATTTGTGAACTGGCAGATATCAACGATGATAAATGGCGTATTGCGATTGAATCCTTCTTGGGTGCTCGTCGTGAGGCACTGATTGTTGATCCTGATCGGGTAAAGGAAGCAATCACTTTATATCGCCGTAAAGGTCGTCATCTGAAAGGTTGTCGAATTGTAAATACCACTAAGTCAGGTGACTGGCTTAACCGTTATAAAGCGGGTTCACTGGCTCATTTCATCGATACTGAAAATGATCACGCGCGTGCATTTATGAATCGTGCCTTGGGTGGAGTAATGGCAGTTGAAACTGAAACTGAACTGTTACGCCATGAACGCGCGCTTACGTATGACTGCATGCTGCAGACAGAGGGCTCGACCACTGCGATCAATGAACAGCAGCCGATTATGGGCATTCGTCGTCGTTCTGACCAAGCCGCACTACAGGGTAAGCAAGTGGACCAGCTGGTTCATGAATTTACTCAGCTGGGTAAAAATCACGACGCATTAGAAAAATTACGTGATGCTATGATTACCCTGCAAAACAGTCTGGATAGCATTAACGAACGGGTTTTTGATCTGGCGAATCAGCGTGAACAGCTGACAACAGAAATCGACGGGCAACGTCAGGCAATTACGGATCTGAGAAATCAGGATGATACGGGTATCCAGCAACGAATTTCTGACTTGGTTAACGATCAGAAAGAAGCTGAAAAGATGCAACGTAGTTTGATGGATAAACTGCAGAAAATCCGTACTGCAATCATCAAAGATACAGCAGCCTTGGAAGTGTTCGATCAGGAGCTGGGAGAACATGCAGCTGCCCGTAGTCAATGTGAGGATAAATCTGAGTTTGATGCCCAGTCTGCTCAGGAAAAACGCGACTATCTGGACGAATCCTGCTCTGGAGAATTGGAACGTATTATTTTCGAAGCTGCGAAAAAAGCGCAGTCTGAACTTTCTCTTCATGAGAAGAAGAAAAATGCGGTACGTGATGGTGTAGCTCAATACCGTGCCAAATATCACGGTGGTGGTTTAAGTCATCAGGAACTGGATAAGATTACACCGGATTCCAGTCACGAAGAGCTGGCGAGTTTTGTCGATGATACCGTCCAGTCGTTGAAAGATTCTGAGCTGGCAAACTATAGTCAGAAAGCAGAACGTGCCCGTCAGGAAGCTGAAACAGCTTTCCGGTCAGACTTTGTGGCACACTTGAATGATCAGATTAACAAGATTAAGGATATGATTCGTGAGCTGAATCAACACCTTAAAGGCCGTCCTTTCCACAAAGAAATGTACAGCTTTGAAATGATGCCAAACCCGGAACTTAAAGATATTCTGGAGCTGGTTGAAGCCTATACCGAGATGGATTCTGCGAATGTTGGTTCATTATTTGATCTTAAGTTCGACGGAGATAAACCGCATAAAGATGCATTATCTAAAATCCATGAGGTTCTAAGGGATGAAGGTGAGAGTAGCCTGCTTCAGGATTATCGTAACTTCTATAACTTTGAACTTGTAGTTAAAGGCCTGGATGGTAATCGTAAAACTACTCTTACTCAGCGTATTAAAACCGGTTCGGGTGGTGAGCATCAGGTGCCATTCTATGTTGCCATTGCCGCTGCAATGGGCGCAACTTACCGTCTACGTGAAGGTAATGACGGCCAACCGCTAGGTGGTATGAGTCTGTCTGTATTTGATGAGGCCTTCAACAAGCTGGACTCAGAGAACACCGTAACTTCTCTTGGTTTCATGAGCGACCTTGGGTTACAGACAATTATCGCTGCGCCCGATGAAAAATATTCTCTTCTGAGTTCATGTATGGATACCATCATTAACGTTTGCCGTGATGGTCGGGTAGTGGATCTGGACGTGGAGTTTCCAACCCAAAAAGGACGTGAGCTTCTCAACTCAGATAATCCATTAAAGCTTATAGCGGAGCTGGATAACGACGGGCAGGAAGAAATACTAGAGCCAGAAACAGTTTAACTAGTGTGCGGGTGTGTGGAGCACCCGCAGCACGTTCTGGATCACAGCCTGATATTTCTCTTTGCTGGGCCTCTTACTGCTCAAAACTCTAAGTCCCCAGATAGAGGTCATCAGGTAAGTAGCTAAATCTTCAGGGTTTATGCTGCTGTCTAACTCCCCTAGTTGTTGTGCTTCGATGATCGCTTTAAGGAAATAACTCTCGATTTCATCCAGATAATCCGTAACCTTATCTCTGATCTCTTCATTCTCGTAGGAGAGTTC
Organism: Neptuniibacter sp.; assembly: GCA_050633605.1. GTDB lineage: Bacteria > Pseudomonadota > Gammaproteobacteria > Pseudomonadales > Balneatricaceae > Neptuniibacter. Next base: position 18,234 of record JBOEGV010000021.1, on the reverse strand, counting down.
AAGAATGGTGTTTACTAAAAAGCAGCTTTTGCCAATTTCATCGGCTTCAAGATCAAGGCATAGGTTTGAGAAGAAGGCTTCAATGCCTTTAATGGCTGACTCTGCTTTTAAAAAATTATTGCTTATGCGTGTTAGGCTGCGTTGCGCATAAACATCGATTGTTTCCAGAAACAGGTCCCTTTTGCTATGGAAAGCACCATACAATGATCCAGGTTTCAATTGTGTGGCATCCACCAGTGCATTGACGGAAGTGGCAGTGTAGCCTGTTTCCCAGAACAGGTTCATAGCTTTTTCTAAGACTTCATCGCGATCAAACTCTGCTGGCCTTGCCATGCTTTTGCCCTCTCTCATCTATTACCCTATTATCAGAGTACTTTTTTTTTCTGGCAATACCTATTCAATGAAGCTTTATAAAACATTTTGGAAGATGGTTCTGGTTTCCATTATTGCTGTGTTTTTTGTTACAGGATGCCAAACTGTTTCTGAACTTACGAGTATAAATGCAAATGAGAAATTTGATTTTCGACGCGGGACGGTTTCTCTTGATACAAATGACTTGATCTTTACGCCATGCTTTGAACAGAAAAGCGAAACCATTTCTGATCTTACCGGGCGCCTTTCTAATTATTTAAGTAAGGGTTTAAGTCCGTTGGCATATACAGAAATAAGTGGAGAGCAAAGTCAGCAAACTAATACATGGCAAGTGCATCAGGTTCATCTCATTGGTGGAGCTAAGAATACCTGCAGTTATGAGCTTGAGGGTAATGAGTTTAGGGCCGCAGGGGACCGACCAGAATGGATGGTGGACATAGGTTCCAGATATATTTATGTACATAATTATCAAGAGCTAACCAAGCTGAGGTTTGTTAATCACAGTTCGAGTCATACCTCGAACGGCTTTGAGTGGAATAGCGTTATAGCAGGTGAAGTGACACATAAATTATTTTTGCGCTTGGAACATGCTTTGTGTGTAGACCGTTATGGTACTGAGTATGAGTTCAATACCAAGATGATCCTGGACGGTAAGGTTCATCATGGTTGCGCACGAAGAGGCAATCTTGATCTAAAGACTCTGCCTGGGAGTTACCGGGGTGAAGTGCCTTATATGGAAGGGCTTCAGCGAAGTATTTCAATGGTGTTAACCGCTGAAGGTAATGTCAGTATCACTCAGGACTATCATAATGATCAGCCCATTATTGTACATAAGGGTACATGGCAGCGGTTAGCCAAAAAGAAACTGGTTCTTTATTTGAAGGATGTAAGGGGTGCAGATGAAAACGAAGTGCTTATACTGCAAAGGAACAAACGTGGGGTTTTGGAACTTAAAGGGTTCAGTACTATTTATGGCAATGAAGGGCTGAAATTTATTCGTATCGGTCCAATCGTTAATAAATCTGGATTTACGGGCTGATCTTTCCTTAATACATACATTAGGGTTATAGCTGCTTTAGAAGCAAGTCCTTAGCTTGGTTGATTTTGGCTGCCAGGTAGTCACTTCCACCACGATCAGGGTGGTTCTTCTGCATCAAACGGCGGTGTGCTTCAATAATCTCTTCACGAGTTGCGCCAAGCTTTAAACCCAGAATTTCATAAGCTTCCTGAATTGACAATGTGCTGCCTGGACCGGGCTCATAAACATTATCTGCTGAATCGTCTTGACGCCAGCTATCACCAAAACGCTTATCCAGATAAGCTTCCAGTAGTCGGGCTGAATCCTGATCTGTCTCGCGACAATATTTTAACAACTCTATGAACTGAGTTTCCGTAAGATCTCCTAGTGCTTTACCGGTGAAATCTCCTTCGATAATTGTGCCATACATGACACCGGAATCATGATCTAACTGCATCTGGATAATACGGGTTTTAACCTCAGACCGGTTGCCACTGGATTGACTGGTTTGTTGACGGGATTTGTATGCCTGACCAATAAATGGAAGAAGTCTGATCAGCAGTGGGAAAAGTTTCTGTGCAAAGGGAAGTAATGCCGCAGCAACCGCAGCGATCCAGTGTAAGCGACCTGTAAACGCCATAAGAAGTACAAATAGAGATACGACAACCAGAATAATCAGGAGGACCGCTTTACCTCTTTTTTTTGTAGGTAGGGAGCGAACCCAGAGTATCACCAATAACCCCAGATAGGCTAACAGGAAGAGGCTGATAGGGTTCACATAAGCTCCTTAGGTTACTTCAGTTGTTCAAGTAAATGTAAAACGGCTTTATCTTTATTTTTTGAGTAATGCTGCAATGCTTTTTTACCGCCAGCTGCATAAACTGCAACCGCCGCCAGAAGTTGTTTCAACAAGTGAGCGCTGCGAGCATTAAACGCATGGTACGCTCCACCGGATAACCGGGCAATCTCTTTCATTGCTCTTTTAGCAACCAGTTCATTCCCTTCCTGAAATGTAAAAACTGGGGTGCTTAACAGGCCTAGTTCACCTGCCTTCTGGCAGATATGATCCAAACTTTCCTCCATGCAGTCACCAATAAAAATAACAGCTTGGATTTTGCGTTGTCGCGTTTCAGTAAGAGCCAGGTCCAGTACTTTACTGATCTGAGTATGTCCGGGTGAGCAGCGGACACCATTCATGATGTTTAATAAGTCCTCAGAGTTGCTTAGCCATTTACTGGAGCTGAACTCGTTGAAGCCCCTGAAATAACTGAGTTTCAACTCCAATCCACCCATTTTACCGGCTTCGATAAACATTTCGTTTTGTAAGTGGCAGGCATGGTCCCAAGTACGTTGGCGGCTGGCGGTTGCGTCTAAAGCGAATAAGATTCTTCCCGTGTTTTGGTTGCTTAGGGTAGCCGGGGCTTTATTGAGTTCTTCAATAAATGCATCCAGTTCATGACCGGAGGAGAGGGTGAGGCCTTTAGCGCTTTTTTTCATACTTTTTCCAATTAAATCTGCTTTGATCAGTATAGTTTCCAGGAGGCAATGAATGGTTCAGGTCAATACAAGACACTGACATATTCTATAGGTTAAGATCGTTTGAAACGAACAGCGGAGTGAGTTCATGCGTAATTTAGTTATAGCTGGAGCAGTATTGGTTGCGGGTACTGCAGGGTATATGTTGAGTCAGCAGGGAAATAAAAAAACTGATGCGCCAGTAGAAAGAAATATATCTGAGGTTTTATTGGAATCTATACCAGCGGATACCATTATGTTTTCGGGGCAGCTAGAGCCTTTTCCATTAAAAAATTACCTTAAAAATACAACCTTTACGCAAGCTGAAATGCCTCCGGAGCTGACCTACCAATTGGAAAAAGATGGTTCAGCTCAGGGGCTGTTTTTATCGAGTCTGCTGAATTCTTATTTTACTGCTAGCCAGTCTGGCGAGGCCTTTCAACAAACTTTTGGACTTGAGGATGAGTTTGTTGGGGCTTTTTTTATGGTAGGTGCTTTACCCGTTGTTCGCTATCAGACCAGCGATACTGAGGCGATATGGAAATTGTTCGATAAAGCTGAGCAGGAGAGTGGTTTTACTCATCAATTAAAACAATTGGGAGGCCAGAGCTATAGGGTTTATCGAATAGCTATGGAGGGTGGTCAAACATTTGAATTGTTAATTTCACAACAGGAAAAATGGGTAACTATCACAATCAGTGGTCACCTGATCAGCACTGAACACCTTGAAGTGGCGCTGGGTGTTGAAAAACCTTCAAAGTCTTTGCAGGCTTCGGGCAAAGTGCAATCGATTCAGGCCAAACATCATTTTCTGCCAAACAGTATCGCTTATATTGATCATCAGGAACTTGTCACCGCTTTCACAAGTACCGAAGGTAATACACTGGCAAGGATGCTGAGTAAATTATTGAGTGTGAAACCAGAGGGTCAGGGGTTATCTGAAATACGCAGTTCAGAATGTCAGTCGGAAATGGCGGATATAGCCAGCAGTTGGCCGAAAACAGTCTTTGGACTGCGTGATATGCAGATTACATCGGACCGAAGTTATGTCAAAGCGTCCATGATTATGGAAAGCAATAATAGTACATTGATGGGGGCATTAACGACTATGCAAGGTTATATCCCATCCTATCTCAAGGACTCGCAGGTTTTTGGTTTCGGCCTTGGACTTGATGCTAATAAAATTAATCCAGCACTGTCATCTATTTGGAGTGCTGCCTTGAATGCAGAATACAGCTGTGAGCCTTTGCAAAAAATGCAATTGTCTCTACAACAATCCAACCCTGCCGCTTTAGCCATGTTCACAGGCATGATTCAGGGGATTAAGGGTGTTGGAATGGCCGTTAAAGATTTTGCGATTGATGTTTCAGGTCCTGCGCCTGATGTTACTAATGTTGATGCATTACTTTCTCTGTCAGCTGATAACCCTGAAGTGCTGTTTAATATGGCAAAAACTTTTGCGCCTAATCTGGCTTCTGTTCAGTTACCTAAAGATGGTACAGCTGTCGACCTCTCCAGTTTGATTCCTGAGCCAAATGCGGGGCATATTAAACCCATGCTTGCTCTGAAAGGACAACATCTGGTTGTTTATACCGGGAAACAGTCACGCGCAATGGCTGATATGCTTGCTGCAGAGGTTCCGGTCAGTAATGGTGTTGTTCATCTTTCCGCCGATTATTCACGTTTGTTTCAGCCAATAGTTCCATTAATGAAAATGAACGCAACGCCGGAAGTGGCTGAGCAGTTTAAAATATTGGAAAACCTGAATATGAAAATCAGTATGGATTTGAGTTTCAGCTCACAGGGGATTGAGATGGTCACCGAGGCTGATATAAAGGCCCCAGTTGTGCAGTAAACAATTCAGTTGCAATGATTCAGGTAGTAGAGCGTGGTCTTCTACTACCTGATAATACTATTCTTGTTTGCTCAGGATTAGCTTTAACTCTTCTTGAAGAAGTACGTTGTCCTGACGCGATTTCTGAGATTCCATACGATACTTAAATATCTCTTCGTAGCGTGCATCCAGTTTGGTTTCCAGCATATTGATCGTGGATGATTGGTGTATAACTTTGTCTTCGAGCTCATCAATCTGGCTCTGTAAATCCTCAATCAGACCGTAGCCATAACTTCCAGTGTCACTGGATGAATCAGAAGTCGAATCTTTGTCCGTGGTCTGCAGCTCAGATACTATATGACTGTATAGTGCCTTGAGATCAGCTTCTTCACGATTGTTGTACCTAATTGTTTTCTCAATAGCCTGATGCGCACTTGCTGCTCCAATGGAACCCGCGAGAACATGCTCAACCATACGATGGAATTCAACCAGTTCGATAATGGTAACTTTGGTTTTTTCATGAACCTGAAGATCATCTGCAATTTTGTTGACCGCTACTTCAGCTTTATCTTCACTTAAATAATCTGCTAATAGACTTTGGGCTTCTTCCAGCTTTGGATGCAGCAGAATATATGAATCTAAACCGGTAGGTCGGGCACGGCGAGAAGCCGTTGAATTAAGTGAAGCGATAAATTCTGTGGTGAGGTTTCTTTCACTTTTGTTGGGTGAAAAGATTAATGATCCAATGATGTATAGACCAATATTAAAAATCAAAGACCAAATCATTGCATGGGTAACTGGATTTAATCCTTCCAGCCCAAACAGCGCTTCAGGTCGTAGTGCTATAATGTGCCAGGGACCATCACTCAATAGTGTTTGAGAAAACCAACCATGCTTAATGAATGTCGGGATCAGAAGACTGTAACACCAAATGCAGAAACCGCTGAGGAGCCCTAAGAACGCACCCAGGCTATTTCCTTTTCTCCAGAATATGCCTCCAAACAGTGAAGGCATAAATTGTAAAACCGCCACAAAAGATAATAAACCGATAGCAACCAGAATATAAGAATCCGCAAATTCCTGAGCAAACCAGAGGCTGCCTAGCATTATCAACGAAACCACAATCCAGCGAAGCTGTAACAAGTAGCTTCGGTATGGTTTTAGAACTGAAACTTTTTCCAGAGTTGGTAGTATCAGATGGTTCGAAGCCATAGTGGAAAGAGTCATCGTGGTGATGATAATCATACCTGTAGCAGCAGAGAATCCACCAATAAAGGCCAGAATAGTCAGACTGTCACTGCCTGCTTGCTGAGGAAGGAGCAACACAAAGAAATCAGCATTTTCTGGGGAAATGCCTTGCAGCAAACCGGCGGCGGCAATTGGTACAACAAATACATTGATTGCAATAATGTACAGTGGAAACAGCCACATTGCAGTTTTTAAATGCTTTCGGTCTGAATTTTCAACCACGGTTACATGGAACTGTCGTGGCAGGGTATGAATGGCTGAAAAGCTAAGAATCATCAGTGTAACCCACATCAGGCCACTGTTTTCTGTAGCGGAGAAACTGATCACATGCTCTAGGTTAGCCTGTCTCAGGCGATCAGCTATATCGCCGAAACCATCAAATAGTGTATAGGTAACAAAAAAGCCAACGGCTCCAAAGGCAATGAGTTTCACTACACATTCAGCAGCAAGGGCAGCGATCATTCCCTGGTGGCGTTCGGTAGGATCCAGCTTGCGGACACCGAAAATGATGGTAAAACCTATCATGAAAATGGTTACGACCCAGCCGGCGTATCCATAGTCACCTGCTGTGTGAGATGTGTTGGTAATCAATTCGAAAGAACTGATAATGGCTTTAAGCTGTAGAGCTATATAGGGAACAATACCTATCAACGCGATGATGGTGACTAAAGCAGCAATTTTTTGTGAGCGGTTATAACGGGTGGAGATAAAGTCGGCGATGCTGGTGATACGAAATGTCTCTTTGGCCTGAATAGCCCGTCTTAGGGTTACCCACCAGAAAGCAATGCCGATTAATGCCCCGCCATAGATACCGAGATATAAAAAACCTGAAGTAGCAGCAAAGCCCACGCTGCCATAAAACGTCCATGACGTATGATATACCGCCAGTGAAATGGCGTAGGTCCAACGATTACTGCCGGCATTCCCCCCCTGTGCCTGAATTCTTTTCTCCACATATTGCGCAATGGCAAAGAGAAGTCCCATATAGACAGTGACATAGAGAATGACAGATAGAGGTGTGAACATATAATCCAGTAGATCCGGCTTTTACGAAAACTGGCGTATCATAAACCGATTAGGCTCAGTACTAAAGGGGATTAGTAATTACGCTTTGTTTTTTTGGTCATATCTCATGCAGTAATACGGACAGCAACTATTTTGTTGTAAATGGCACGGAAGTGACGGGTTGGGGAATTAAGATTGCAGATAGAAAGGTGAAGGGCTCAAGTATCGTTTTTTTCTTGAGTCTCGGTGTTTGATGTACAGCATTTTTCTTGTTTATCAGGTACTGGATCATAACCTCCATCTGTATATGGATGGCAGCGAACAATCCTCTTTACCCCTAAATAAAGCCCTTTGATTGGGCCATGAAGTTGAATGGCTTCGATCATATAGTTTGAACATGTTGGGTAAAATCTACAGCGAGGCCCTATGAGAGGGCTGATCAGATATTGGTAGATTTTAACCACTCCGATAAAAAAGTAATTGGTTGTTTTTTTGATGAAAGAAAGCATTAAAACATTTTACTCCAAATGTACCTCGTATTGTAACGATGGATGTTTTAACCAAGAAAAAGCCCCAGCGCAAAGCGAGGGGCTGTCTCAAAACGGAGGGTGCTTAGATTAAATAAGATCACCCGAAAGGTTGTTATCAACGCTATCGGAGACACCGATAAGTTTAATGCCTTCCGATGTGCTCCAGGGGGTAAAGGAATCATTATCATTGGTGACGTCTGCATTGGAGATCAAGAAAGTATCAATTGTTGATATGATTTCTTCATAGGGGTTAAACGATGTTGTTTCAATCACTTCTTCAGCGTCTGGATCTGGTTCTGGTTCTGGTTCAGCTTCTTCAGCATCTGGATCGACATACTCTGTAACCACCGGGCTGAGGTAATCGGTAATTGCAATACCGTGCATCATCTCTTTAACCTGGTCGAGTATCTCTTCGCCACGGTAACTAAATTTGTCGTACTTATTATCATCCAGACTGTGGGTGAAATAGGTTGCTGCAATTACTTTGTTATTGATTGTATTTAAATCTCCACCGACTGCACCGTAGTATAGATTGGCGGCAATTGTTGCCAGGTCGGTTTGTTCTGTGTTGAGCAGATTTAAGTAGAAGAGGATGCCGCTTAAGTCGGGTTGTCTGCTGAAAAGCTGCTGGTATAACCCCGTCATTAACTGTTCATTGGTGAGGTTGCCATATTCGGATCTGAATTCATCGGAGTTACCGAAATCTTGTAAGATGTCATAGAGATTGCCATCGGCTTCAATCAGACGCTGATTCCAATATTCGAGGCCGCTTTTATCCGCCGGGCGGCCGTAATAGGCAATATACATGGCCTGTATTGTGCCGTAATGGCTATATTCAGACTCGTACAAGGCTCCTTCGATGCCATAATTGTCGAGGAAGTCGTGCAGAAACTTGTGATACTCAGGAGTAAGTTCTTCTATTTCAGATAGCTCGTACCAGCCAGCATAATAAGACTGGGTTAATTCACCTAATAGACTATCCATCTTTTTGGGGACGCTATCGCTAAACTGCACAAATTCAATTTCGGAGGAGGGTGTCAGGTAATCGAAAACAGTAACGTAAATGTCATCAAGATTGTAAAAAACCAAGTGCTCTTGATCGATCTCAAACCAATACATACTTGAGAGAGCTTCAGCATAGGTATCCTGAGAGAAATAGAGAGTGTCGTCGCCGCCTCCTCCATCTCCAATCATAAGCTCCCAGGCAGTGGCGACTTCATATGTGTCGTTACCACTGCCCCCGGAAAGGGCGCCTACAGCAAGGTCTGCAGCGATTAAGGTGTCATCGCCTTGAAGGCCATAGAGATTGGTAAAATCAGTTTGATAGAGGGCTCCGTCAGAAAGAATCGATCCGAGGTAATGAGACTCATCACGGATGAGTTGTTTAAAAAAGGCTGCCATCTGGTTTTACCCCTTCCTTGAGCGTTTTATATACACCGCAATATAGTACTCAAGAATAGTCAAAATTGTTACTGAATTAGTTTAATGATGGCTTAAATAATCGAAATTAGAAAATATTTTTGCCATTAAAAACTAATTGATAATAGGTAACTCTACTCCAGCTTATAAATGTTCCTCTGCGTATTCCGCTAAGCGAGATCGGAAGATGCCTTCTAGGTGAACATTTGCAGCGCCTTCGTAATCCTTGAACCGCTCTACCAAATAGGTCAGGCCCGATGTAAGAGGAGTCAAATAATTGGAGTCAATCTGGGCAAGGTTACCAAGGCAAATGATCTTAGAGCCTTTACCGCATCGGGTAACAATGGTTTTAAGTTGAGAAGGCGTCAGGTTTTGAGCTTCATCCAGAAGAACGATGGCCTCCTGAATACTACGACCACGGATAAAGTTAAGAGATTTAAACTGGATATTGGCTTTTTCAATCGCGTACTTAACACTGCTTTGCGGGCGTTCATCATGTTCATGCATGGCTTCAAGGTTATCTTGAATTGCACTGAGCCAGGGCGTCATTTTTTCCTCCTCAGTGCCCGGTAAAAAGCCTATATCTTCTGCTACAGGTGGTGTAGAACGCGTCACTATAATTTTATTATAACGGCGCTGTTCAATGACCATTTCCAGTGCACAGGCCAGCGCAATTAACGTTTTACCAGAACCCGCTGCACCATTCAGAATAACCAGATCCAGATCGGGATCGAGAACTGCATTCATAGCGAAAGCCTGGAAAATATTGATGGGCTCAATACCCCAGCAATTTTGTTGCATCAGACGATCGACGCCGAGATCCAGCAAAGTCACCTGGCCATCATTTACGCTGGATACCCGAGCTGCAAACTCTTCTGAATCATCATAGATATATTCACAAGGGTAGGTTTCAGGAAGCAGATCTTGTGTGATTTTGTGGTAGGTATGACTGCCTTCCTGATAGCTGTTTACATCTTCTACTCTTTCCCAGAAGTTACCTTCCAGGTTGCTATGCCCTGCAGGCAGCAGCTCAATGTCGGAAACAAGCTGGTCAGTACGGTAATCTTCAACGCGTTTCAGACCAGCCCCTAATGCCTTAAGGCGCATATTGATATCTTTCGTAACAAGGATGATATCTCTATGAGGGTTAGTGGCTTGTAGGTGAAGAGCGCAATTTATAATCTGATTATCTTTATTGGCATTGTCCGGGAGAAAACCTTGTCGCGCTGTCAGTTCATGGTCTGGGAAAATACTGAGTTGACCGAGCCTTAGATCTTTATTGGCTGAGGTGATTGGGATATGAATGTCGACACCTTTTGTGATTTCTGAAGCGTCTGCCGACTTACTTAAAATATCATCGATTGCCCGGATTGCGGCTCTGGCTTCCTGTGAGACATTCTTCTTGCGGTCTTTAATATCATCTAACTCTTCAAGCACGGTCATCGGTATAGAGATGTCCTGCTCTTTGAATTCATACAGACACTTCGGGTCGTGAAGTAAAACATTGGTGTCAAGAATATAGAGTTTAGAGGCAGTCATAGCCGGTTCCTTGTATAGCCGAAGGGGAGAGTGCAAGCCAGCAAGTGGTTTGTCTAAGGCGAGCGCAGGAAAGCCTGTAGCCAGGTTTTGCGCTTATAGTAACTATGTCGGTAAAACCGTTTTTCTTTCGGGGCACTTTTAATACTCAGATGAGTGCTCTTTTTAACCAGCAGCGAATAGATTAGGCTGGTCTGTAATCTCTAGATTAGTCTAGTAATACATATGTTGCCTCAGTATGACAAGAGGCAAATTATTTAGAGGCATTTATGGCGATTGAATCGATTGTTATTTTAACCGGGGCCGGAATCTCTGCAGAGTCTGGAATTCGTACTTTCAGAGCATCTGATGGCTTATGGGAGGACCATAAAGTCGACGATGTAGCTACTCCAGAAGCTTTTGAACGAGACCCTCACTTGGTTCATCGTTTTTACAACGAACGCAGAAAACAGTTGTTATCAGACTCGGTGAAACCCAACCCCGCTCATCACGCATTAGCTAAGTTAGAGAATAAATTTCCCGGAAAGAGCCTGTTGGTAACACAGAATATCGATAACTTACACGAGCGTGCTGGAAGTGAAAATCTGATTCACATGCACGGTGAATTACTCAACATGCGCTGTAAAAATACCGGAATGGTGTACAGAACAGACTCAGATTCTCAGCCAGAAGACCTGTGCCAGTGTTGTGGATCATCTGGAAACCTGCGCCCGGATATTGTCTGGTTTGGGGAAATGCCTATGCAAATGGATAGAATTTATAACGCGCTGGAAAACTGTGATCTGTTTATATCCATAGGAACATCTGGCCATGTTTACCCGGCAGCGGGATTTGTGGAAATGGCAAATGCCTGTGGCGCAGTAACTGTTGAATTGAATCTGGAGCCTTCAAAAAAAGAGTCGGCTTTCGATCACCATATCTATGGCCATGCAAGTGAAGTAGTGCCGGAATTTATAAATGATATTCTTGAGCAAATATAGTTACCATCTGATTTATAAAGATTTTTTGTTGTTATCGTTGGGGTTGGCTATAGTTGTTAAGGGAACTTCGAATTATCGTTCAGGGTCTTAATATTAATAATTACAAGAATTCAAAGGCCTGTTCTGGTTGTTTTCTGCTTTTCACAGAGACTCAATGGCAAGTGTATCGTCATGTTGGTCACTCCATTAGGAAATGCTGAACCAGATAGGATGTCACGGAGATTATCTAATGATTACTGAGCCCTTTGTTAGTACCAGTGTTACACCTATTGATAGCCTTAATACTCTTTCTCCTTATGAAGTCCGTCAACTACAGGATGCCAGCCAGGGAGGGCTGTACCGCCTGTTCAGACAGTGTGCACTTGCAGTTCTAAACAGTGGTAGTGAACTGGATAGCACCAAACAGGTGTTAGATAAATTTCGCCAGTTTGATATCAAAATAAGTCATAAACACCGCAGTGTTCAACTTGAATTGATCAATGCTCCAGCAACTGCTTTTGTTAACGGTGAAATAATTACAGGTATTCGTGAACACCTTTTTTCAGTGTTACGTGATTTACTTTACGTAGGAATAGAACTGGATAAATGTTGTCCAGGTGTTACCGAGACTGAAGCTACTACAAATATGGTTTTTCATATTCTCCGGCATGCTGGTGCAATCAGACCCCATGTTAGACCAGATATGGTTGTATGCTGGGGTGGTCATTCCATTGATCGCCATGAGTATGAATATACAAAAAAAGTGGGCTATGAAATGGGCTTGCGTGGTTTAAATATTTGTACCGGTTGTGGCCCTGGTGCAATGAAAGGTCCAATGAAAGGCGCAACGATTTCCCATGCCAAACAGCGTATAAAAGAAGGTCAATACGTTGGCGTTACAGAGCCTGGAATTATTGCAGCAGAAAGCCCAAACCCTATCGTAAATAAACTGATCATCATGCCAGATATCGAAAAGCGTCTTGAGGCATTTGTGCGTTTAGGACATGGCATCGTTATTTTTCCCGGTGGGGCGGGGACCGCAGAAGAGTTACTTTATATTCTGGGTATTCTTTTAAATGAAAGGAATCACAACCTGCCTTTCCCACTGGTTCTGACGGGGCCAGCAGGAAGTGAAGAATATTTTGCTACTTTAGATGGCTTTATACGTGAAACTCTGGGCGAGAATGCTGCGTCACGATATAAGGTTATTGTGGATGATGAGCATCTGGTTGCCGAAACTATGGCTGAAGGCTTGGAGCAGGTAACCCGGTACCGTGTAGCAACCAGTGAATCTTTCCACTTTAACTGGCAGCTATACATCCCTGAAAATTTTCAGCAACCCTTTGAACCAAATCATGAAAATATGGCTTCACTGGAGTTGATCAAAGATCAGTCTGAATGTGAGTTAGCTGCCAATCTCCGATGCGCTCTTTCTGGCATTGTAGCCGGTAATGTAAAAGAGATGGGTATCAAAGAGATTGAGGAGTTTGGTCCGTTTGCAATTCAGGGCGAAGAGAGCATTATGGAACCACTGGACACGTTGTTATCATCCTTTGTAAAACAGCGCAGAATGAAAATTAATTATCAGGAATATCAACCCTGTTATAAGTTGAAACCGGCAATGTCTGTTGAATAATAAGAGAGAACTAAACATTGATTGGGATGAAGGCTAAGTTTTGTTTAATCACGCTAATAGTCACATTGTCGGCTAGCTGCTATGCGTTACCTGAAGAGCTTGAATATGCCTATCCGGATATTTCTGTTTGGACAACTCAGCGTGATCAGGATGGTAAACTTAAGAACCCTCTACTTAAACTGGCTGATGAACTCTTTTCAAAAGCGGGTATCCCCTGGCACCCACAGGATTATCCCGCGAAACGTATGTTCGCTAATTTGAGGGCCGGTGTATCGAAGTTTTCTATGTTGGTGAATTCTGAATCCTTATTACAGGGGTGTTGTCTGGTAAGTAAAGATCCGGTTGCTCTGGTAGAGATAAGGAGCTTTTATCGGGGAGATTCGGAACCCGTTCATTCGATTGAACAGTTGAAAGGTAAAAGTGTTATCACCATACAGGGTTATGGTTACGCGGGTTTTCTTAAGCATATAAAGAATCCTGCGCATCAAATTGTTAATTACCCTGCACGTAACCATACATCAGCATTTGCAATGCTTTCCAGAGGGAGAGCTGAATACGTAATTGACTATGCATTCCCTGCGGCAGAAATTCTGGAACAAAGCCCTATCCCGGATTTAACTTATTCCTCTTTAAAGAAAACACACGTCTATCTTGTTTTGCATAAAGACTATCCAGATGCTGAGAAAGTGATGCAGCGCCTTGAGGAAGTAGCTCAAACACTGGATAAAGGAAAATATCTGGCTTCTCCAGTGCTGAAACAAGTAGATTAACTTTTTTATCGGCTCAGTAACTCGAAATTCCCACCAGAAGCTGTTGTATTAATGGTAATCGTGCACTCTTGAGTAAATCGTTTCAGATAATCTGGGCCGCCCGCCTTAGGGCCTGTACCTGATAGCCCAACCCCGCCGAAAGGTTGAGTTCCAACAACTGCACCAATTTGATCTCTGTTGACGTAAATGTTTCCGACTTTCGCTAAGGAACAAATCTTTTCTACAAAGTGGTTGTTTCGTGAATGAATGCCCAGAGTTAATCCATAGCCAGTTCTGTTAATTTCATTGATTATCCTCTCAATGTTTTCAGAGGAATACCTGATGATGTGGAGAACCGGACCGAAAACTTCTTCATTTAACTCATCGAGTGTATGCAGGCGGATTAAAGTAGGCGGAACAAAGTAGCCATTATTGTGGTGATCATCCAACTCCAATTCATAGATGATTTTCCCTTTCACCCTGTGTAGTTCTATGTGTTGATAGAGCTGATCCATAGATTTTTTACTGATGACAGGGCCAATGTCGGTGCTGAAGTCATTCGGGTTGCCAATTTTCAATTCATCCATGGCCCCTTTAAGTTTAGCTTCGATCAGGTCTGCAAAGTCTTCCTGCAGATAAAGGACTCTGAGAGCAGAGCATCGTTGTCCTGCGCTGTTAAAAGCGGATCTGATCAGATCCTTTATTAATTGCTCAGGCAGAGCAGTGCTGTCTGCAATCATCGCATTTTGCCCGCCGGTTTCAGCAATCATGGGAGTGATTGGCGCTCCTATGCGATTAGCCAGTTGTTGGTTGAGAGTAAAAGCCGTAGATGTTGATCCGGTGAATATTGCCAGAGGAAAATTCCAGGGGCTGATGCAAAGAAAAACTCCACGCCTTCGATAAAACAGCTCATTGTTCTCGCCGGTCACGGAGATCAGGTTTTCTGGCGAAAGGCTCTGTTCGGTAGAATTGGCATAGTAGTAACAGAAGTCGATCGCTTCTCTTATCTCGTCAATGGCATCTTGTAGGGTTTTTCCAGCTTCACGTATGCATAGGGCGATAAGCTCATCTTTGTGACATTCCAGAAGTTCGGCGTAGCGGATCAGAATGGATGTCCGTGTTTGAAGCGGTTGTTCACCCCATTCTGAAAGATAGGCATCTGCGGAGCTGATAGCCTCTTTCACCTGTTCACCAGAGCAAAAGCTCCTATACCCGGGTGAATAGTCGAGTTGATATGGCGAATAAATCCGGGCCAGTTCAATGCCTTCTGATACTTCTCCAGCAATAATGGGCTGGCTAAACCATTGTTTCTTTGTGGTAGCTAATAGACTGGCATGTAAGCTCCTTAACTGCTTTAAACTGCCAAGGTTGGTCCCTGTTGAATTGCGACGGACAGGTTGGAAGACAGAGGGTGGTTTAGGGATAGGCGCTGTACCCGTTTCTATTATCTTTTCAGGCAACTGTAAAAGTTGTGCTGTATTGATGGACTTGTCATACAGTTGAAAAACAAAAGAAGAATTCGCGCCATTTTCAAGAAGACGTCTTACAAGGTAGGGCAGTAAGGTTTGGTGGCTTCCTATAGGGGCGTAGATACGACATTTGTTTTGAGTGCTTCTTAAAACTTCATCATATAATTCCAGCCCCATCCCATGAAGGCGCTGGAATTCAAAGGTTTTGTTGGATTTAAACTGTTGAATAAAACTAACAGTCAATGCGTTGTGCGTAGCGAATTGTGGTTGTAGTGAACCGGATTGCGACGACAGAAGAAAACTACTGCAGAGCATGTAGGAGAGATCAGTCGCTGCTTTTTGGGTAAATACAGGGTAGTCGGGTAATCCGGTTTGTTGGGCTTTTTTTATCTCACTATCCCAATAAGCGCCTTTTACCAGACGCACAGGAATTGGGGTTGCAGCATCCTGGGCTAATGCTTGAAGCCAACCCAATACAGGTAGTGCTCGTTTACTATAAGCTTGAACCGCCAGTCCAAGTTTGCCCCAACCTAAGCAAAGCTCGCTGTAAATCAGTTGTTCAAAAACGAGCAGGGTCAGTTCCAGGCGTTCAGACTCTTCGGCATCAATTGTAATGGCAATGTCGAGATTTCGTGCGGTTGCAATGAGTTGAAATAACCGGTGCAAAAGGTGGGTGTGAACATCCTCAATTTTGCTGTTCTCAAGCCTGGGGTGAAGTGCAGATAGCTTGATAGATATGCTGGTGGAATGTTCAGACTGCTGGGCTCCCGCTGCCTGGATCGCCTCTAAGTAAGCATTAAAATAAAAATCGACATCTTCCTGGCATATCGCGGCCTCGCCCAGCATGTCAAAAGAAAAAGCCGTTTGCTCAGGGGAATAGTCAGCTCTGATGTCGAGCGCTTCATGAATGGTTTCAGCAAAGACAAACTGTTTGCCAATATGTTCCAGTGCAAACTTCAGTGCAGAATGAACCGCTTTATTCCCCAGCCTGGACCATAGGGCATCCAGAATGTTATGCGGTTCTTTGTCGTGAGAGATGAGTTGCTGTCCAATGGCAATACCCCAGATAGCGCTCAGATCAGTCCAGTGCGCAGATTGGTTAGCGAAAGGCAGGTTGCCAATGTCCAGATCCTGAAGTTTATCTGCAATTAACGCTTCTGCTGTTGAGCTATCCGGAATACGTAAAAGTGCCTCAGCCAGAGCAAGCAGGACTAAACCTTCATCACTGCTCAGCCCAAATCTGGTCATCAACTCTGCTACGGAAAAGGGGTCTTCAGGACGTTCCCGCAGAGTATCTATCCATTGTTTTGCCAGAGTTTCAGAGTCATTGTGAGGAAGATTTTGTCTTAACTGACTAACCAGATCTGATTCATCAATACAGTAATAATGTGAGATGGCTTCCCAGAGTTCTTCTTTACAATAATTTGAAAATTCCTGGGAAAAAAGATCACCCACAGAAAGCATAACCAGCCCGCCTTATTCTGAACATTGTTGTTCAGTGTAGCCGAACTGAAGTTATATTTGGAAAGGCAAAAGATAAAAAAATGCCGGGAAGAATCCCGGCATTTCAAACAGTTATCAATGGGGAACTGTTATACGCGTTCGAAGATTACCGCAATACCCTGACCACCACCGATACACATGGTTACCAGTGCATACTTGCCTTCGATACGTTCAAGCTCATACACCGCTTTAGTTGCGATGAATGCACCGGAGCAACCTACAGGGTGACCCAGAGCGATTGCGCCGCCGTTTGGATTGGTTTTTTCCATATCCAAGCCCAGGCCTTTAGCAACGGCTATAGCCTGTGCAGCAAATGCTTCGTTGGACTCAATCACGTCCATATCGTCCAGAGACAGGCCTGCTTTTTCTAGTGCAAGTTTAGTCGATGGGATTGGACCTTCACCCATAATGTCGTTAGCGACACCTGCTACAGCGTAAGATTTGATCTTAGCGATTGGTTTCTGACCTGCAGCTTCAGCAGCTTCTGCAGATGCCAGAACGAAGAACGCTGCACCATCATTGATACCTGATGCGTTAGCAGCTGTCACTGTACCGTCTTTCTTAAATGCCGGGCGCATTTTTGCCAGGCCTTCCATAGTAGCGCCAGGCTTACCATGTTCGTCGGTATCAAATACAACTTCACCTTTACGGGTTTTCTGTACGATCGGAACAATCTGAGATTTGAAGCGACCTTCTTCAATCGCAACCGCTGCACGGCGCTGAGATTCAACCGCTAATGCATCCTGCTCTTCACGACTGATATCCCACTTTTCAGCAAGGTTTTCCGCTGTGATACCCATGTGACCGGCACCAAACGGGTCGGTTAGTACAGAGACCATAGAATCAAGCATTTGCGTGTCGCCCATGCGAGCGCCTGAACGCATTGCAGTAGACAGGTACGCGCCGCGAGACATTACTTCAACACCACCGCCAACACCGTAGTCACAGTCACCTAACATAATCTGTTGTGCGGTTGTTACAATGCCCTGTAAGCCAGAGCTACACAGGCGATTTACAGACATCGCTACTGATTCCATAGGCAGGCCAGCCTGAATAGCCGCAACACGAGCGACGTAAGCATAACGTGATTCGGTAGGGATACAGTTACCTACTGTTACATAATTGATCTTCTCTGGGTCTGCACCAGAGCGATTTACAGCCTCTTTCATTACCTGACCAGCCAATTCTGCTGGTTCCATGCTGCTTAAACTACCGCCAAAAGCACCAATTGCTGAACGTACCGCACTGAGAACTACAACTTCTTTACTCACGAATCATGACTCCTGATTATTGTGTTGCATCGCCTGTAATTTCTTCAGAAAACCGCTTACTGGCGTGTAAATGCCACATCTGTATTGATCCAAGGAACACAGGATCACTGTGTTTTGTTTAGAACTAGATACAATATCACCGCTTTGCGAATAAAAGATAATCAAAATGA
>JBOEGV010000020.1:0-103838 GCA_050633605.1 Neptuniibacter sp. | reverse complement strand
AAAGCGAATAACTAAAAAACACATTAAGCGTTAACTTTTGAGAGTGGAGAGGTCAAAGTGCAAGACATTATTGATGACGTCGATCCGGTTGAAACACAGGAATGGCTGGACGCGCTTGAGTCCGTTGCCAAGAATGATGGTGACGATCGTGCAAAATATATTCTGCGTAAACTAGGTGAGAAGGCGAATGATATGGGTGTTGATTCAGCAACTGCGCTGACGACACCTTACCGCAATACAATTTCGGTTAAAGATGAAGCTCACATGCCAGGCGATCTATTTATGGAGCGCCGAATTCGTTCCTTTATTCGCTGGAATGCCATGGCAATGGTAATGCGAGCCAATGATAATGATGATGGTCTTGGCGGCCATATCTCATCTTTCTCCTCCTCTGCAACCCTTTACGATATCGGTTTTAACTACTTTTTCCGTGGTAACGAAGGTCAGGAATCTGACATGGTCTTCTTCCAGGGGCACATTTCTCCGGGTATTTACTCGCGTGCATATCTCGAAGGGCGTCTATCTGAAGATCAGATGGATAACTACCGTCGTGAAGTAGATGGTGGTGGTCTTTCATCTTACCCGCATCCTTGGCTAATGCCTGATTTTTGGCAGTTCCCAACGGTATCTATGGGTCTTGGTCCTATTCAGGCGATCTATCAAGCACATGTTATGCGTTATCTGTCAGCACGTGACTTGATCAATCGGGGTGACCGTAAAGTATGGGCATTCCTGGGTGATGGTGAGTGTGATGAGCCTGAGTCTTTAGGTGCTATCTCTCTTGCAGGTCGTGAAGAACTTGAAAACCTGATTTTCGTAGTTAACTGTAACCTGCAGCGTCTGGATGGACCTGTACGTGGTAACGGTAAGATTGTTCAGGAGCTGGAAGGTATCTTCCGTGGTGCGGGTTGGAATGTCATTAAGTGTCTTTGGGGTCGTCATTGGGACGCTCTATTTGAGAAAGACACCAAAGGCTTACTGCAAAAACGCTTTGATGAAGTGTGTGATGGTGAGCTGCAAAACTACAAAGCAAATGGTGGCGCATATACGCGTGAACATTTCTTTGGCAAATACCCAGAGCTTCTTGAGTTAGTTGCAGATCTATCTGACGACGACATCATGAACCTTAACCGTGGTGGTCATGACCCATATAAGGTATTCGCGGCTTACAATGAAGCAGTGAATCATAAAGGTCAGCCTACGGTTATCCTTGCGCAAACTGTTAAAGGTTACGGCACAGGTAAATCAGGCGAAGCTAAAAACGATACCCACTCAATGAAAAAAGTGGCTATCGATGACCTGAAAGATTTCCGTGATCGCTTTAATATTCCATTGTCTGATGATCAGCTGAAGGAAGTGCCTTATTACCGTCCAGCGCCAGATTCTCCAGAAATGAAATATATGTTCGAACGCCGTAAGAGCTTGGGTGGATTCTACCCAGTACGTCGTACCGAATTTGAGAAACTTGAAACGCCACCACTATCTGACTTTGACGGTCAGCTGAAAGACAGCGGCAAGCGTGCATCGTCTACCCAGATGGTTCTTAACCGTGTGATGAGCACGATCGTTAAAGACAAAAATATGGGTGAGCGTGTTGTGCCAATCGTGCCTGATGAAGCACGTACTTTCGGTATGGAAGGTATGTTCCGTCAGCTAGGTATCTACACCTCTGCGGGGCAGCGTTATGTACCGCATGACTCTGATCAGATCATGTTCTACAAAGAGTCCAAAACAGGTCAGATTCTTGAAGAGGGTATCAACGAAGCCGGCGCAATGTCTGCATGGATGGCTGCGGCCACTTCATATGCAAACAATAACTGCACCATGGTGCCGTTCTATATCTACTACTCAATGTTTGGTTTCCAGCGCATCATGGATTTGGTATGGGCTGCGGGTGACATGCAAGCACGAGGTTTCCTAATCGGAGCTACGTCAGGTCGTACAACATTGAACGGTGAAGGTCTGCAGCATCAGGATGGTCACAGCCATCTAATGGCGCAGATGATTCCAAACTGCGTATCTTACGATCCAACTTATGGCTATGAATTGGCTGTGATTGTTCAGGATGGTATGCGTCGTATGTATCAGGAGCAGGAAAACCGCTTCTACTACATCACAACCATGAATGAAAACTACCACCACCCAGCAATGCCGCAAGGTGCCGAAGAAGGCATTATTAAAGGCATGTATCTTCTTAAGGAAGGTCAAGACGCTGAGAAAAAAGTTCAGCTAATGGGTTGTGGCACGATATTGCGTGAAGTTGAAGCTGCGGCAGAAATTTTACGTGATGATTACGGTATCGAATCTGATATCTGGAGCACTACTTCAATCAACGAGCTACGCCGTGAAGCAATTACGGTAGCGCGTGAGAATATGTTAAACCCGGAAGCAGAGCCTAAGAAAGCTTACGTTACTGAATGTATCGAAAGCCGCGGTTCTATGCCGGTTATCGCTTCAACTGATTACATGCGCTCTTATGCAGATCAGCTGCGTGAATTCATCCCTGGCAACTTTAAAGTATTGGGTACTGACGGTTACGGTCGTTCAGATACACGTACTAAGTTGCGTGAATTCTTTGAAGTTAATCGCTACTACGTAGTCCTGGCAGCGCTGAAAGCGCTACAGGAAGAAGGCAAGGTAGAAAGCGCTGAAGTCGCTAAAGCCATGCAGAAGTTCAACATTAACCCGGCTAAACCGGCACCGTGGACTGTTTAGTCTGCGTTGAACTTCTTAACGGCTTAGAACTGGAGGATTTATAGTGAGTATTATCACAATTACAGTTCCTGACTTATCAGGCTCAACCGATGTTGATGTAGTAGAAGTGCTAGTGAATGCTGGTGACTCTATTAGCGAAGGCGATAGCTTGATTGTTCTGGAAACAGATAAAGCGTCTATGGAAGTACCGTCTACCGATTCAGGTGTAGTCGTTGCGGTTAAAATTAATGTCGATGATCAGGTCAATGAAGGCGATGTCCTTATTGATCTAGATACCGGAGCGGGTGCTGAAGCTGCACCTGTAGAAGCACCGGTTGTCGAAGCTGCGCCAGAACCTGCTGCTCCTGCAGCACCGGCTCCAGCAGCTGCTGCTGCGGTAGAAGGGATTTTAATTCCAGACCTATCCGGCGCAACGGATGTTGATGTTGTCGAAGTGCTTGTTAAAGATGGCGACAGTGTTGAAGAGGGTGATAGTTTAATCGTCCTTGAAACAGACAAAGCATCTATGGAAGTGCCAGCACCTAAGTCCGGTGTTGTTGTTTCTATGAAAATTAAAGTAGACGATCAGGTTAACGAAGGCGATCTATTATTAGATCTTCAGGTTGGCGGTGCTGATGCGCCTGTGGCGGCTCAGCCTGCACCAGCTGCGGAAGCGGCTCCGGTAACAGCCTCAGCAGCCCCAGTAGCTGGTGGCAAAGAAAACGTTCTGATTCCTGATCTATCGGGCGCTACAGATGTTGATGTTGTCGAAGTGCTTGTTAAAGATGGCGATACCGTTGCTGAAGGCGATAGCATCATTGTTCTGGAAACAGACAAAGCATCAATGGAAGTGCCTGCGCCGAAAGGTGGTGTGGTTGTTTCCATCAAGATCAATGAAGGCGATACAGTAAACGAAGGTGATCTGTTAATGGAGCTTGAAGTAGCAGGTGGCGCAGCGCCAGCAGCTGCACCCGCTCCTGCTGCATCTCCGGCAGCACCTGCTCCAGCGGCACCGACTAAGGCTGCTACGCCAGCACCGGCATCTGGTGTTGATAAAGCTGAGCTTGAGAAGAAGAATCGTACTGTTCATGCAGGTCCATCAGTTCGTGCTATTGCCCGTGAATTTGGAGTAGATCTTTCTCAGGTAACGGGTACAGGTCGTCGTGGTCGTGTAATTAAAGAAGATGTTCAAGCTTACGTTAAAGGCGCACTTAAGCAGCTAGCTGAAAAACCAAAAGCCGGTACGGTTACCGGTGGATCAGGCATCCCTGCGATTCCTGAAGTGGATTTCAGCAAGTTTGGTGAAGTTGAAGTTGAGAAATTGAGCAAAATTGCAAAAATTACTCGCGACAATATGAGCCGCTGCTGGTTGAACATTCCGCATGTGACTCAGTTCGATAAAGCTGACATCACCGAGCTAGAAGCGTTCCGTAAAGAGATGAAGGATGAAGCGGCGAAATCAGGTGTACGCCTAACGCCACTACCTTTCATGTTGAAAGCGATCGCGATTGCATTGAAAGCGCATCCTAAGTTTAACGCATCACTGCATGCAGATGGCGAGCATATTGTTTACAAAAAATATGTGAACATCGGTATGGCGGTTGATACGCCAAACGGCCTGATGGTTCCAGTGATCAAAGATGCAGATAAGAAGAGCATCTACGAACTATCAAACGAAGCCATTGAGCTGGCTGGGAAAGCGAAAGATCGTAAGCTGAAACCTGCAGAGATGCAGGGCGCATGCTTCACAATCTCAAGCTTGGGTGGTATCGGTGGTACAGGCTTTACGCCAATCGTTAATGCGCCTGAAGTTGCAATTCTGGGTGTGTCGAAAGCGGACATCGAGCCTCGCTGGAATGGCAAAGAGTTTGAGCCTCGTAAGATGCTGCCTTTGTGCTTGTCATATGACCATCGCGCGATCAATGGTGGTGATGCAGGTAAATTCTTAACTTATTTGAACAGCCTGCTGAGCGATATCCGTCGCTTAGTCCTGTAAAAGAACTTTTACCAATCCCTTGGCTCAACGCCTCTTCGGAGGCGCTTTTTTTCAAGGAAGGTAAGTGTCCAACGGCGAGCCAGTGCAGGAGCTCGCCGTTTTTTATTTTTAAGCCCTCGTCACTTTTTCTTAATAATTTGTAAATCTTGCTTTAGTATTTCGGCTATAGAGTGCTTCGGTTTGTTTGAGCATTAACGAAATTGTAATTGAGAGCTTTTCATGAAAGTTACTGTGTTTGGTATTGGATATGTTGGTTTGGTTCAGGCTGCCGTCTTGGCTGATGTAGGTCATGATGTCGTATGTGTCGATATTGACCAGGACAAGGTAGATGGCCTGAAGAAAGGAATCATTCCAATCTATGAGCCCGGATTGACCCCGATTGTAGAAAGTAACTTTGCTGAAGGGCGTCTGAATTTCACTACCGATGCCTTAGAGGGAGTTAATCACGGAGAAATTCAATTTATAGCAGTTGGAACACCTCCTGATGAAGATGGCTCTGCGGATCTTAAATATGTGCTTGCCGTTGCTGAAACAATTGCCTCAAACATGGATTCTCAAAAAATCATAGTTGATAAATCTACCGTGCCAGTGGGTACGGCAGACAAAGTTTCCTCAAAAATCGCGTCTGTCCTGAAATCCAGAGGTGAAGATGTTGAGTTTCATGTGGTTTCAAATCCTGAGTTTTTAAAAGAGGGTGCGGCAGTCAATGATTGTATGCGTCCCGATCGGATTGTGGTGGGGACGGATAGTGATCATGTGATTTCAAGGATGAGGGAGTTATATTCTCCTTTTAACCGTAATCATGATCGTATGATTTTTATGGATGTCAGAAGTGCTGAGCTAACCAAGTATGCAGCAAATTGTATGCTGGCAACTAAAATTAGTTTTATGAATGAAATGTCGCAATTAGCTGAGCGCTTGGGTGCAGATATTGAAAATGTTCGTCGAGGAATTGGTTCAGATGAACGGATTGGTTATCACTTTATCTATCCGGGTTGTGGTTACGGAGGCTCCTGCTTCCCTAAGGATGTGCAGGCCTTGGTTAGAACTGCTGATGGGATTGAGTATGATGCGCAGCTACTTAAATCGGTAGAGGCCGTTAACGGCAAGCAGAAAGAGGTCCTGTTTGGACGAGTTGATGGCTATTTCTCTGGTGACCTTAATGGCAAAACCATTGCAGTCTGGGGTTTGTCATTTAAGCCTAATACTGACGATATGAGGGAAGCTTCGAGTCGGGTTTTGTTAGAGCAACTTTGGAGTAAGGGTGCCTCTGTCAGAGCTTATGACCCTGAGGCTATGGAGGAAACTCAACGCATCTATGGTTGTCGGTCAGATCTTGAGCTGGTAGGTACAAAAGAAGCTGCGCTGCAGGGATCTGATTTGTTGGTGATTTGTACGGAGTGGAAAGCGTTTAGAGTTCCTGATTTTGAACAGATTAAATCTTCACTTAACTATCCGGTAGTGATTGATGGTAGAAATATGTACGACCCTGAATTAGTAGAGCGGCATGGGTTGGAGTATTATGGGATGGGGCGTGGCCGAAGTATCCTGGCTAGCCAAAAGTAATTGAAAAACGCGGCCATTGGTCGCGTTTTTTGTCGTGCTGTATTTTCCAGCAGACGGTTGTAATCATCAGTGTGGGATAGGTAATGAAGTTTTTAGTAACAGGTGCAGCGGGTTTTATAGGTTATTACACAGCAGCTCGTTTGTGTGAATTAGGCCATGATGTTATCGGTCTGGATAATCTGAATAACTATTATGACGTGCAACTGAAGCATGCTCGCTTAAATCAACTGAAAACTTATAGTACGTTTAGTTTTGTAGAAATGGACCTTGCTGACAGACAGTCGATTGCCGAGCTGTTTGCTGTAGAGCAATTTTCCAGAGTTATTCATCTTGCAGCTCAGGCGGGTGTTCGATATTCCCTTGAAAACCCATTTGCTTATGTGGATTCAAACTTAGTAGGAATGATGACTATTCTGGAGGGTTGTCGACAGAATGGGGTTGAGCATTTGGTATATGCTTCTTCCTCTTCAGTTTATGGTATGAACACCAAAATGCCTTTCTCTACACAGGATGGGGTTGATCACCCGGTTTCTCTCTATGCTGCTACAAAAAAATCAAACGAGCTGATGGCTCATTCATACTCTCACCTTTACGATATACCAACAACTGGTCTGCGTTTCTTTACAGTATATGGACCATGGGGGCGCCCGGATATGGCTCCTTTCCTGTTTACCAAAGCGATTCTTAATGGTGATCCAATCAAGGTATTTAATCATGGCAAGATGAGACGTGATTTCACCTTTATTGATGATATCGTAGAGGGGGTAATTCGTGTGCAAGATGTTATTCCAGCCCGCGATAATGCTTTAGTCATGTCGGATCCATCAATCAGCTCAGCTCCCTACAGGCTTTTTAATATTGGTAATAATCAGCCTATTGAATTGATGGAATTTATTCGTGCAATTGAAAGTGCTGCTGGAAAGGAGGCTGTAAAAGAGTTTATGCCAATGCAGCCAGGAGATGTTCCTGCAACTTATGCTGATGTTTCTGACCTGGAAAAGACAGTTGGTTTTAAACCGAGCACGTCAATTCAGGATGGAATGAATTGTTTTGTGGCTTGGTATAGGGATTTCTATCAATAATCCAGCCTGTTGTTCAGGAAGGGCCGGGTTTCAGTAGAAAGTCCATTATTCTGATAGCCGATCGGGATGTTTTTATGAGAGTTCAGTTTTTCATTCAGTGGGTAATTGGGGTTCTGGGTTAGCAGTGGTAGGTTTAAATAATGCTTTTGCCTGATTTTTAAAGTGTTGTCCTAGTTAGTCAAATAGGTAACAAAATGATTCATGGTTTTTTAATACTTCTTATCTGCCTGCTTCTAGGGGAATTCTTGGTTGCCTGGATGGAGGTGCCTATTCCAGGCTCTGTGGTTGGTATGGTGGTGCTTTTAGCTGGTTTGATGATGAATGGTGGTGTTCCGGAAGGACTTAGGTTAACCAGCGAAGGGCTTCTTAAAGCGTTACCTCTGTTGCTTGTTCCTGCCGGTGTGGGCTTAATGAAGCATTTTGGGGTTTTGTCCCTGCACTGGGAAGGGCTTCTTTTCGCTCTATTTTTCAGTACCTTAGTTACAATGCTTGTTGTTGCATGTTTGCTTAAAGTTTTCTCCCCTTCTGATTCTGGGGGAGAATAAAGGGCATGAACTGGAATTATTTTAGTACGCTGCCAGTGTTTTGGCTGGTAATTACTTTAGCTGTCTACCTTGTGGCAGTCTGGCTTAACAAAAAGGCAGCGAGAACTCCATTTCTACACCCGGTTCTCGTCTCATTAGCGCTTATAATCAGTATGCTTCAGCTGCTTGGGGCTAATTATCAGGTCTATATGGAGGGGGGGAAATATATACATTTTTTGCTTGGGCCTGCTGTTGTTGCTTTAGCAGTGCCGCTGTATGACCATCTTGCTACGGTAAAAAAATTATTTATTCCTTTGGTGCTGGGGAGTTTGGTTGGGGCTGTTGTTGCGGCGATGTCAGTAATTCTATTAGGGGTGTGGCTTGGATTTGATGATGTGATTCTGCTTTCTCTTGCTCCTAAATCTGTTACATCTCCAATAGCTATAGCGGTTGCAGAAAAAATAGGCGGTTTTCCTTCTCTTGCTGCAGGCCTGGTACTAATTACAGGTGCAATGGGATGTTTGAGCGCGCCATTGATCTATAGGGTTTTGAAAATTACAGACCCATCGACAAAAGGTTTTGTCCTCGGGGTAGGTGCTCATGCTATGGGGACCGCTTTTGCCTTTGAGTATGGAATGGTGGCAGGTGCATTTGGTGGTTTGGCAATGGGTATGACAGGCACAATTACTGCTTTTATCCTGCCTGTATTGACTGCGTGGCTCATCTGAGTACCCTCCTTATGTTGCAGTTGCTAAAAAACTATTTCGTCGGTAAAGTTCGCGCTGTTAACGCTCTGAAATATACCGGCATCAACTCATGACTCCATTAGAACGCTATAAGCAAGACCTGAAAAGGGATGACTTCTCGTATGATCCTGCACAGGAGGTGGCTGTAGAAAACCTGCAGCGACTCTTTGATGACCTTGTGGCGCAGAAAAAGGAGCCGAAGGTTGGTTTGATGGGGCGGTTGACGAGTAAGTTAAAGAAACCAGAGCCAAAAGAGCCAGTTAAGGGTTTGTATTTCTGGGGTGGTGTAGGCCGCGGTAAAACTTACTTGATGGATACTTTCTACGATAGTTTGCCTTTTGAACAAAAAATGCGGACACACTTTCATCGCTTTATGCAGCGAGTGCATGCTGAGCTGAGGGAGTTGGATGGGACGGCAAATCCGCTGGTTGAGATTGGTAAAAAATATGCTTCCGAAACGCGTATTATCTGCTTTGATGAGTTCTTTGTAACGGATATAACTGATGCCATGATTTTGGGTGGCTTGCTCCAGGAACTCTTTAATAATGGAGTCTCACTGGTTGCTACCTCTAATATTGTGCCTGACGGTCTTTACAAAGATGGTTTGCAGAGGGCTAGATTTCTTCCCGCCATTGATATGCTCAATCGTTACACCGAGGTAGTGAATGTTGATGGTGGCGTTGACTATCGTCTTCGTGCCTTAGAGCAGGCTGAGCTTTATCATTATCCTCTCGATGAGAAAGCAGATGAAAGTCTGAATAGAAGCTTTGAAAGCCTGGCGCCAGACCTTGAAGAGGTTGTGGAGGCTGAATTGCTGGATATTAATGGCCGTGATATGCAAACACGACGCTGTTGTGAAGATGTCGTTTGGTTTGACTTTAAAGATATCTGTGAGGGGCCTCGTTCGCAAAATGATTATATCGAGTTAGCGAAAATCTTTCATGCTGTGATGGTAGGTAATGTGCCTCAATTGGGTCGTGCTAATGATGATGCGGCGCGTCGGTTTATTAATATGGTTGATGAATTTTATGACAGCGGTGTTAAGTTGATTATTAGTGCAGAAAAGCCGATTCACGAAATATACACTGAAGGGCGTCTGGAATTTGAAATTGAACGTACTCAAAGTCGTTTGCTCGAAATGCAATCTCACGAGTATTTGGCTAGAGAGCATCGGGCTTGATGCGATAAAAAATTGCGCCTTTTGGCGCATTTTTTGTGTATGAATAATCTTGCGATATATTGCGCTCGTCAGTATAATGCGCGCTCCCAAGATTTGAGTAAGTTAAGATCATGGGGTGAAGCGAGTTGGTGGTCGATAAGGCCAGCAACAAATAATTATAAGTCAGATCGGTTATTTCTTTAATGAAATCAACGAGATCTGAGCCAATTAAAAAGGCAAAACAGATGAAAACATTCGTCGCTAAACCAGCCGAAGTAAAACGCGACTGGTACGTTGTTGACGCAGAGGGTCAAACTCTGGGTCGTCTGGCTACTGAAATTGCACGTCGTCTGCGTGGTAAGCATAAGCCAGAATACACTCCGCACGTAGATACTGGTGATTACATTGTTGTTGTTAATGCTGAGAAAGTCGGCGTTACTGGCAATAAACGTAAAGGTAAAATTTACTACCGTCACACTGGTTATCCTGGTGGTCTGAAAGAAGCTTCTTTTGAGAAGATGATTGAGACTTTCCCTGAGCGCATTATCGAGTTGGCTGTTAAAGGCATGTTGCCAAAAGGTCCTCTGGGTCGCGCTATGTACGCAAAGCTGAAAGTTTACACTGGTGCTGAACATCCGCATCAGGCTCAGCAGCCTAAAGAACTGAATATCTAAGGGGAAGGAAATAATGTCTACTACTCAGTATTACGGTACAGGTCGTCGTAAAACGTCTACAGCACGTGTTTTCCTACGTCCAGGTACGGGTTCTATTACGATTAATAGCCGTACAATTGAAGATTATTTTGGTCGTGAGACTGCTCGTATGATCGTTCGTCAGCCACTTGAGTTGACAAACAATCTGGAGTCTTTCGACGTTGTTGTTACTGTTGCAGGTGGCGGTGGCTTTGGTCAGGCTGGTGCAATTCGTCATGGTATTACACGTGCGCTGATGCAGTTTGATGAAACTCTTCGTCCTGCACTGCGTGAAGCGGGTTACGTGACTCGTGATGCGCGTATGGTTGAACGTAAGAAAGTGGGTCTGCGTAAAGCACGTAAGAAGCCACAATTCTCGAAACGTTAATCTTTTACAAAGATATTTCGTATATTGCAAAAACGCCTACTCCCTTTGGGGGAGTGGGCGTTTTTTTGTCCTGCGTCAAATCAATACTTTCGCCTAAGATTCCCGGAAAAACGGTAATTCACCTTGTAAGAAAGGGTTAATTTCATTACTATTTGGGCCATTTTTAAAGTACTCGATTTCGTAGCTTTACAATTCTTAGCGGCCGAACTCTTTTTGCACCTGCGAATAGAAAATTAAGGTCGATTGAGGGGAGATAATCTTAATGAGTAATGATGGCGTGAATAAGGGTCGGCGCCGTCTCCTGATCGGTGCTACATCCGCAGTTGGTGCGGTTGGTGCTGTCGGAGCAGCTGTCCCATTCGTAGCTTCCTGGAACCCAAGTGCTAAGGCAAAGACTGCAGGTGCACCTGTTAAGGTGGACGTAAGCAAGTTAGAGCCTGGGCAACAGATGGTTGCAAAGTGGCGTGGTAAGCCAGTTTGGATCGTTCGTCGAGGTGAGGAAGCTCTGGCTAATCTGCCGAAACTGGATTCCAATATGCAGGATCCAAATTCTGAGGCGTCTGAGCAGCCAGAATACATTCCAAATACACCAGCACGTGCTATTCGTGATGATATTGCTGTGTTGGTTGGTATCTGTACGCATCTAGGATGTTCTCCAACGTATCGTCCAGAAATCGCACCGGCTGATCTTGGTGCGGATTGGGTGGGTGGCTATTACTGCCCATGCCACGGTTCCCGTTTTGACCTTTCTGGTCGTGTAATGAACGGCTCCCCGGCACCGTCTAACTTGGTGATTCCGCCTCATTTCTATGAGAGCGACAGTGTGATCATCGTTGGTGTAGATCAGGAGACTGCATAATGGCTGGTACTCGCAATAAAGGAAACCCAGGAATTATGGGTTGGATTGATGATCGTTTCCCTGCAACAGCTATGTGGGAAGATCACCTGTCAAAATACTATGCACCAAAGAACTTCAACTTCTGGTATTTCTTTGGCTCACTGGCACTTTTGGTGCTGGTTAACCAGATCCTGACGGGTATCTGGCTAACGATGTCTTACAACCCTTCTGCGGAAGGTGCGTTCCAGTCAATCGAATACATAATGCGTGATGTCGAATATGGTTGGTTGTTGCGATATATGCACTCCACAGGAGCATCTGCATTCTTTGTAGTGGTATATCTGCATATGCTGCGTGGCATGATGTACGGTTCATACCGTAAGCCGCGTGAGTTGGTTTGGTTGTTTGGTATGACGATCTACCTGGCGCTGATGGCTGAAGCGTTCATGGGGTATTTGTTACCTTGGGGTCAGATGTCTTATTGGGGTGCTCAGGTTATTATCTCGCTCTTCAGCGCTGTGCCTGTTGTCGGCGAAGATCTTGCTTTGTGGATCCGTGGTGATTATGTACTGTCAGGTGTAGCGCTTAACCGTTTCTTCTCCTTGCATGTTGTTGCGCTACCTATAGTGTTACTGGCTCTTGTGGTGTTGCACATTATCGCGCTGCATGAAGTTGGATCTAACAACCCTGATGGTGTTGAAATCAAAGATAAGAAAGATGAGAACGGTGTGCCTTTAGATGGCATTCCATTCCACCCATACTACTCTGTTAAAGATATTGTGGGTGTGGTTGTGTTCTTATTCGTCTTCTGTGCGGTAATTTTCTTCTTCCCAGAAGGTGGTGGTTACCTGATTGAGGCGCCGAACTTTGAGCCAGCAAACCCGCTGAAAACGCCGAATCATATAGCTCCGGTATGGTACTTCACGCCTTTCTATGCAATGTTGCGTGCAATTCCACCGTTATTTGGCTCCCAGTTCCCAGGTGTTGTTGTAATGGGTGGGGCGATCGCAATTCTGTTTGTTCTGCCATGGCTTGACCGTAGTCCGGTTAAATCCATTCGTTACAAAGGTATGATCAGTAAGGTTATGTTGGTTATCTTCTGCATCAGCTTTGTGATTCTGGGTTATTTAGGTGTTGTGGCATCAACGCCAACTCGTACACTGTTGGCTCAGATTTGTACTGCGCTGTACTTTGCGTACTTCTTCCTGATGCCGTTCTACACCAAAATGGAAAGTACTAAACCAGTTCCAGAAAGGGTTACAGGCTGATGAAAAAGTTTTTAATCACATTAGTAATGGCGGTGCTGCCTCTTACAGCTAATGCCGCTGGTGGTTCTGGTCACTTGGACCACATGGATGTCGATCTGCATAATCAAGCGTCTTTGCAGCGCGGCATGAAAACGTTTGTTAACTACTGCATGGGCTGCCACTCGGCTGAATACCAGCGCTATGAACGTGCTGCTGTTGATTTGGGTATGAATCCTGAGTTGGTTGCTGAGCATATGATCTTTGGTGATCAGAAGGTTGGCGAGCAGATGACAATTGCTATGTCTAAAGAAGATGCTGGTAAGTGGTTCGGTAACCCTCCACCAGATCTAACTTTGGAAGCGCGCCTGCGTGGGCCTGATTGGTTGTATACATACCTGCGTAGTTTCTACGCTGATGATTCCCGCCCATGGGGTGTGAATAACTCAGTCTTTAAAGATGTTGGTATGCCAAACGTGCTCGGGTCTTTGCAGGGCGTGGTTAAAGCTAACTGCTCATGGGATCAAATGCACGCTCACGGTATGCGTGGTGAAGGTATTGACCCTCTGACTAATACTCCGCTGAATAACTGTGCAACCGTAGTTGATGGCACGGGTGAATTGTCAGCTGAAGAGTTTGATAAGGTTGTTTACGATCTTGTTAACTTCATGGTGTACATGGGTGAGCCTTCTAAATTGGACTCTCACCGTATTGGTACATATGTACTGATCTTCCTTTTCTTGTTCTTCTTCCTGGCTTACGCTCTGAAGAAAGAGTTCTGGAAAGATATACACTAATATCTTTGTGATATAATCGCAGAGTTCTTAACGCGGCTCCTTATATAAGGGGCCGCGTATCTGTTTCTGATAAGGGGTATTGTTAATGGGTGTAGTGGCAAAGCGTTCTTCCATGTCCTTCTACTCAAATGGCGAAGATCAATATAGCCACCGAGTACGGATCGTGCTGGCTGAGAAGGGTGTTGCTGTTGAGATTCATGATTGTGAAGAGGGTGATCTACCTGAAGATCTGACAGCTATGAATCCATACAACAGTCTTCCGACTCTGTTGGATCGCGATCTGGTTCTGTATGAGCCAAATGTGATGATGGAATACCTAGATGAGCGTTTTCCTCATCCGCCATTGCTGCCAGTTTACCCGGTAGCGCGTGCAGAAAGTCGTCTGTATATGTATCGCATTCAGCGTGACTGGTGTGATTTGGCCGATAATATTATTGAAGCGGCCATAGCTGATGATGAAGAGACCGCTGAAGTTAATCGAAAAGAATTACGCGATAGTTTGGTAACAATTGCTCCGATTTTTGCGGAGAAGCCGTTCTTTATGAGTGAAGAGTTTACTCTGGTTGATTGCTGCCTTGCTCCTCTGTTGTGGCGTTTGCCGTTATTGGGTATTGATTTACCTGAAGACCAGTGCAAACCTTTGTTTAAATACATGGAAAGCTTATTTGAGCGAGAGTCGTTCCAGGTGAGTTTATCTGAAGCAGAGCGCGAAATGCGAGATTGATTGCAATTTGGTTCTAACGTTAAGGGATGATTGTTCATCCCTTTTTCATTTAAGGGATAAAGTATGAAGCCTAGTCGCCCTTATATTGTTAAGGCTATCTATGAGTGGTTGTTGGATAACGATTTAACTCCCCATGTGTTGGTTGATAGCATGCAAAAAAATGTCATAGTACCTCAGCAGTTTGTTCAGGATGATCAGATTGTCCTGAATATTCAGCCTTCTGCTGTAAGAGATTTTTATCTTGGGGATGATGCGATTGCTTTTAATGCGCGTTTTTCCGGGAGCCCTATGGATGTTTATATTCCAATGGCCTCAGTGATGGCTATCTATGCCAGAGAGAATGGTCAGGGGATGGGTTTTGGTTCCGAGCCTGGGGCTGAGTGTTACCTGCAAGAAAGAGAGAGTGTTGCTGATATTGGTGAGAAGCAGGCTGACGAAACTAAATCAGATTCTTCTGACAGCCCTAAGACTAAAAAGCCGGGTTTGAGAGTAGTGAAGTAGCACGCCTAAGCGTTTCAGCCAGTCGCTCAGACGTGCAGTTGTTACATATTTACGTATTCAAAAACCTTGACGATTTTTTCAACGCCAGCGATACCGCGTACAATATTAATGGCGCTATCTGCTTCCTGAGCACTGACCAGCCCCATTAAGTAGACAATACTACTGTCGGTAACAACTTTAATTCTTGAGCCATCAATATTCTCATTAGTAAGAAGTTGAGCTTTTACCTTAGTGGTGATCCATAGGTCATTTGAACGTGCAATTGTTGAGGAGACGCCGGCAATCTTAATCTCGTTGTGAATTTTTCTGACCTTTCGTATTTGAGCGATGATCTGCTCCGCTTCTAGTCTTGCAGTTTCACTAGGGGCCTGGCCGGTTAGCAAGACAAGTCCGTTGTAGCTAGTAACACTGATATTGCTTGATTTCATCTCATCAGAACCTTTAGTGAGATTAACCAGGGACAGTGTTTCAATGACTTCATCATCAATATATGATCCGACGGTGCGGCTGCCAGGATTTTCTCTAATCGGCTCTTCTCGGCCTGCGCTGATAAGTTGAGAGCATCCACTCATTAGTACAGAGAGGCTGATTCCTGTAATTAAGGCTAAGATTTTTCCTTTGTTCATTGGGTGTCGCTTCCAAAAAGTTGATAGTCAATTAGATCACTTAGTGCGGATAGCACCAATAGTTGAGCATGATGAACCAGATTTTGGTCTTCACTTGGGATGCATATCTCAATTTCATCAGGTCCAAGAAGGGCGGTAATGTCACCGCCATCGCCACCATTCAGTGCAATCACAGTCATATCACGGTTATGTGCAGCCTGGATTGCCTGAATTAAACTGCTGGAACGACCGTGTGGTGTCATTAGCAATAATAAGTCTCCAGGTTGGCCTAAGGCGTGGATCTGCTTGGGTAAGGCATCCATAAAGCTGCTATCTTCACATATGGCACTCAAAGTGCTGCCATCAGTGTTTAAGTTGATGGCGGGCAAACCGGGGCGTTCATGTTTAAACCGATTCATCATTAAGGTAGTAAAAAACTGACCCAGTGATGATGAAGCGCCATTGCCGCAGCATATGATCTTGTGTTCACTGACCAGACAATGAAGAAGAAGTTCACCGGCATGAGCAATCAGTGGAGTATATTGTTCAATTGTTACCGCATTCACTTCCATAGAATTATGCAGCTGCTGGATGATGCGTTCTTCTAGTTCCATGGGTTCCTTCGAATTCAGTCATGCACTAAAAGCATCTTTATACCATAGTGGTTTATCTGGCGCTGCTTCATCTTCAAATGCGATAACATCAAATCTACAGGCTTTGCTCTGAAACTGATTGTTTTGCATTAGAAACCATTGTGCTGTTTTAATTATACGTGATTGCTTCTGGCGAGTTACAGACGCTGCTGCACCGCCGTATTTTCGACTGTTGCGAAGCCTTACTTCGATGAATACCAATGTATTGCTGTCCATCATAATAAGGTCGATTTCGCCAAAGCGGGATCTGAAATTTCGAGTGATTAATTTAAGTCTTTCCTTTCTAAGGAAGGTTTCTGCTTTTCTTTCGGCATCCATGCCGATCTTCTTCTTGTCCATAAATTACTCAATTAATAGAGGGGTTCCATCCTTATATCTTGCCCATAATAAATTTCTCTCTACCTGACCCATTTGGTTAAGAGAAAGGGTTCCGGTTTCGCCTTTGATTTCAGTACCCGGAAGGGCGCTTAATTGTTTTAGATAAGGGTGAATTCTGTATGCATCAATGCCCAGAGCGTAAAGTCGGCCCATACGAGAGTTGGTATCTTTTCTCTCTTGGGATAGGAGAATCTTATTCTGTGTTGGGGGTAATAAGCTCCAGGGTGTTGCAAGGAACTTGATTTTATTCAGGTCCTGATCGAGAACAGGGTCGGCTGTACCAGAAAAAACATGTGAAGTTGAATAGATTGGGAGGTTTCCGGCAAAGTTAAACGCTAAAATAGGACTCAGTTGTCTGGCGTCATTAGGTAGTGCAGACAGGATTATGGCGTCAATATCTGTTCTTCGGTGTTCTTCAAACTCTATTTTCCGGGTGTTAACGGTCTGTTTTAGCAGTTTGTAGCGTTGAGAGCTGGTATGTGTATTGAGAAGTAGAGATGCTTTATCAGAAAATGACTGCGAGTCTTCGAAAGATTGTTCAGTACTCACCAATCCACCGAGAGATTCAAACTCCACTTTAAAGCTCTCTCGGATCTTATTGCCCCAGCTGGTGTTGGGAGTTAAAAGTGCGACTTTCCTAACCCCATCATCATGGGCTTTAATTGCAACTTGCCTGGCTTCATCAGATGCTGACAGTCCAAATTGATAAAGGCCTTCTCTAAATTCTTTTTCTGAGTAATTTAGTGCCAGAATGGGAATTTTAATATCTGTTGAATTGATAAGCTCACTAACAAAGTTTTTATTCAGTGGGCCAATTACCAGATCGGCCTGTGCCTCAGTCAATATGATTGCAAGCTGATGAGGTGTGTTGATTTTAGTTGAATCAAGAAAAATTAATTCGGGAGGTATGGCTCCAGGTTTCTGCTGGCGAAAATGGGCGATTAGTAGCCCTTCTTTGATTGCATGGGCTGCTGAAGAAAATTTACCTTCGAATGGCAATAGGATGGCAATTGTATTTATATCTATTGCCTTTTGGTCCAGCTTAGCCAGTAGTGAGGGTAATACTGAATTTGCCGGGTGTTGATTCCAGATTTGGCGCCAGTCGCTGAGTGCCTGGTCTTGTGTGTCCAGCTGTTTGTTAGTGCTTAGTGCATTGTAAAGCTCTAACCAGCCTTGTTCAGAATAGCTGCTGTTGCCCGAATGAAGTCTTTGTGAAATGAGTTCCGGTTCTATGTCGGTTAGTGTTTTCCATATCTCATCATGAGTGACCCGAATGGATTCCTGAGTGTCTTTTAAACTAGCGATTTTAATCAGAGTTTGAATAGTGGCAAAGGGTTGCTTGAGTCTTTTGTTGCTGGTTAGTTTTAGATCGTAAAGCGCTAGTGTCTGTTCGATTGTAAGTATTTCTGCATCAGTTATAAGTAGTGTATCGATCTGATTGAGGGCAGATGCGGGGTCACCAGTGTTAATGGATTCACTGATTTGAATTGTACCCAGGTTGTATCGTTCATCGGCAGAAATCAGGAGCAAGTTGATCTGATTGATGAGCTCAAGTGCTTCTGAAAGTTGCTGTTGATCAATGAGTTTTTGTGCGGCTTCAGCACGAATTTTTGATGCTTCAGGTTCTGAAGCTTTTTCTGCGTTTTGTATTAACGTGGTAATCGCTGCACGTTTTTTTTGCGCATCGGTCAGTTCTGGTTCTTTAATCGATGATGTGGGAGCGCAACCGGCAACAGCAAGGCAAAATACAATGACTGAAAGAGACAGGTGCCGATGAAATTTCATATACTTCAAAACCCAAACCTTTTAGATGGAAATTATGATGTTAGAACCTGCGTTGTATGTTGTTGCGACTCCGATAGGAAATTTGCAGGATATGACCCCTCGCGCGGTGGAAGTATTGCAGCAGGTTGAGCTGATTGCTGCTGAAGATACGCGGCACAGCGCACGTTTAATGGCGCATTTTGGCATCAATACCCGTCTAGTTTCCGTTCATGAGCATAACGAACGCCAGCGAATAGAGACGATTGTACACCAGTTACAAGCAGGTGCCAGTGTTGCACTTATTTCTGACGCGGGTACTCCATTGATATCGGACCCAGGTTACATTGTTGTGAAAGGCGTGCGTGAAGCTGGCTTTCGAGTGGTGCCGGTACCGGGGTGTGTAGCATTCGTATCAGCTTTATCTGCAGCTGGTCTGCCAACAGATCGTTTTATCTTTGAGGGTTTTTTGCCGAACAAGTCATCAGCTAGAAAGCAGTATCTGAAAATGCTGATGGATGAGGTTAGAACTCTGGTATTTTATGAGTCACCACATCGGATTGTAGCTTCGCTTGCGGATATGAAAGATGTGTTTGGCGGTGAGCGGGTGGTAGCAATTGCACGTGAATTGACTAAAACTTATGAAACGATACAAGTTCTGCCTTTGGATGGTTTAATTGAATGGATGGCTTCCGATTTAAATCAACAGAAGGGCGAGTTTGTTGTAATTGTCCATGGCGCTGAATCGAAGCCTCT
The DNA here is from genome assembly GCA_050633605.1 of Neptuniibacter sp. Classification (GTDB taxonomy): domain Bacteria; phylum Pseudomonadota; class Gammaproteobacteria; order Pseudomonadales; family Balneatricaceae; genus Neptuniibacter. The sequence continues at coordinate 84,734 of JBOEGV010000020.1, read as the reverse complement.
TGAGTTGGATGCAAGAGCCTTAGAGGTTCTGGATATACTGCTGGTTGAGTTGCCTGTAAGTCAGGCGTCTGCCATTGCTGCTAAAATTACAGGGCTTAAGAAAAAAGTGCTTTATCAGGCTGCACTTGATCGCTAAGCAGGTTAAGTTTTGGTAATATTCGCGTCGAGGAGTTTGCCAGGCAGTCGCTGTCTCATTGAGATGGAGGAAAGTCCGGGCTCCAAAGGGTAGAGTGCCAGATAACGTCTGGGCGGCGCGAGTCGACGGAAAGTGCAGCAGAAAATATACCGCCTAAGTGCCTTGTTTTTCGGATCGAGGCGCCGGTAAGGTTGAAATGGTGCGGTAAGAGCGCACCGCGTAAGTGGTAACACTTTACGGCATGGTAAACCCCACTCGGAGCAAGACCAAATAGGGTTCCTACAGGCGTGACCCGCGCTGGAACCGGGTAGGTTGCTTGAGGTGCGTAGCGATGCGCATCCCAGATGAATGATTGTCCACGACAGAACCCGGCTTATCGGCAAACTCCTCAATTCTCGCCACATTGCTATCTTTGATTGTTTTCACGTTAGATCGAAAAATTACATCTATGCCTTGTCGTAAATTCATACTAATTCATTGATTTAGATAGGTCTTATCTAATCCCTGTTGTTTGTCTCTATTCATCCTGTTCATGAAGATAGAAAAAACTATTCCTGCGGTTCTGTTTCCGATCGTGCAAGCCTTGCTTTAGTTGTGGTTACTTTCTATAGTGTGCTTGAGTGGGATAAAGTGGGTAAAAGTGGGTTTAATTGGTTTTTTGCGGTTTTAAAGGGTGGAAAATGTTTAGGGGTGTCAATCAAATCAATCTGGATGCAAAGGGTCGTATGGCGATCCCGGCACGTTATCGTGAGCAGATCACGGCGTGTTGTGCTGGCCAGCTTGTGGCAACGATTGATACCGAAGAACGTTGCTTGCTGCTTTATCCATTGGAAGAGTGGGAAGTCATTCAGGAAAAAATTGAATCCCTGCCAAGCTTTAACCCTGCTGCACGCCGCATACAGCGATTATTGATCGGTCATGCTACTGATATAGAAATGGATGGCAATGGCAGGTTATTGCTTTCCGGTCCTTTACGCGAATATGCAGGGCTGGATAAAAAAATTGTGTTACTAGGGCAGGGGCAGAAGTTTGAAATCTGGAGTGAATCCAGATGGCTGGAAACCCGTGAAGAGTATCTTCAGGAAGTTAGTGCTGGTATGGATATGCCAGAAGAACTTCAGAACCTTTCGCTTTAATTGAGAGAGCTCATGAGCCAGGAATTTAAACATATCACAGTGTTATTGAATGAAGCTGTAGAGGCTCTTGTTCAGGATGCTTCTGGTTTTTATGTAGATGGCACATTTGGCCGTGGCGGACATAGTGCTCTTGTATTGGATCAGCTCGCTTCTGATGGTCATCTTATGGCTATTGATAAAGACCCGGAAGCTATAAAAGTTGCTCATAAATGTTTTGCTGACGAACCACGTTTCACGATTGCGCACGGAAGTTTTGCTCAGTTGCAGCAATTTGTAACCGAGCGGGATATGCAGGGAAAACTGGATGGGGTGTTGTTGGATTTAGGTGTTTCCTCTCCTCAGTTAGATGATGCATCCCGGGGTTTTAGTTTTTTGAATGATGGCCCGCTGGATATGCGTATGGATACCACTCAGGGTGAGAGCGCCGCGGACTGGATTGCGAGAGCCGATGAGGTGGAGATTGCAGATGTAATTTACACCTATGGGGAAGAACGATTTTCTCGCAGAATGGCACGAGCAATCGTAGCCGAGCGTGAACAAAACCCGATCACAACTACCGCTCAACTGGCAAAAATAGTGACTGAAGCAAATCCGGCTTGGGAGAAAGGAAAAAATCCTGCCACTAGAGCGTTTCAGGGAATTCGTATCTTTATCAATCGAGAGCTTGAAGATCTTGAAAACTGTTTGGATCAGGCTCTGGAGATGTTGAAGGTCGGAGGCAGACTGGTTGTTATTAGTTTTCATTCTCTGGAAGACCGGATTGTTAAGCGTTTCATTCGACACCATGTCAAAGGGGATGAGCACCTGCCACCAGGGATACCTGTAACCAACGATATGCTCAAGATTAGGATGAAAAGCGTGGGTAAGGCAGTCAAGGCGAGCATGTCTGAAACTGAACAGAATGTGAGGGCGCGCAGTGCAGTGATGCGCGTGGCTGAAAAGGTTGCCTGATGGCTGTATGGAAGTTCTGGCGGATAGGAGCGTTTGCTAAATCATCAGATGATGAAGCCGTTGAAACCAGAACTTTTATTGGCGCCGAAGAGTTATTGAGGCCGTTCTTGGCTGTTTTTTTGTTCGTTGTAGTGGTTTTGGTTTCCAGTTTGGCGGTCATTATGATCTCTTTTGAATATCGTCAGTTATTTAACCAACATCAGGAATTGATAAAGCAAAGAGATGAATTGCAGGTTGAATGGGGGCAATTGCTTTTAGAGCAGAGTGCCTGGTCAGCCAATAACCGTGTAGAACAGCAAGCAGTGAAACAGTTAGGAATGAAAGTTCCTGATATTGAACAAATAGAGATAGTTATCAATGAGTGATGAAAAGTTCATAGCAGAAGCAGGAAGAGGTTGGCGCCTATGGTTGGTGCTGGTGCTTCTTTTTGCTGTTGCTTTGGGCATAACAGTGCGAATGCTCTCTCTATATATTGAAGAGCAGGCTTTCCTGCAGACACAGGGGGATGCAAGAAGTCTTCGTACAGTTCAGGTTCCCGCGCACCGAGGAATTATCACTGATCGTAATGGCGAGCCTTTGGCCGTTAGTGCTCCTGTAGCAACTATATGGGCTGATCCGGCCAAGATTGACATGCAAGATCAGAATTTAAGTCAGCTTGCGGTTCTGCTCAAAACCAATAAGAAAAAGTTAATTTCCAGGCTTAGTGAAAACAGGGTTAAACGCTTTCTTTATCTGCAAAGACAGGCCACACCTGAAGTGGCTGAAAATGTTCGCAGTCTTCGTATAGGTGGTATACACGTAGATAGAGAATACAAACGTTATTATCCCGCTGCAGAGGTTACAACGCATCTGGTTGGTTTCACTAACCTTGATGGTAAAGGGCAGGAAGGTTTGGAATTGGCTTATCAGGACTGGCTTAAGGCAGAGTCGGGTAAACAATTGGTCCTGAAAGACCGTTTAGGGCGAACCATCAAGCATATCCGGGAAGTATCACCTGCGCATCATGGCAATGACATACAGCTAAGTATCGATCTTCGTTTACAATATCTGGCTTATAGAGAGCTTAAAGCTGCAGTCAGCGCTCATCACGCTGATGGCGGGTCTTTGGTTATGCTGGATGCGGCTACTGGTGAAGTACTTGCTATGGTAAATCAGCCCTCTTACAACCCGAATGATCCTCGGCAAAGAATATCCAGTGCACTTAGAAACCGGGCGGTAACCGATACCTTTGAACCGGGCTCAACCGTTAAGCCGATGACAGTCGCTGCAGCTTTAATGAGTGGGCAGTACTCCCCAAATACGATGGTAGATACCTCACCGGGCTATATTCGGGTAAAACGCAAAACCATTCGGGATCATCGCAATTATGGCGAGATTGACGTCTCCACCATCATTACCAAGTCCAGTAACGTTGGGGTGACCAAGTTATCACTTAGTCTGCCAGAAGGTTCAGTACGTAACCTTTATCATAACCTTGGCATGGGCCAGCCTACAGAAATTGGATTTCCAGGTGAGAGTAGTGGCTATCTGCCGTATCTGAGTAATAAACAGGTCATTGAAAGAGCGACTCTTTCGTATGGATACGGAGTTGCAGTAACGCCTCTTCAATTGGCGCAATCCTATCTGGCCTTAGCTAATGATGGAGTTCTGAGTCCTGTAAGTTTGATTAAGCAGGATAGTAAGGATAAATCGGTCAGAGTGATGCCTGTTGAGGTTGCACAAAGTGTCCGAAAAATGATGCAAACCGTGATATCAAATAAAGGTACCGGTCGTCGTGCAGCGATACCGGGTTATAAGGTTGCCGGGAAAACCGGGACAGTGCACAAAGTAGGAAGCGGTGGATACATCGATGATCAATATCTTTCATTTTTTGCTGGTATAGCACCTGCCAGTAATCCGCGACTTGTGACAGTTGTTATTGTGGATAACCCTCAAGGTCAGGAATATTACGGCGGCGAGGTGGCAGCGCCCGTCTTCTCACGTGCGGTCGGGGGAGCTTTGAGGCTTATGAATATTCCCCCGGATGACTGGCCTGATCGTGATGTAAGAATGGCTCAAAGGTAAAAACTAAACAGGATTTATGATGATATTTAACTGGGAACTGCATGAACTGATACCGGAATGGGTCGAGAAACCCACTGCCGGTATCGTTGTGTCTTCAGTGTCTCAGGATAGTCGCGAAGTTCAGTCTGGATGTTTGTTTATTGCCAGAACAGGAATGAAGCATAAAGGTATCGATTTCGTACAGGATGCGGTTGATAACGGTGCGGTAGCGGTATTAGTAGACAAAAAAGAGTTTGAAGACTGCCCTGAGGTATCAGTCCCTGTTGTGCCTGTTACAGAACTTAATGCTCAAATAGGCCCGATTGCAGCACGCTTTTATCACAGCCCGAGTGAATCTATGCGTGTTGTCGGTATTACAGGCACTAATGGTAAAACATCCTGTGCACATTTTACTGCTCAGGCTATGAATTTTCTGGGTGTCAAAACAGCAATTATTGGCACGGTTGGCAATGGTTTTCCTGATCAATTGGGTAAAGCTACTCATACCACTCCAGATGCAATAGGTCTTCAGCGATTGTTTGCTGATTTAAAAGATCAGGGTGCAGACGCTGTTGTTATGGAAGTATCCAGCCATGCCCTTGAGCAAGCTCGGGTAGCTGCAGTTGATTTTGACTTTGCATTATTCACTAATTTGAGCCGGGATCACCTGGATTATCATGGTGATATGGAAAGTTACGGAAACGCAAAAAGTAAGCTTTTCAAAGAGTATGACCTTAAGGCCGCAGTGATAAATCACGAGGACGAATTTGGGCGTAAATTACTTTCTGATCCCGATGTTGATTGTAAAAAAGTGTCTGTAGGAAGGGTAAAGGGTGACTATGTATCAGTCGCATACCGCTTAGCACTGAAAGGCATTGAAGCAGAATTCAAAACCCCGCAAGGCTATTTTGAGTTTTCTAGCACAGTGATTGGGGATTTTAATCTGGATAACTTGCTGTTGGTGGCCGCAGTGCTATCAGAACAAGGTTTTTCGTTGAGTGATATAGAGAAAGGGCTGACGGAATTGGAATCTGTGCCTGGCAGGATGCAAGCGGTTGTTGTTGAAAGTAAACCCCTGGTCATTATTGATTATGCACATACTCCTGATGCTCTGGAAAAAGCTTTACACGCAGCGAAAGCACACACTCAGGGTGCTCTGTGGTGCGTGTTTGGATGTGGTGGAGACAGAGATCAGGGCAAACGATCAATGATGGGTAATGTGGCTGATCTATTAGCCGATCATCTTGTGGTTACAAGTGATAATCCAAGAAGTGAAAACCCGGAAAGCATTATCTCCATGATTAAAAATGGAATTAAGCAGCATGCAGCTGAAATTGAGGCTGATAGAGCTAATGCGATTCGTCGTGCGATTAATGAAGCTAGAGCAGAAGATGTGGTTTTGATTGCTGGTAAAGGTCATGAAGATTATCAGGAGATCAATGGTGAACGTTTACCTTTCAGTGACCTAGAAGTGAGTCAGCAAGTTTTGGGAGTAGCAGCATGATTGGTAGCTGGAAACTTTCAGACTTACAGGCTCAATTCGGTGGGGTAATTACCCAGGATTGTCCATTTGAAAATGTGAGTACAGATACACGTACAATAAAGCCTGGGGATTTATTTGTCGCGTTGGTAGGCCCGAATTTTGATGCACATAATTTTGTTGAGCAAGCGGTAGAAAAGGGTGCTGTTGCTGCTGTGGTTTCACGTCAATTAGACCTGGATATTCCTCAGTGGATTGTAGAAGACACACGCATAGCATTAGGGCAAACAGGGCTGGCTAACCGGCAGCGGTTTGAAGGACCCGTTTATGCCGTCACTGGAAGTAGTGGAAAAACCTCTGTTAAAGAGATGCTGAATACTGTCCTGGGTCAGCATAAACAGGTCTTGGCTACTAAAGGCAATTTGAATAACGATTTTGGGGTGCCACTGACGCTACTGGAATTGAATAACGATCATCAGGTTGCTGTCATTGAACAGGGTGCCAGTGCCAAGGGTGAGATTGCTTATACAACTAACCTGTCTTTGCCTGATGTTGCAATACTGAATAATGCAATGGGTGCACACCTGGAAGGGTTCGGTTCACTGCGGGGTGTGGTTGAAGCGAAAGGTGAAATTTTCACAAGACTATCAACTACTAATGGCACGGCAATCATTAATCTTGATGATGCCAATGTGTCTTTCTGGCTGGAACAGACTCAGGATAATAAACGCCTGATGTTCTCACTTAATAATGAGAAGGCAGATGTTTATGCAACTGAGATTGAAGCGGCAACAAATGGTTGTTTTCAGTTCACGCTGCATTACAAACAAGAGTCAATAGTCGTGCAATTATCAGTGATGGGCGAGCACAATGTTGCTAACGCACTAGCGGCCTCTGCCGCGGTAATTTCTCAAGGTATGCAATTAGCTGAAGTGGCGGAAGGGTTACAGGCTTTTAAATCAGTACCTGGAAGAATGTTCCCACAAAGGAATGAAGCTGGAGCATTGATAATAGACGATAGCTACAACGCTAATCCTGGTTCGGTAATGGCTGCAATTGACCTTCTGGTCAGTTTGCCAGGTGAATCAGTATTGGTATTGGGTGATATGGCTGAGTTAGGAGACGGTGCGATAACTCAGCATGAAGAGGTAGGCTGTCGGGCAGCGCAGAAGGGGACCACGAGCCTTTGGGCGACTGGTGCGCTGTCCCGGCACTCCGTTAATGCTTATCAATCCAATGGTGGTATTGATGGCCGATTTTTTAAATCAAAAGATGAATTAATTAAAGCGCTTAGTGAAAGGGCCATTGATGGGGTCAATATCCTGATTAAAGGGTCCAGAAGTGCAGGAATGGATCAGGTTGTAAAACGCCTGAGCGTAGGGGAATAAACAGTAATGCTTCCACTTTTAGCTGAATTTTTATCAGAATACTTTAGCGGCTTCGCTGTTTTTCAGTATCTGACGCTTCGCGGAATTCTAGGGGTTCTAACTGCGCTGATGATTTCGCTACTCGTAGGTCCAATAGTTATTAACAAGTTACGTAGTAATCAGATTGGACAAGCGATACGCGATGATGGTCCTCAGTCTCACCTGAGTAAAGCGGGTACACCTACTATGGGTGGTGCTTTGATTTTGGTGGCGATAGCAATCAGTACTTTGTTATGGAGTGATCTAAGCAATAAATACGTTTGGATTACGCTTGGAGTAACATTGATTTTTGGTGCTGTGGGTTGGGTGGATGATTACCGAAAAGTGGTTGAAAAAAATCCACGTGGGTTACCTGCGCGCTGGAAATATTTATGGCAATCAGTTGGCGGTATTGGTGCGGCGGTATTGCTTTATTTATTTGCTCAAACTCCAGCAGAAACTTCGCTGCTGATCCCATTCCTTAAAAATGTATCGATTGAGTTAGGGATTTTCTTCATTGTATTTACCTATTTTGTCATTGTTGGTAGTTCAAATGCAGTAAACCTGACCGATGGTTTAGATGGACTTGCTATTCTGCCAACAGTTCTGGTTGCAGGTGCTTTAGGGGTATTTGCTTATCTTTCCGGGCATAGCCAGTTCGCTGACTATCTATTGATTCCATATATTGCCGGTTCTGGTGAGTTGATTATCTTCTGCGGAGCTATCGTTGGGGCTGGGCTCGGATTTCTTTGGTTCAATACATATCCGGCACAGGTCTTCATGGGTGATGTCGGTGCCCTATCGCTAGGCGCGGCCTTGGGAGTGATCGCGGTCATTGTCAGGCAAGAGTTAGTTTTGTTCATTATGGGGGGGGTTTTTGTAGCGGAAACGGTGTCTGTAATTTTGCAGGTTGCGTCATTTAAGTTAACAGGACGACGCATTTTCCGTATGGCGCCATTACATCACCATTTTGAGTTGAAAGGTTGGCCCGAACCCAGAGTCATAGTCCGCTTCTGGATTATCACCGTGGTGCTTGTGTTAATCGGTCTCGCATCTCTGAAAATTCGTTAAGGAAATTGATCAGATGTCTTTGATTGCCAGTGACAATTTTAAAATTGTAATCGGTTTGGGAAAAACCGGGCTGGCGTGTGCGCGTTATCTGCAAGGTAAAGGGATTCACTTTGCTGTAGTCGATAGCAGAGAGAAGCCTTCAGGTGCCGCTGAATTGGCTGCAGAAATGCCTGATGTTCATCTTCGTTGTGGGCCATTTGATGCTGACTTCCTTCGTACGGCCGATGAGTTGTTTGTGAGTCCTGGAGTTGCTGTGAGTGACCCGGCAATCCAGGCTGCAGAAAAAAACGGCGTTAAACTGAGCGGTGATATAGATCTTTTTTGTCGTGAAATTAAAGCTCCGATAATTGCGATTACCGGGTCGAATGCAAAAAGTACAGTAACAACACTGGTTGGGGCGATGGCTGTTGAGGCGGGCCTGAGTGTTGGGGTATGCGGCAATATTGGCACTCCGGTTCTAGATTTTCTGACTGAGCCAGAAAAAGACCTATATGTCATGGAACTGTCCAGTTTTCAGTTGGAAACAACCAATGATCTCAGGGCTGAAGTTGCGACGGTTTTGAATATCAGCCCGGACCATATGGATCGTTATGATTCAGTGCAGCATTACTATCAGGCTAAGCATCGTATTTTCAGAGGTGCGCATCATGTGGTGATTAATCGGGATGATGCCCTGACTGCTCCGCTTATGCCAAAAGATGTATCCATTACCTCATACCACCTTGGTAAGCCCGATCTGAAACTGTTCGGTCTTATTCAGGAAGGCGAAAAGATATTTCTAGGCCTCGGTTTAGAAAAAATCATGCCAGTGGACCAACTTAAAATCCGCGGGCGACACAATATATCCAACGCCTTAGCTGCACTCGCTTTAGGGCAAGCAGCGGGATTGCCTTTGGAGGCGATGGTTAACGCGTTGAAGGTATTTCCTGGTTTGGATCACCGGTGTCAGTGGGTATGTGATCATCGTGGTGTGAGTTACTTCAACGACTCAAAAGGTACTAATGTTGGTGCAACGGTAGCTGCATTGATTGGTTTGGGTGACACGCTGCCGCATGAATCGAAAATTGTATTAATTGCTGGTGGAGTAGGCAAAGGGGCAGAATTTTCAGAATTAGAGGCCCCAGTAGAAAAGTATTGTCGAGCAATTGTTTATATAGGTGAAGATGGTAGTGAGCTTGCGACCGCCTGCGGAGATGTCTTGAAACAACCCGCTGTGGATATGAGCGAGGCTGTGAATACAGCTGCTTCTATAGCAAAGAGTGGCGATATTGTACTGCTGTCACCGGCTTGTGCAAGTTTTGATATGTTCAGTGGTTTTCCAGATCGTGGTGACAAATTCATGTCAGCAGTGGAGGCATTATGATTACGTCTATTTTGCCATCATTCAAGCTTGTATGGTCACGAGAAACCGATGATGTTTTACCTTTTGACCCTTGGGTACTCTGCTGTGCCGCAGCCTTAATGTTGATTGGTTTTGTAATGATCAGTTCAGCTTCACTTGATGTTGCACTGAAAAATACGGGCACACCCTATTTTTACGCAATTCGTCAGGCGGTGTTTATTGCGATTTCTATAGTGGCGGCAATTATTGTTTGGAGAATTCCTCTGTCCTTTTGGGAAAAAACCGGACACTGGTGGATGATCGGGGCAGGTATTCTTCTTGTATTAGTATTGATCCCAGGAATAGGCAAAGTAGTGAATGGTAGTCGCCGCTGGTTGCCATTAGGGCCTATAAACCTACAGCCATCTGAGGTCGCTAAATTTTGCATGGTTATGTATATGGCGGGTTATTTGGTAAGGCGTCTGGATGAGGTTAGAACCAGCTGGAAAGGCATTGCTAAACCAACACTGCCTTTGGGGATTTTTTGCGCTTTGTTGTACTTCGAACCGGATTTTGGTGCTCTTGTAGTGTTAATGGGCACAGTGATGGGCATGATCTTCCTGGGAGGAATGCGCTTTTCACAGTTTTTAATGGTCATCAGTGGAGTCATTCTTTTGCTGGTGACAGTCGTTGGATTACAACCTTACCGTATGGCTCGTCTCCAGAGCTTTTTAGATCCATGGTCAGACCCGTTTGGTAAAGGTTATCAGCTCTCGCAAGCTCAAATTGCATTTGGGCGCGGTGAATGGTTTGGTACTGGGCTGGGTAATAGCGTGCAGAAATTATTCTATCTGCCAGAGGCGCATACCGATTTCGTTTTTTCTGTGATGGCAGAAGAACTGGGTTTTTTTGGTGCTTTTACTCTGATCACTATTTTGGCTGTATTAGTCGTCAGGATTTTTCGGATCGGTCGCAGGGCGGAAAAAGCGAAAGAGTTTTTTAAGTCTTATGTTTGTTATGGCTTCGGAATTATCTTGGCCGGCCAGGCATTGATTAATATTGGTGTGAACGTGGGTGCATTACCAACCAAAGGGCTGACTTTACCTCTTGTAAGTTACGGCGGTAGTAGTTTGATGGTGAGCTGCGCCATGCTGGCTGTCATTCTGAGGGTGGATTATGAATTGAAGCTGTCCGCTTTGAAGGGAACTGGGTCTACAAGCAAGGAGGGCGTAAATGAGTAAGAAAAATGCTGTCGCTCTTGTTATGGCTGGAGGTACCGGTGGACATGTCTTCCCGGCCTTGGCGACTGCTGAAAAACTTCAGCAGCAAGGTGTCCATGTCGAATGGTTGGGCTCCAGGCATGGTATTGAGGCGGATCTCATTCCTAAAGCTGGTATTAAGTTGCATTCGATTGATGTTAAGGGGTTACGTGGTAAAGGCAAACTCAGCCTTCTGCTGGCACCATTCAAATTACTGATTGCTTTATATCAGGCTTTGCGTGTTGTCAGAAATGTTAATCCTGATGTGGTTCTTGGGATGGGAGGTTTCGCATCAGGACCAGGTGGTTTAGCCGCTTGGATACTGCGAAAACCACTGATTATCCATGAGCAAAATGCTGTGGCTGGGATGACTAACAGGTCTTTATCCAAGTTATCTAATAAAGTACTTGAAGCTTTTGAAGGTGCTTTCCCTGCCAATCTTAAGACGCAATCAATTGGAAATCCTGTCCGTGGCAATATCCTGAAAATGTCAGATCCGGCTGAGCGTTTTCAGGGCAGAACAGGTAAAGGCCGTTTGCTGGTTGTTGGTGGAAGCCTGGGGGCTAAAGCAATTAATGACCTTCTTCCTGAGGTGCTGGCTGATATACCACCACAGGAAAGACCTGAAATTTGGCATCAAACGGGTAAACGCAATATTGAAGAAACACTACAGCGTTATGAACAGTTTGGTGTGAAGGAGTGTAAAGTCGTCCCTTTTATTGACGAGATGGATCAGGCCTATGCATGGGCTGACGTCGTTGTATGCCGTGCTGGTGCGTTAACTATCAGTGAGCTTAGCATTGCTGGTGTAGCCGCAGTTCTTGTGCCTTTCCCATATGCCGTAGATGACCACCAAACCAAAAATGCGGGTTATTTAGCAGATCACGGTGCCGCAATACTGATTCAGCAGACGGAGCTGAGCAAAGAGTGTTTAAAAAAACTGATAACAGAGCAGCTGGTAGATAGAGACCAGTTGCTTAATATGGCAAATAAAGCTCGGGCTTTAGGTAAACCTGAAGCCAGTGAACAGTTAGCGGATGTTTGCCTAGAGGCGATTAAATAATGAAACAACAGAGAGCGCTTACCCGATTCGAAGTCCCAGAGATGCGCCGTATCAGCCGTATTCACTTTATAGGTATTGGCGGTGTTGGGATGTGTGGCATCGCTGAAGTGCTTCTGAATCAGGGATATAGAATTTCCGGCTCAGATATTAAAGATTCAGCAACAACGAAACGGTTGCAGGACTTGGGGATGGAAATCTTTATCGGTCATCAGGATTCTAATGTGGCTGGTGTCGATGTGGTGGTGGTCTCAACTGCAGTAAATGAGGCTAATCCAGAAGTAATAGCAGCAAGAGAACAGCGTATCCCTATTGTCCGCCGTGCAGAAATGTTAGCCGAACTGATGCGCTACAGGCATGGCATTGCTGTATCAGGTACACACGGAAAGACAACATCGACAAGTCTTCTTGCATCGATTTTTGCCGAGGGTGAGCTTGACCCTACATTTGTTATTGGTGGGCGCCTCAATAGTGCGGGTACGAATGCAAAAATGGGAACCAGTCGTTATCTGGTTGCAGAGGCAGATGAGAGTGATGCTTCGTTTCTTCATCTCCAACCAATGGTCGCTATTGTTACAAATATCGACGCCGATCATATGGAAACTTATGAGAATGATTTCTCTCGCTTGAAGAAAACCTTCATTGAGTTCCTTCACAATCTCCCGTTTTACGGTTTAGCGGTCATGTGTACGGATGACCCGGTTGTATGTGAGATCTTGCCAGAAGTGAACCGTCCGATTATTACCTACGGAATGAACGAAGAAGCTGACTTCAGAGCAGAAAATATTCGGCAAGATGGTATGTGTACTCACTTCACTGTAAAACGCCCTTCAGGTTATGAAGATCTTGAAATATCGCTGAATATGCCGGGACATCATAATGTTTTGAATGCTTTGTCATGTATAGCTGTGGCAACTGATGAGGGTATCTCTGATCAGGCTATCTGTCAGGCTCTACAAAAATTTGAAGGAGTCGGGCGGCGTTTCCAGATTTTAGGTGATGTGGCACTCAATGAAGGGACAGCCATGCTGGTGGATGATTATGGTCATCATCCACGTGAAGTAAATGCTGTTGTTAAAGCGATTAGAGAGGGTTGGCCGGATAAACGTTTGGTGATGATTTATCAGCCACATCGATATAGCCGAACCCGAGATCTTTATGAAGATTTTGTCGAAGTACTTTCGGAAGTGGATGTTCTGCTGCTGTTGGAAGTTTATCCCGCAGGAGAAGAGGCAGTAGCGGGTGCTGACAGCCGTAGCTTATGTCGAAGCATTCGTCAGAGAGGCAGCCTAGATCCGGTTTTCGTCAGTGATAAGCAAACAGTGGCTGAGATTTTAGAGAATATCTTACAGCCAGGAGACCTTTTGCTGACTCAGGGAGCGGGGGATATTACTGCTCTGTCTCATCAGTTGAAACAGTTATCTTTTGTGACCAATGGGGGTGAGTCTTGAGTTATAGAGTCAATGAATCCTTGCGGGAAAAATTAGGCCGTGTTGCTGTTATTTATGGCGGTAATTCTTCCGAAAGACCTGTGTCGTTGAAGAGTGGGGCTGCTGTTCTTAACGCCCTGAATCAAGCAGGTGTAGATGCATTTGGGATTGACCTATATGGCGAAAAAAATAATTTGAGCCCGGTTTCTCAACTTGAAAATGAGAAGTTTGACCGAGCTTTTTTGATTCTGCATGGACCGGGTGGCGAAGATGGTACCTTGCAAGGTTTATTGGAGATGATAGGCAAACCATACACTGGAAGCGGAGTTGCTGCGTCGGCCATCGGAATGGATAAACTGCGCACCAAACAGCTTTGGATTGGCGCCGGTATTCCGACACCGACTTTTGCTTTATTGGATGGAAATGTTGAATTAGACCAAGTTGCCGAGAAATTAGGTTTCCCGATGATTGTGAAGCCTGCCCATGAGGGATCAAGTATCGGCATGAGCAAGGTGAGTAATCTTGAGCAGCTCAAGCAGGCGTTGGCTACTGCCGGGAAGTATGACCGTTGTGTGATTGCTGAGCGTTGGATGTCAGGCGATGAGTATACTGTCGCGGTTTTGAATGGGCGGGCATTACCTGCAATTAAGTTGGTAACGGATCATGAGTTTTATGATTTCAATGCTAAATACCTGTCTACAAATACCCAATATCAATTTGAAACCGGGCTTAGTGAAAACAAGCTTAACGAGCTTAAGGCCCTAGCAGAAATAGCCTTCTCCTCTTTAGGTTGTAAAGGTTGGGGGCGCGTGGATGTAATGCAGGATGAAAATGGTGAGTTCCAATTACTTGAGATCAACACTGCTCCAGGTATGACTGATCATAGCTTAGTACCTATGTCAGCAGCGGAAGCGGGCATCCCGTTTGAACGCTTAGTCGTTGAAATATTAACGTCAGAGTTGGATTGAGAATGAAACTTTTTTCCTTTCAGTCAGTAACTCCAGAGTCTGATCCTGCACCTACAGGGGCAAGCCGGGAGTATACAGAAAGGGAAGTTGTTGAAACCACTGCAGAACAGGATTGGTGGTGGAAGCCATTTTGGACTCTATCCGCATTATTAATGTTTGTGGGAATTGTTTGGAGCTTAACGTCTCAGTTAATTCAGTGGATGGACCGTCCAGTAGAAATAATTTCAATTTCTGGAGCAACGCAACATTTGGATCGTCCAGCATTAGGTAGAAAAATTGCGAATGAGTTTAGTGCCCCTTTTTTACAGGTGGACATAAATGGAGTGCAAACCCTGGTCAAAGAACAACCATGGGTTAGAGGGGCTGCAGTTACCCGGGACTGGCCGAACAACATTAAAGTAATCGTTGAAGAAGAAGTTCCGGTTGCTCGATGGGGAGAGCGAGGTTTGCTGAACCATCAGGGAGATATTTTTTGGCCGGAACTTAAAGAGCAATATCGATCTTTACCAAGATTGAGTGGTCCAGCTCCAGATACAGAAAGAGTTATGTCTCAATTTCACGATCTGAATCAAATGTTTCGGTCTTCTGGATTGAGTATTTTGAGTTTAGATCTGGAAGCGCGAGGAGCCTGGTCTCTTAAATTAAATAACCAGATAAGAGTCATTATCGGGCGAGAAAATATAAATGAGCGGCTGGAGCGTTTTCTTGAAGTATACCAGCAACGTTTGAGAGAAAGATCAGCTGAAATTGAACAAATTGATATTCGTTACACACACGGTGTGGCGGTTAAATGGCGTGATAAAACCGATGAAGAAAATGCAGGGTAAAACAGCATGAATCACAGAATGGATAACAACATGATTGTTGCATTAGATATCGGTACCTCAAAAGTATTGTGTTTGGTTGCTGAGGTAAGCATGGATGGAGCCATAGAAGTGATTGGTATCGGTTCACACCCTTCACGAGGTTTGAAAAAAGGGGTGGTAGTCAATATCGAGTCTACGGTGAGTTCTATTCAGCGGGCAGTAGAAGAAGCAGAGCTGATGGCTGGATGCAAAATACACTCAGTAACTGTCGGGATAGCAGGTAGTCACATTAGTAGCCTGAATTCACACGGTATTGTGGCAGTCCGGGACAGAGAAGTTACAGAATACGATATCGAGAGAGTGATTGATGCTGCTCGTGCTGTAGCGATTCCTGCAGATCAGAAGATTATTCACATTCTGCCACAAGAGTATGAAATAGATGGCTCTGAAGGAATAAAAGAGCCACTGGGTATGTCGGGTGTACGTTTGGAGGCCAAGGTCCATTTGGTAACCGGTTCTGTAAATGCAGCGCAAAATATTGAAAAGTGTGTACGCCGGTGTGGTCTTGAGGTCGATAATCTTGTCCTCGAACAGCTGGCCTCCAGCTATTCAGTGCTGACTGATGACGAGAAAGAACTGGGTGTATGCATGGTAGATATTGGGGGAGGGACATCCGATATATCAATCTTTACAGGTGGTGCAATTCGACATACAGGTGTCATTCCAATTGCAGGGGATCAGGTGACTAATGATATTGCTATGGCCCTGCGCACACCCACTCAGCATGCAGAAGATATAAAGGTTAAATATGCCTGTGCTTTGGCACAACTGGCCGCTGCAGATGAAACGGTTAAAGTGCCTGGAGTAGGTGAAAGGCCCGCTAGAAACCTTTCCCGCCAGTCTTTAGCAGAGGTCGTAGAGCCCCGCTATGAGGAGCTGTTTACGCTGATTCAATCTGAGCTGCGTAAAAGCGGATTTGAAGATCTGGTTGCTGCAGGCATTGTACTTACAGGCGGGACTTCAAAAATGGAAGGGGCTGTTGAACTTGCGGAAGAGATTTTTCATATGCCTGTACGCCTGGCAAAACCTCACGGTGTTAAAGGGATGGAGGATTATCTTAACAGTCCGATTTTCGCAACCGGCATGGGCTTGTTGCAATATGCTCAACAGGATCATGTTGCTGGAGAATCAAAGGAGACTGAGCTAGGGGAGGTTATTCCCGGTAAGGTCAACGTTTTTGAAAAAATGAAGGCTTGGTTTCAGGGTAATTTTTAAATTCGGTTGTACGGGATTTTAAAGTTTTATTTCGCTGTTTCAGTTTATAGGCAGCATAACGACGCGATAGTACAGCGCTAAGTACTAAAGGAGCTAAAGATGTTTGAGCTGTTGGATAGCGTACCGCAGAATGCAGTGATCAAAGTGATTGGTGTAGGCGGAGGCGGTGGCAACGCTGTAAAACACATGGAAAGTGGTGACTTGGAAGGGGTTGAATTTGTTTGTGCAAATACAGATGCACAAGCTTTATCCTCAATGAGTACTAAGCTGATCCAGTTGGGTAACACTCTGACAAAAGGGTTGGGAGCAGGTGCAAACCCTGAAGTGGGTCGTCAGGCCGCTATTGAAGATCGTGAGCGTATTGCTGATATGCTGAATGGTGCTGATATGGTTTTCATTACAGCAGGAATGGGGGGAGGTACAGGTACAGGAGCGGCTCCTATCGTAGCTGAGGTAGCAAAAGAATTGGGGATTTTAACGGTTGCTGTAGTGACTAAACCTTTTCCTTTTGAGGGACGCAAGAGAATGACTATTGCGTCTGAAGGGATAAAAGAGCTCAGAGAAAATGTGGACTCTTTAATTATTATTCCCAATGAAAAACTCATGCAGGTGTTAGGGCGTAATTGCAGTTTGCTGAATGCATTTCAGTCCGCTAATGATGTACTTAAAGGTGCCGTTCAGGGAATCTCTGATCTAATAACCCGTCCAGGTATGATTAACGTGGATTTTGCCGATGTACGCACGGTGATGTCTGAAATGGGCATGGCGATGATGGGGACCGGTAACTCACGAGGTGAAAATCGTGCAACCGAAGCCGCTGAAGCCGCTATTAAAAGCCCATTATTGGATAATGTTGATCTTCGAGGTGCAAGTGGCATTCTTGTGAATATCACGGCGGGCATGGATTTAAGTCTGGGTGAGTTCACAGAGGTGGGTAACCAGATTGAAGAATATGCATCTGAAAATGCCACCATTGTTGTGGGAACTGTAATTGATCCAGAAATGTCAGATGAAATTAAAGTAACTGTGGTGGCTACAGGTTTAGATAAGCCACAGGAAGTTGCCCGCCCGGTTACGGACAGCGTGAAAAAAACTGATGGTTCACTGGATCTTGAGCAAATTGAGTTACCAACTGTTCTACGCAGGAAAAAAAATGAGGCGCTGGAAGGCCCGGCAGATCCTCAGGATGATCCTCTGCAGTTGACTGGAACAGAAGGAGATTCAGGATATCTCGATATCCCAACGTTCCTCAGAAGGCAAGCAGACTAAGGGTTAAACTTTCTAATTGGTCATTTATTTGTTACTATCCGCGGCTAGTGTGGCCCACTATAATTTTGGCAGAAAGAATGATTAGGCAGAGAACATTAAAGAACAGCATTAAAGCAACTGGTATTGGCTTGCATACGGGTCATAAAGTGTATTTAACACTTCGCCCTGCACCTGTTAATACCGGTATTGTGTTTCGTCGTGTAGATCTTGACCCCATTGTCGAGATCCAGGCGCATGCGCATAACGTGGCAGATACAACCCTCTCTACTAATCTTGCAAAAGATGGTGTACGGATTGCGACTGTAGAGCACCTTTTATCAGCGATGGCTGGATTAGGAATCGATAACGCTTTTGTAGATTTAAGTGCCGAAGAAGTACCTATTATGGATGGCAGTGCTGCTCCATTCGTATTTCTGATTCAGTCGGCAGGCCTTGCAGAGCAGGATGAAGCTAAACAGTTCATTCGGATCAAAAAAGAAGTCAAAGTAGAGCATGATGGCAAATTTGCCAGCTTTAAGCCTTTTGATGGTTTTAAAGTCGGTTTTAAAATCGATTTTGATCACCCTGCATTTGAAGGTCGTAATATGGAATCCTGCCTGGATTTCTCAAGTACCTCATTCGTAAAAGAAGTGAGCCGTGCGCGTACTTTCGGTTTTATGAGTGATTATGAATATCTGCGTTCTCAAAACCTGGCTTTAGGTGGTAGTTTTGATAACGCGATCGTGGTTGATGATTATCGAATACTTAACGAAGATGGCCTTCGATATGATGATGAATTTGTAAAGCATAAAGTTCTTGATGCGGTAGGAGATCTTTATTTGCTGGGCAAAAGTCTCATTGGCGAGTTCTATGGTAATAAATCAGGCCATTATCTGAACAACTGCTTGCTTAGAGAATTACTTGCTAATGAAGATGCATGGGAAGTTGTTACGTTTGAAGAAAACGAAGAAAGTGCTCCTATCTCTTATCAGAAGCCAATTTTAGCTGGTTAATCACAGCCAGAATGGATAAGCCGAACATGAATGTTCGGCTTTTTTTTGCACTTTTTTTGTGGATTTATTTATTTACCCTTTTAGATTCTATTTTTGTCCCCAATAAAGGTAGAATGCTGTGTTAATTTTGCCTCTCCGATTGGGTAGGGGATTGGATTTCAGACTTCATAGGTATAAGTCAAGATATGCTGACAGGACTGTTAAAGAAAGTTTTTGGTAGTAAGAATGATCGTGAACTGAAGCGTATGAGCAGGGTTGTTAAAACCATCAACGCGTTGGAAGCAGATCTCGAAAAACTGACTGATGAAGAGCTTAAGCAAAAAACGGTAGAGTTTCGTCAGCGTCTGGAAGAAGGATCGTCACTGGAGCAGATGCTTCCTGAAGCGTTTGCAACCGTCCGTGAAGCGTCAAAGCGTGTTATGGGTATGCGCCATTTCGATGTTCAGTTGATCGGTGGTATGACTCTGAATGATGGCAAGGTTGCAGAGATGAGAACCGGTGAGGGTAAGACCCTTGTAGCCACACTGGCGGTTTATCTTAACGCACTTCCTGGAGAAGGGGTGCATGTTGTTACAGTTAATGATTACTTAGCTAGCCGTGATGCTGAATGGATGCGACCTCTATATGAGGCTCTGGGCTTAACTGTAGGTGTTGTTCTTTCGGGTCAGGATCCTGTTACCAAAAAGGCTGCTTACGCATCAGACATTACCTACGGAACAAATAATGAGTTTGGCTTTGATTATTTACGCGACAATATGGCTTTCAGTACAGAAGAGAAAGCTCAGCGCGGATTTAATTTTGCTGTAGTCGATGAAGTGGATTCAATCCTTATTGATGAAGCACGTACACCGTTAATTATATCGGGTCCTGCAGAGGACAGCTCTCAGCTCTATATTGCTATCAACAAGCTGATTCCTGAATTATCCAAGTTCGAAGGTGAAATTGACCCTCAGGATGAGAATCAGAACATAGAAGAGCATTTTGCCGTTGATGAGAAAAATCGCACTGTAGAACTGACCGAAGCTGGACATACAGCAGTCGAAGAGTTGTTGGCCAAACAGGATCTACTGCAGGAAGGCGATAGCTTGTATGCGCCGCAGAATCTTAATTTGCTACATCATTTTCTAGCAGGTTTGAGAGCGCATCATCTTTATCAACGGGACGTAGATTATATTGTTCAGAACAACGAAGTTGTGATTGTGGATGAACATACCGGGCGTGTCATGCCGGGTCGTCGCTGGTCTGAAGGTCTGCATCAGGCGGTTGAGGCTAAAGAAGGCGTTTCAGTACAAAATGAAAGCCAAACGTTTGCATCAACCACTTTCCAGAACTATTTCCGTTTGTATAACAAACTGTCTGGAATGACAGGTACCGCCGATACAGAAGCGTTTGAATTACGTCAGATTTACGGGTTGGATGTTGTTGTTATTCCAACCAATAAGCCTGTTGCTCGTGATGACGCAAATGACTTGGTCTACATGACTGTAGAGGAAAAGTACGAAGCGATCATCAAAGAGATTCGAGGCTGTCAGGAACAAAAACGTCCTGTATTGGTGGGTACTGCGTCTATTGAGTCATCGGAGCTGATCTCTTCCTGGTTAACAAAAGAAGAGATTGAACACAACGTACTCAATGCTAAAAACCATGGCCGTGAGGCATCAATTATTGCTAATGCTGGTCGCCCTGGAGCTGTGACAATAGCGACTAACATGGCAGGTCGTGGTACGGATATTGTTCTGGGCGGTAAGCTTGAATCCGAGCTTGAAGAGTTAGGCGACGATGCCAGTGAAGCTGAAATTGCTGAGTTAACAGCGGCCTGGAAAGAGCGTCACAAGCAGGTTCTAGAAGCGGGTGGCTTACATATTGTAGGTACAGAGCGTCATGAGTCACGTCGTATAGATAATCAACTTCGTGGTCGTGCAGGCCGACAAGGTGACCCGGGTTCTTCACGATTCTTCCTATCGTTAGAAGATGATCTGATGCGTATTTTTGCTTCTGACCGTGTACGTCAACTGATGCAAGCATTAGGCATGGAACGTGGAGAAGCGATTGAGCATAAGATGGTAAGTAACGCTATTGAAAAAGCTCAGCGCAAAGTTGAGGGACGTAACTTTGATACCCGTAAGGCTTTACTTGAATATGATGATGTAGCTAACGATCAGCGTACTGTAATTTATGAACAGCGTAATGAGTTAATGTCTACAGATGATGTCTCTGAAACTGTTGACGCAATTCGTGAGGAAGTTGTAGCCAATAAGTTCTGTGAGTTTATTCCCCCTCAGAGTCTTGAAGAACAGTGGGATGTGGCAGGCCTTGAAAAAGCGCTGGAGACAGATTTCTCAGTTAAAATTCCTGTACAGGAATGGCTGGATACAGATGACTCCCTGCATGAAGAGACTCTGCATCAGAAAATTTACGAATACATTGTGGAAGTCTATCAGCAAAAAGAGACGCAGGTTGGCGAACAAACCATGCGAACTTTTGAAAAACAGGTGATGCTTCAGGTTTTGGATACGTTGTGGAAAGAGCACCTTCAGACTATGGATCACCTGCGACAGGGCATTCATTTGCGTGGTTACGCGCAGAAAAACCCAAAGCAGGAATATAAACGCGAATCCTTCCATCTGTTTCAGGAGCTTCTCGAAAACATCAAACGCGATGTGATCAGAATACTTTCGCATGTTCAGGTTCAGCAACCTGAGGACGTAGAAGAGATGGAACGGCAGAGAAGAGAGCAGGCTGAGCGTCAGCAGATGGACTTTACTCATGACCAGAGCTCTGCGATGGGAAGTGAATCTGAAGCGGATGAAGAGCAAGCTGAATCCAGTGAGCCGTTTATCCGGGAAGGTCGCAAGGTTGGACGTAATGAGCCATGTCCTTGTGGATCGGGTAAGAAGTTTAAACAATGTCACGGCAAGCTTTCTTGAGTTAGATCTTTACACATTACTACCAGAAAGCAGCGTCGACGCTGCTTTCTTTGCTTTGGAGAAAAGAAATGGCAGTAGGTCCAGCCACTTTCCCTGAGAAAATGTTACCAGTATCGGGTTTCAAATTAGGTACAACATCCGCAGGTATTAAAAAACCAGGTCGAAACGACCTGGTATTGATGCAGCTTTGTGAAGGTGCAAATACTGCGGGGGTTTTTACAAAAAATGCCTTTTGTGCTGCGCCGGTACAAATCTGTAAAAAACATTTGTCGGACGAATCGCCTCGTTTCCTTGTAACCAATACAGGAAACGCAAATGCAGGCACTGGGGAGGAAGGATATTTAGATGCAATGGCTGTTTGTGAGGCGGTATCGCAAGAAACAGGTTGCCATGTTGCTTCAGTTCTACCGTTTTCTACAGGGGTAATTGGAGAGAAGCTTCCTGTTGAAAAAATCCTATCGGCTGTTCCGGATGCAAATCTTTCTTTAACTGAAAACGGTTGGGACGATGCCGCTGCTGGAATCATGACCACGGACACACGAGTCAAAGGGGCCTCGCGTCAGTTTGAATGTAATGGTCATACAGTGACTCTGACAGGTATCTCTAAAGGGGCAGGCATGATTAAGCCAAATATGGCGACAATGCTGGCTTATGTTGCAACAGATGCAGAGGTGGCTCCGGAATTACTCCAGGCCTTATTAACCGATGCAGTTAATTGCTCCTTTAACCGAATAACGGTAGATAGTGATACATCTACCAACGATTCCTGCATTCTGGTTGCAACAGGAAAGGCTAGAGTTACTGTCAGTGAATCTGACGTGGTTTTATATGAGTTATTTCGCTCTGAATTAAATGCCATCATGCAGGAGCTTGCCCATGCCATTGTGCGTGATGGTGAAGGGGCTACAAAGTTTGTAACCATTACCGTTGAGTCAGCTGCTTCTGAGCCTGAAGCTTTAGCTACGGCTTACGATATTGCACATTCTCCGTTAGTTAAAACAGCGCTTTTTGCCTGCGACCCTAACTGGGGACGTATTCTTGCTGTTGTGGGACGTGTGGGCCTGGAAAATCTTGATCTGAATGCCCTGGAAATATATTTGGCTGATGTGCGCATTGTAAGTAATGGTGGGCGAGACGCTGATTATACTGAAGCATCAGGTCAGGCCGTTATGGACCAGGAAGAGATTCTTATCCGGGTGGTATTGAATCGGGGAAGTTACGCAGAAACTGTTTGGACTACAGATCTTTCTCATGATTATGTAAGCATAAATGCGGATTATCGTAGTTAATGAGTAAAAAACTAATTCATGTTGCAGCCGCAGTTATCAGAGATGAAAAACAGCGGGTTTTGATTGCCAAACGCCCTGATAACAAACATCAGGGCGGTCTTTGGGAGTTCCCTGGGGGCAAAGTCGAGGTAGGAGAGCCTTCTGCGGATGCTCTTGCACGTGAATTGTTTGAAGAGCTGGATATCAATGTTCAGAGCAACCGGCCCTTGATTAAGGTGCCTCATCATTACGAAGATAAATCTGTGCTTCTCGATGTTTATGAAGTCACCGCTTTTGATGGTGAAGCTTGGGGGAAAGAAGGCCAGCCAATAACATGGGTTGAAACAAACGAGCTGAATAATTATCAGTTTCCTGCAGCCAATAAACCTATTCTTAATGCCGCACAGTTGCCCATTGCTTGGTTTATTACTCCTGAATATTCAGACAGTGTGGAAGGTCTTTGGCAGCAGATTGATAAAGCTTATGAGCGTGGAGCCAGAGCAGTCATGTTCCGTGACTCAAACATTGAGGATGGAGAATACTCGTCTTTGGCCCGTGAGATACAGGTTTATTGCGAGAAGCTAGGTGTGCTTTTTTCTGCGAACAGAGATTGTGAATTAGGCAATGCGTTAAAGTTAGATGCTTTGCACTTGAATTCCGTACGATTACAACACTTAAAAAGCAGAAACGAATTCAAGGGGCGTTGGCTGAGTGCTTCTTGTCATTCGGAGAAAGAACTGAAAATGGCGGTCGAGAAAGGTCTGGATTTTGTGACTTTATCACCCGTAAACCCAACAAGCTCCCATCCTGATACTGAAACTTTAGGTTGGAGTGCCTTTAAAGAGATGGTGGATGGCTGTCCCATTCCTGTATATGCCCTTGGCGGCATGTCTGTTGCAGATATCAAGACTGCTCATCTTTACGGTGCTCAGGGCATTGCAGCCATCAGTGCATGGTTGGAGAGCTAGTAGAGGCGCCTTCATATTCTTCCAGTTCTCCGCTGCTGTAATCACTTACAGATTTTGATTCTGGTATTGAATATTCCTCATTTGCCCAGGCGCCCAAGTCAATCATCTTGCAGCGTTCAGAACAGAAAGGGCGGAAAGAGCTGGAGCTATTGTAAATATGCTCTTTTTCACAGGTTGGGCACTTTATTTTAGGTTTTGACATTACATTCTTTTGCTTTTAAAAGTAGTGTTTGGTGAAGTTTTTTAACTTTGCTTTTTAATTCTTTTAAATCACTGTCGTTTGTAATTACGTAATCAGCTTTTTGTATTCTTTTTTCCCTGCTCATTTGTGCTGCGATAATAGATCTGATCTGTTCTTCACTATTGTTATCACGTGTAGTTGTTCGCTGTATTTGTAGCTCTTCATCCAGATCTATTACAACAATGTAATCCGTCAGCAGGTGCTGATCAGATTCTAAAAGAAGAGGTGATGCCAGAATACAATATTTTGACTTGGCTTCATTCAATTGTTTTTTGATTATTGTTCTGATGGCCGGATGAAGCAGTGATTCCAACCATTTTCTTTCAGTATCTGACTTAAAAACGATAGACCTTAATTGCTGTCGATCTAAAGTGCCATCATTGTTGAGTAATTCAGGGCCAAAGTGTTTTGTGATTTCTGTTAATGCATAGCTACCAGGCTCTACTACTTGTCTGGCAACAATGTCAGCATCAACAACCTCAATCCCGAATTGTTCCAAGGTGGAAGTGACAGCGGTTTTGCCACTCCCGATACCGCCCGTAATGCCAACAACAAACATAAATCAGAATCTTAATAGTTGAAGGTAAGTGGAGGTGATTTGATGCCCCCAGAATATGGCTATCCATCCGGCAATTGCTAAGTAAGGACCAAAGGGAATTGGCGTTTCTCTGCCATGCTTTTTGAAAAGTATCATGAGGATACCTAAAATAGCTCCGACAAGAGAACTCAGTAAAATGATCAGCGGCAGCTGACCTATGCCTGCCCATGCGCCTAATGCGGCTAATAGCTTAAAGTCACCATAGCCCATTCCTTCTTTGCCTGTGAGCAATTTAAAAATCCAATATATTGACCACAGGCTTAAATATCCGGCTATGGCGCCATAAACAGCACTGTGTATAGAGGTAAACATTCCAAAGCTGTTTACAAATAGCCCAAGCCATAGCAAGGGTAATGTAATTCGGTCGGGTAATAGTTGATGATCAATATCAATGAAAATCAGGCAGATAAGCCCCGAGGTCAGAAGAATGACTGCCAGGCTGATTTCATTAAATCCATATGTGTAGACAGCGAAGGAGGCTGTAATGGCAGATAACAACTCAATACAGGGATAGCGGAAAGAAATGGCGGATTTGCACTCTGAGCATCTGCCTTTCAGGAAGAGGTAACTTAATACGGGAATGTTTTCAAACCAGCGTATTTTATGATTGCAACGAGTGCAGGTGGAAGCAGGAACCGATAGGTTGAAAGGTTCAGTACTGGCAGGGTCTGTCTCTTTGTTCCCAAGCTGCTCATCCCACTCGCGCTGCATCATAATAGGGATTCGGTATATGACAACATTAAGAAAACTACCCACACATAAGGCAATTACAAACGTGTAAGCGGTTGCCCAGAAAGGATCTAAACCAAACAGAGACATTTAAATCCTTAGCTCTTAAACTACATTACCTAACTGGAATATAGGTAGGTACATGGCAACCACCAAGCCGCCCACAAGCACACCAAGAACGACCATGATCAATGGTTCCAGTAGGCTGGATAGATTATCAACTGCGTTATCAACCTGCTCCTCGTAAAAATCTGCTATTTTTTCAAGCATATTTTCTAGAGAGCCTGCTTCTTCACCTATGGCGATCATTTGCGTAGCCATGTTAGGAAATATGCCTGTCATTACTACCGCATTTTGCAATGATTGGCCTGTTGATACGCCGTTTCTTACCTGTAAGATTGCATCTCTATAGAGTGCATTACCAGAAGCGCCTGCAGCAGACTCTAAAGCGTTTACCAGAGGGACACCCGCAGCAAACGTTGTTGCAAGTGTTCGAGCAAAACGAGCTACAGATGCTTGCTCTAGAATTTTCCCAATAACAGGGATTTTCAGCATAAGCTTATCAACAGTGTCCCTGAACTTTTGAGATTTTTGCATCGCTGTTTTAAATAAGAAACCTGTGACAACTGCACCTAAGAGTGCAACCCACCACCATTCCTGTGCTTTTTCGGAAAGTCCGATTACAAATTTTGTAAAAGCGGGTAAATCGGCCCCAAATCCCTGAAACACGCTTTCGAATTGCGGAACGACTTTGACCAGTAGTATTGCTGACACAATAATACCCACCAAAATAACTGCAGTTGGATAGGTCAAAGCCTTTTTGATTTTTGCTTTAAGGGATTCTAACTTTTCTTTATAGGTGGCTATCCGTTCTAACATTTGTTCCAGAGCACCCGACTGCTCACCGGCATGAACTAAATTACAAAAAAGATCATCAAAATGTTCAGGGTATTTTGCAAGAGAAGACGAAAATTCTGTGCCACTATTAACATCATTTTTAATCTGATACACAATATTTTTGAGCTTTTTCTTCTCTATACCGCCGGCAGTTATATCCAGCCCTTGTAGTAAAGGGACACCCGATTTTAGCATTGTAGCCATTTGGCGGGTGAAAAATGCGATATCGACAGGCTGTACTGCTTTATTTTCAGAGCTAAACAAGCTGGCCCCGGCTTCTTTGCGAACTCCCGATGGAATGATGCCTTGCTTTCTTAGCTGAGCTTTGGCCTGGGCAACCGTTGTGGCGTCTATTTTACCTTTACTAACGTTGCCGTTCTTGTCTTTCCCTTTCCATGTGAAAGTATTTAGCTTGGCTTCTTTAGCCATGGTATTTTATCCCGCTAGTCAGGTTTTAATCACTCGGTTCATTTCTTCCAAGCTGGTGACGCCCTCAGTTACTTTTATCAGGCCTGATTCACGCAGGTCTTGAAAACCTTGTGTCTTCGCAACTTTAAGTATATCCAGAGATGTACCATTCTCCATTATTACTGCTGCAATTTCAGGAGACATCTTAAGCATTTCATAGACACCTACCCTACCTTTGTAACCTTTATTGCATTTACTGCATCCGTCACTGTTAGCTTCAAACATGTTCAGGTTTTTAATTTGCTCGTCAGTAAAGCCTTCTTCTTTTAGAGTGACTGCTGGCAGTGAGAGTGGGCGTTTGCAGCTTTCACACAGTCGTCGACCCAAGCGTTGAGCAATGATTAAGCTTACGGAAGTGGCAATATTAAATGCTGGCACTCCCATATTTCTTAAACGCGTCAGGGTTTCCGGGGAGCTATTAGTATGCAGAGTAGAAAGAACCATATGACCCGTTTGGGCTGCTTTGATTGCAATCTCAGCAGTTTCGAGATCTCGGATCTCACCCACCATGACGACATCTGGATCCTGACGAAGGAAGGCGCGTAACGATTCCGCAAATGTTAACCCTACTTTCGTATTTACGTGAACCTGGTTTATGCCTTCCAGGTTTATCTCTACGGGATCTTCGGCGGTGGAAATATTTCTTTCTTCGGTATTAAGGATGTTCAGGCCGGTGTACAAGGAAACGGTCTTACCGCTACCGGTGGGTCCCGTCACAAGTATCATGCCCTGTGGTTTATGCAGGGTTTGTAAATACATGTCTCTTTGGAATTCTGAAAAACCTAAAGCTTCAACTCCCATTTTGGCACTGCTAGGGTCCAGGATTCGCAGCACAATTTTTTCACCCCAGAGGGTTGGCAGAGTATTCACACGAAAATCAATTGCCCGGTTTTTGGAAATTTTCATTTTGATACGCCCGTCTTGAGGGACGCGACGTTCAGAAATATCCATTTGCGACATAACCTTTAAACGAGCGGATAGCCGGGAAGCGAGATTGGACGGGGGTTTGGCTATTTCCTGTAAAATCCCGTCAATTCGACTTCGAATCCTGTATGTCTTCTCATAAGGCTCAAAGTGAATGTCCGATGCCCCATTTTTTATGGCATCCAATAAAATTTTGTTTACGAATCGTACAATCGGAGCGTCGTTGGCAGCATCTTCGGCGGACTCATCTTCAGGCTTAGCCTCATTGCCTTCATCAACCTCCAGATTATCAAGGTCCGTATCATCCAGATCATCAAGTGCGTTGTTTTGATTATCCAGAAAGCTTTCAATGGTTCGAGTTAATTTGTCTTCTTCAACGATTACCGCTTCAGCAGTTATACCACTTTGAAACTTGAATTCATCCAGAGCTTGAATGTTGGTCGGATCTGAGATCGCAACAAATAAACGGTTTTCCCGTTTTTGTAGTGGCAATGCCTGGTGTTTAGTGATCAGAGATTCTTTGATGAGCCCCTGTGGTAAAGATTCAGAGTCAAGGGCATCCAGGTCAAGCAAAGGGATGCCGAACTCTTCAGAAGCTGCAGCAGCGGCTCTGTAGGCACTAACCAAACGTTGTTCGATTATATAAGAGATAAACGATTGCTTTTTTTTCCGGCATTCAAGGGTTGCGTCAGCAGCGACTTCAGCAGAGCAAACACCTTCATTAACTAGTCGTTTTGCTAAACCACTTAAAGGTTGACTTGATTGCAATTCGTTACCCTCTGACTCAATTCCATGAATACTCAACAGTATCAGTCTAAAATAACATTAGATTTTGTATTTGAAAACGAACAATTTAGTGTATATTTGCAACATATAGTGCGATATGGCTAGCGTCTTGGCAATAATTCGCTAAACTGTAGGGACTTGATTTTCAATTAAGGATATTCGCTGGAGAAAATTATGAGAAAACAACAGGGTTTTACATTGATTGAACTGATGATTGTTGTGGCAATCATCGGTATTTTGGCGGCAATTGCTTTGCCTGCTTATCAGGATTATACCGTACGTTCCAAATTGGCTGAGGTTCCTCAGTTGCTTGGACCTAACAAATTGGTAACCGAAGAGTTCTTCCAGGTTGAAGGTGGCGTGCCTCTTGTAGCTGCGTCATTCACGCAAGGTGGTGTGAATTACGGTTTTGCGAGTAGCGCTTTGGGTACAGCGACTTATATTGGTACGCATGTAAAAGATCTTTCAGTTGCATGGGTTCAGGCTGATGGTACCGGTAATTTACAGGGTAATACACCTGGTGCGGCAAGCTTCGCTTCTGGCGGTATTCAAGGCGCTTTGAATACTCAAATCGATACTTCTTCAACAGCAGTTGATAGTATTTGGCTTTATCCAGACAGTAACAATACTGCAGGAAACCTGTCTTGGATTATTTTCTGTGACGGTATCGAACCTGCACGTTGCCCAGCACGTTAATAGTTAGTCGTTTTATTGCTAAGCCCCTCAATCATCGAGGGGCTTTTTGTTGGTTTTTTGCATGAAAAGAAACATTATTATTCTTTTGATAGCTGCTTGTGTAGGTGTCACTTGGTTTATAGCCAATACGAAAGAATCGCTCTCTTCAGAAACGAAGATAGCGGTAGAGAATGAAATTCTGAAGCTGCCTGAGTTCCCTGCAAGGCCGGTTTGGTGGGAGGACGACTCTGTGTTAGCTATTGGAGTTGTGCCAGATTCAGTGAACCCTTACCATGCTGCGACTTCTGCCTGCAAAATTCTCAGAGCCAAGGGCATTACTACAACATTTGTAGAAATATACGATGTAGTTAAAATCCAGAAAGAGGATGACTGGGTAAAACTTGCAGCAGATAGTTGTAAGTAATATCAAGTGATAAAAATTCGGCTGGCTAAGTTAAGTCTAAGCCAGCCGAATAGTTTCAGGCTTCAGTTAATCTCATCGATAAATCTACAGCTTGACAGTGTTTGGTCAAAGCGCCAATTGAGATAAAGTCCACTCCGGTTTCTGCAATGGGTCTAAGCGTTGCGTCTGTAATGCCTCCGGATGCCTCAAGTTTGGCTTTGCCTTCTGTGAGTTCCACTGCTTTACGCATATCTGCCAGGGAGAAGTTATCCAGCATGATGATATCAGCCCTTGCGCTCAGTGCTTGTTGCAGCTCTTCCATGCTTTCCACCTCAACTTCTACAGGTTTTCCGGGTTCATTATTCCGTGCCGTTTGAACTGCAGCATCAATGCCGCCACATGCCATGATGTGGTTCTCTTTGATAAGGAATGCATCGAATAAACCAATACGGTGGTTATAGCAGCCACCACAGGTCACGGCATATTTCTGAGCAAAGCGTAAGCCCGGTATGGTTTTTCGGGTATCGAGTAGTTTGACTTGAGTTCCCGCAACTTTGTCAGCATATTCTTTACTCACAGTCGCTGTGCCGGAAAGAGTTTGCAGAAAATTAAGGGCTGCCCGCTCAGCCGTAAGTAGATTTCGAGCAGAACCTGTTGCCCAGAAAAGTATTTGATCTTCCTGAGCCTGGTCACCATCGTCCACCTGCCATTCAAGCTCTAATTCTGGATCAACCTGCCGGAAAGCTTCGTTTACCCAGTCGACACCACAAATAACAGCTGACTGGCGGCTGATAACTCGGGCTCTAGCTTGTAGTTCAGCTGGGATAAGATGAGCAGTAATGTCCCCTGTGCCTATATCTTCCAACAAAGCGCTCTTTACCGCATCTGGAATAAGGTGTTGAATATCTGCGCGAGTTAACATACTGGGTTTCCGATTATTACAGGCCGGCTAGGATCTGGCATGGCCTCTGTTAAAATAAGCGGGTAATTTTATCGAATTTGTCAATCTGCGGGTAGGGGAATAGTGAATATTGATCAACATAGCTGGTTGAGTGAGGTAAAGGTTGTACCGTCCCCGAACTGCAACGATCGCCCAAACCCCTCTGATATTGGCTTATTAGTGATTCATAATATCAGTTTACCGCCAAAGCAGTATGGTGGTGGCTTCGTGCAACAGTTTTTCCAGAATAAACTCCCGGTTTCGGATCACCCCTATTTTTCAGAAATCTGTTCTCTTGAAGTTTCTGCACACTTTCTGATTGAAAGACTGGGTCAGGTCACACAATTTGTGCCACTTGAAAAGCGGGCCTGGCATGCTGGTGTATCTGAATATTGTGGGCGGGACAATTGTAATGATTTTTCGGTGGGTATTGAGCTTGAAGGATGTGATGACGAGCCATTTACAGAAGAGCAGTATAGAGCTTTGATCGGTTTGACTCGCCAAATTCAATCTTTGTACCCGGCAATAACCAAGAGCCAGATAGTCGGGCATTCAGATATTGCCCCAGGTAGAAAAACTGACCCAGGGCCCTGTTTTGATTGGCAGCTTTATCTTGGCGGTCTTGATTGATACTAAATTGGGAATAAGCGCGATAATAACACCGGAACTGCGGTTTCTACTCTCAAGACTCTTTCACCAATATGGATCGATTCAAAGCCGCATTGGTTTAACTTTTCGACTTCATATGGAATAAAACCGCCTTCAGGTCCAACGGCCAGGGTCGTTGGTAGCTTCTCAGGCGAGGGGCAGGGGGAAGCATTATAGGGGTGGGCAATCAGGGCTCTAGTATCCACTGATATTGCGGGTAGTTCATCTTCAACAAAAGGTTTGAAGCGCTTTCGCAGGTGTACTTTTGGCATAATGGTATCGCCTGCCTGCTCCAGACCCAACAGCAAATTTTCTTCTATCTGGTGTTCCAGAACCGGGCTACCCCAATAGCTTTTATCCACACGGTAAGAATTGATCAGATAGATCTCCTTTACGCCCATAGATGCAGCTGTTTGCAGCACCCGTTTGAGCATTTTGGGGCGAGGTAAAGCCAGTAGCAGCTTAAGGGGGAGAGGTTGAGGGGCCATAGTGCTGAGATTAATTCTCAGATTTATAGATTCTTCATCTATATGGGTTACTTCACCTGACCCAGTCTCCCCATTGAGTAAACCAACTTTGAGCGAGTCGCCAACCTGTGGCTTATGAATGGTCTTTATATGAACAAAACGGCGATCCTTAAGCGTAATGCAGTCGCTGCTAGTGAAATCGGACTTAAATAAAATAATAAGGTTCATGGCTAGGTTCGTCGAAAGGTTTTCAGAATTTTAAAAGGATAGGTTGAAAATAAAAACATTAATTTAGATCAATAAACTGTATTGATTTTGGTAATGATAATGTTTATCAGTAGCATTAGCTTTGTTGTTATGCTAATTTTAACGAAAATTTGGTGTTAATGTTTTGTTATCTTTTGGAGGAGTTTCAGGTGAAGCTTAAGGTTTTTGTTTCAGCGGTAGTCATGGCAACCGCAACAAATGTAATGGCAGCTCAAAATTACGCGGACTTCCCAGTAACAGTCAAAAGTTACGAGGGTAAATCAGAACACTCTGTATCTTACAGTGGGCAAGCAGCCCGACAGGTCCTTCATACAAGCCTGAAAAAACTGGCTGGCAAAGGTACTGGTGAGGCTAACCCTGAATTAAAAGCTAAAATGCTAGCTTATTTTGAGGGTAAAGATGCAGGTCGTGACATTATTTCTCCGGCCACTAAAGGTACTTTTGTTGTTGCTGAAACCCAGGTTGATGATCTGTCCAAGAAGAAAAATCTTGCCGGAAAAGCCTACAAAGGCGCAGTCCCCGGCTGGCCTGGTAATATGACAGGTCAGGAAGCTTTGGGCTTTATGATCGATAAGGCATCAGCGGCGACTAAAGGTTACGATCCGCTGACAGGTTATGATTATGCTCAGTTGATCTCCAAATTTACGATGGGCGCGGTTTTCTACAACCAGGCGGTGGATAACTATTTGGATGAAAAGCTAGAAGCTGGTACTAAGCCAAATAATAAAGCTTACGATGAAGGAAAACCTTATACAGGTAAAGAGCATGTCTGGGATGAAGCCTTCGGTTACTTTGGTGCTCAGGCGAACACTCTGAACCTGACGGCAGAACAGGTTTATAAAGTCGCCAAACAGAAAGAAGATGCGCTTGCCTATGCAGACCTGAACAAAGACGGCAAAGTTTCTTTATATAATGAGATGACTTTTGCACACGCATACTATGCAGCTGGGTTTGATAAAGGCGGAAAAACAAACTACCTACATACTATCGTTGGGGCGTTTGTTGATGGTCGCCAACTGATTAGCGACGCAAATGGCGAAGCACTGACTGATGAGCAGCGCAATAAGCTGAAAGGTTATGCTAAAACTATTTCTGATAACTGGGAAATGGTTATCGCAGAGGCGGTGTTTAAATATGCAGGCTCTACCTATAAAGATCTTCAAAAGCTGAATGCCGTGATTGAATCAAATGGCAATGCAGGCAAGGTTTTTCGTACATACTCTAAACACTGGGGTGAAATGAAAGGTTTTGCTCTGGCCCTGCAAACGGGTAAGGACAATCTGGGTGAAAGTGCTGTTAAGTTGAATCGACTGATCGGCTTTAGCCCTGTGCTGCTGGGCAATACACAGGTAACCGGTATTGATGCCAAAGGTAACTATGTACAGTCTTCTTCAATTAACATGAAAGAGTACATGCTGCATATGCTGAAGGTTCAGAAACTGATGGTAGATCAGTTCGGGGTTAAAGCGCGTGCAAATGATGTGATGTCAGATCTGGGTGATCTGGCTGAGAAGCTGGGTTCTGGGAACAGTGCAGAAAACGACTAAATACCACTCTGTTAATACAATAAGTCAGCTCTTCTTTAGAGCTGGCTGTTCTATTTTGAGGTGGATGTGCTAGAAGCCGTAGTGCAGTTTTATCAGGACTTGATTATAGCTTTTACAGATCCCAAGAAGAGGGTGTTCTGGGGCTATCTGTTGATTTCTCTGGGTATCGCAATATGTTGGGCAAAGTGGCTTGCTCCCCAGGGTATTTCTCAGCTTAAGCAAAATCTGTTTAACCGCCGGATCTGGTGGTCGACTTCAGCAAGAGCAGATTACGCTATTTTTTTGATTAATCGCTTTTCTTTTCTGTTTATAGCGCCATGGCTGTTGGCTCAATTAACAGTAGCTACCTGGTTATTTGAGTCGTTACATAATTGGGTGGGTTATCGCCCTGTCATAGGTCAGGCCTGGCCAGACTGGTGTGTGATGCTCAGCTTTACTCTGTTCTATTTCCTTTTGGATGACTTTTTCCGTTTTTATCTGCATAAGCTGTTGCATGAAATTCCATATTTATGGGCTTTTCATAAGGTACACCATTCAGCCAGAGTGCTGACGCCCATAACTGTTTTCAGAACCCACCCGGTTGAAGGGATTCTGTTTTCTCTTAGAACAACTGTGGTACAGGCGATCTCAATCGCGTTGTTTGTGTTTTTCTTTGGCAGCAGGGCAGATCTGATCACAGTATTAGGCGCAAGTGTCTTTGCTTTTGCCTTTAACATTACGGGGTCCAATCTGCGTCATTCGCATATTGCCCTGGGCTACTGGCGCTGGCTTGAAAAA
Organism: Neptuniibacter sp.; assembly: GCA_050633605.1. Taxonomy (GTDB): domain Bacteria; phylum Pseudomonadota; class Gammaproteobacteria; order Pseudomonadales; family Balneatricaceae; genus Neptuniibacter. Next base: position 50,601 of record JBOEGV010000020.1, on the reverse strand, counting down.
TGGCTTATCTCTCCTGCTCAGCACCAAATACACCATTCGACAAATCCAGCTCATTTTGACAAAAACTACGGGGTCGTGCTTTCAATCTGGGATCGCATGGGTGGGACTTTTGTGTTTTCAAAGCGGGGGCAGGAGCTGGATTTTGGTCTTAGTCGACATGTTCAGGAGGCAGAGCAAGGTTTGCTCAACCTCTATATGGAGCCCTTTAGAGAGCTGTTGGAGCTTTTATTGAGCAGGATCACAAAAACAATGAAAGCAATCTATAACCGTTGATTGTTTATATCAATGATAACGGTTATCGTTTATGATTCTATTCTTAATTAAGCAGATAAGTTTTATCGTTTTATAGATGTTGGATGTGTTTATGACGAAGAATTCTTTGGGTAAGTTTGTATCTTCAATTGGGGCCTTTGCTGTTGTTTCCGTTGCGAGCTTGTTACCGACTTCTGTATTTGCGGAAGAATCAGGCTTGGTCAATGTTTATTCGGCCCGCAAAGAAGCGTTAATTAAACCGATGCTGGATCGTTTTGCTGAAGAAACAGGCATTACTGTTAATCTGGTTACGGGTAAAGCTGATGCGCTGCTAAAACGTCTGGAAGTTGAAGGCAGTGCCAGCCCTGCGGATCTGTTTGTCACTGTAGATGCTGGCCGATTACACCGGGCAAAAGTTGCGGATGTATTGCAGGTAGCCGGTAGTGAAAAACTGAATGAATTGATCCCATCAAGCCTTCGTGATGCTGATGGATACTGGTATGGCATGTCGCAACGTGCAAGAACGATCTTTTATGCAAAAGATAAAGTCAGCCCTGCGGAACTTTCAACTTATGAGGATCTTTCTGATCCAAAGTGGAAAGGCCGTATCTGCGTCCGATCTTCAAGTAATATCTACAATCAATCACTGGTCGCGTCCATGATTGATGCTATTGGCGTTGAGAAAACTGAGAATTGGGCGAAAGGTCTGGTCAAAAATTTTGCTAAACCGCCTTCTGGTGGTGATACTGATCAGTTAAAAGCTGCGGCGGCAGGTGTCTGTGATCTTGCTCTTGCGAATACCTATTACTTTGGACGCCTTCTGAATAGTAAAGATGCAGAAAAGCAGGCAATTGCATCTAAGCTTTCAGCATTCTGGCCGAATCAGGATGATCGTGGCGTTCACATGAATGTCAGCGGCGTAGGTGTTACTAAACATGCACGTAACATTACCAATGCAATTAAACTGATGGAATTCATGGCATCAGATGCTTCCCAACTTTGGTATGCCGAAGTAAATAATGAATACCCTGCAGTATCTGAAGTTAAAATTCCTGCAAACCTGGCCTCAATGGGTGAGTTTAAAGCGGATGATATTGTATTGAGTAAACTGGGTGACAATAACCGAGCTGCGGTCGAATTGATGGATCGTGCCGGTTGGAAGTAAACGGTCTGAAATAATATTTCTGCTGCTAATTGTACGCCTGTGGTGAATCCTCATCACAGGCGTTTTCTGCCTTAAGAGCCGAATGAGATGTCTGTAGTATCATTGTCGAAAACAGAGCGAAAAATGAACTGGTTATCCAGCTCTTCGATGCTGGTGGCTATGTTACTCATGTTGCCTATTATGGTGATCGTTGGCTTTGTATTCAGTGGCTCGGCTGAGGTTTTTACTCATCTCTATCAAACTGTTCTGGTTGATTATGTAAGTAATTCCCTGTTGTTGATGTTTGGTGTGGGTGTTGGCGTACTTATCCTTGGTATTCCTACAGCATGGTTGACCAGCGTATGCGAGTTTCCAGGAAAAGCCTTTTTTTCATGGGCTCTTTTACTACCTCTGGCGGTTCCGGCTTACATAATTGCCTACACATATACGGGGTTGTTGGATTTTGCGGGTCCGATCCAGACTTTCATTCGGAACATTACAGGACTGGGGTACGGCGAATATTGGTTTTTTGAAATCCGTTCACTGACGGGAGCAATGCTGATGCTGGCACTGGTGTTGTACCCCTATGTCTATCTGATGAGCCGCGCTGCATTTCTTGAACAATCTGCCAGTACCCTTGAGGTTAGTCGTACGTTGGGGTACAGCCAGTGGCAGGGCTTATTTCGCTTGGCATTACCTTTAGCACGGCCTGCTATAATTGCAGGATTAACCTTGGCGTTAATGGAAACGTTGGCGGACTACGGCACCGTTCAGTATTTTGGTGTCAGCACGTTTACTACCGGTATTTTTCGTACCTTCTACGGTTTTGGTGACTCTGCTGCTGCCGCTCAGTTGGCTGCATTTCTGCTAGGCTTTGTGGCCCTGTTGGTATTGGTGGAAAAGTATTCACGCAGGAAGGCTCGTTACCACTCATCGTCTGAATATAAAGCTAAGGCGAAATTGATAGAGCTTAAAGGCTGGAAAGCTGTTTTCGCATTTCTGATCTGCCTTGGTCCGGTGTTACTGGGGTTTATTATTCCTGCAGCAGTTTTAGGCTACTGGAGCTTAACTAAAGCGGACCTTTCTGACGGGGCTTTTGCAGAGCTAGCATGGAACTCATTCTACCTGGCATTTCTGGCGGCTTTGATTGCGGTCGGTTTTGCCTTGCTCCTGGCATATGCGGGTCGCCTTAACCCAAGCAGGAAAGTGCGTGTATCGATTGCTACTGCTGGTATGGGGTATGCGCTGCCCGGAACGATTATTGCCGTTGGTGTGATTATCCCGTTTGCATGGCTGGATCATCAGATAATTGCAATGTCTAAAGAATGGTTGGGAATTGATCCAGGTCTGATACTGTCTGGTACTCTGGCGGCATTGCTATTTGCCTATACAGTAAGGTTCCTGGCGGTGTCATTGGGTTCTGTGCAAAGTGGGTTAGGCAAAATAAAACCCAGTCTGGATGGGGCGGCCAGGACGCTGGGTTGTAGACCTATGCAGGTGTTGAGGCAAATTCATGTTCCGTTGATGCGTAGCTCTGTACTGACAGCCTTGCTGATTGTTTTTGTTGATGTTCTTAAAGAGTTACCCGCTACACTGATTTTGAGACCATTTAACTTTAATACCCTGGCTGTTCGTGCTTTTGAGCTTGCTTCGGATGAGCGACTGGTTGATGCAGCGCCCGCTTCCCTGATGATTGTTGCCGTGGGCTTGTTACCCGTTATATTGCTAAGCCGCTCCATCTCTAAAGGTCGTGCGGGGAGTTAGACTATGACTATGAATGAACATTTAAATTTATCTAATGTGACCCTGGCATATGGTCATACTGAGATCGTCCATAACGTATCTTTAAGTTTGGAAAAAGGCGAAATTGGATGTTTATTGGGCCCGAGTGGCTGTGGTAAATCGACTCTATTACGTGCTATTGCAGGGTTTGAACCGGCAAAGGCAGGTTCGATCACGATGAAAGGTGTGTGTCTGTCTTCCTCTGATGTCAATGTTCCAACAGAGAAGCGCAATATTGGTATGGTGTTTCAGGATATAGCGCTTTTCCCACATATGACAATTGCTGAAAATATCGTCTTTGGCATCAAAAAATGGTCGTCAGCCGAGAAAAAAGAGCGGGTCCAGGAGCTGCTTCAGCTCGTCGGTTTGCCCGGCGTTGATAAGCGTTATCCACACTCACTGTCAGGAGGACAGCAACAACGTATTGCTTTAGCTAGAGCATTAGCTCCAAAACCTGATCTCTTGTTGATGGATGAACCTTTTTCAGGGCTTGATGCTAACCTCAGAGAAACACTGGTGCCTGAGGTGAGAGATATCCTTAAACATGAAGGGATCAGCGCAATACTGGTGACTCATGATCAGATGGAAGCGTTTTCCATGGCTGATAAAATTGCGGTGATGCAGGATGGAGTGATTCAGCAATGGGGCACGGCATTTAATATCTATCATGAACCTAAAACACGCTTTGTGGCTGATTTTATCGGTCTAGGTGAGTTTATGAGGGCAACTGTAGTCGATGAGTATTCTGTAGAATGTGCTCTGGGTCAGCTTAAAGGTGACGAACCATTAACCTATCCTCCGGGATCTGAGGTTGAGATGCTCATCCGTCCCGATGATATCCAACATTCCGAAGATGGCCCGCTGTCCGGGGTGATTGTAAGTAAATGGTTCCGTGGATCGCACTATCTCTATCAGGTGAAGTTGGTGAACGGTGAGGTTGTACCTTGTATCACAGCATGTCATCACGACCATGATGAGGGAGAGCTACTGGGTATCAGCGTTAAGCTGGATCATCTTGTGCTACTACCATTCTGTGATGCCGAATCGGGTGTGTGTGGAATGCAAACTGCGGATGTGGTTCCTGCACATGCTGTTTAGTTTATTCTAAGCTCATTGTAGGATTGAGCTTTCGCCTCAATTCAGGCCTTTCAGTATGGCAACTCGTCCTGATCTGCTTCAGGGAGATATCCGTTCTACATTGATCAGTATGACGCTTCCAATGATGTTTGGAATTGTCAGCTTAATGCTGTTTAACATCGCGGATCTGTATTTTGTCAGCCGATTAGGTACAGCCCCGCTGGCTGCAATGGGCTTTACGTTTCCGGTCTGCTTTACAGTGATCAGTCTTGCTATTGGATTAGGTATTGGGACTTCCGCTATCCTGGCTAGATTATTGGGTGCAGGGGATAAGGGGGAGGCTCGCTCTCTGGCATCCGATAACCTCATTGCTGTTACTGTTTTGATTCTGGTGTTATCTCTTCTTTTTAAATTGCTATTGCCCTTTGTTTTTACTGCTATGGGGGCGGAAGCTGAACTATTGCCTCTTATCTTTAGTTATATGGAGATCTGGCTAATAGGGTCGGTATTTCTTGTTGTAAATATGGTTTGTAACGCATGTATGCGTGCGACTGGTGACACTAAAACACCTGCCATGTTGATGGCTGGCTCCTCATTATTGAATTTTTTCCTGGACCCTCTTTTGATTTTTGGTGTTGGCCCTTTCTCCGGTCTCGGTATCATGGGGGCTGCAATAGCCAGCTGTATCGCTTGGTCGTTAACAACAGTGGTTGCACTTTACATACTGTTTCACAAAAAAAAGCTTCTGGTCTTTCAGCCAATGGATATTGGAAGGTGTGCTTCACATAGCTATCGAGTTATGAAAATTGGTATACCTGCTGCGCTGTCGAATATGATGACACCGCTGGCACAAGGGGTATTAACCTATCTGGTTTCTGCTCATGGAGCTGAGGCAGTAGCAGCCTTTGGGGTGGGTAACAGAATAGAATCATTGTCCTTGTTGGTTTGCTTATCTCTGTCAATGACTTTGCCTCCTATTATCAGTCAAAACTACGGAGCTGGCCAGATTCAGCGAGTTAAATTGGCTTATCGATTATCCTCAAAGTTTGCTGTTATTTGGCAGATAGCCGTCTTTATCCTCCTGCTTTTAGTCGCAGAGCCTGTAGCAAATGCCTTCAGTAGCAATACAGAAGTGCAAAAAATAATTATTTTATGGGTCTGTATAGTGCCGATTGGTTTTGGTTTTCAGGCGGTTACTTTCCTTACAGCATCAGGTTTTAATGCGCTGCATCAGCCCATGAGAGCTATGCGTATCAGTATTGTCCGGCTCTTTATTTTTACACTGCCCTTCGCATGGTGTGGCTCGCAACTGTTTGGAATTGAAGGAATGTTTTCGGCTCTTGTTATTGCTAATGCTCTTATGGCGATCTTCTCGTTTAAGGCTATGAATCGCTATATACAAAAACTTTAATGTTGCGGGTGCGAAGTTGTCTTATAGTTTTCAGATATTTAATTGTTCAGTAATAGGTGTAATTTAGTATTAGCGTGTTCCACCAAAGTCATATTATTATCCGCTGTGGGTTAATAATATGATCTACGGATGGTCGAGAGATTGATTGATCAAGTTACATAATTAAAAAACAACCCATCAAAGTGAATAGTAATAATATAAAGGGGATGTAAGCATGAGTCAGAAAATTGCACTCGTGACTGGTGGTACTGGTGGTTTAGGTACTTCAATCTGCCGTACTCTGGCAGATGACGGTTTTCGCGTTGTAGCTGGATACAACAGTGGTGGTAATCACGATAAAGCTAAAGCGTGGCAGGAAGAGCAGAGAAAAGATGGCTACGAAATTGAAGTAGCATACGGTGATGTAACCGATGCTGAATCCTGTACACAGTGTATAGCGACGGTTCAAGAGTTAACAGGTGGGTCTGTAGATATCCTGATTAACAATGCTGGTATTACACGCGATGGTCAGTTCAAGAAAATGAGCTGGGAGCAGTGGGATGAAGTTCTGTCTGCAAACCTGGACTCGATGTTCCATATGACGCGCCTGGTGATCAACGGTATGATCGACAAAGGCTGGGGACGCGTTATTAATATTTCGTCTGTGAACGCTCAGAAAGGTCAGTTTGGTCAGTGTAACTACTCTGCTGCCAAAGCGGGTATTCACGGTTTCACTAAAGCGCTGGCTCAGGAAGTTGCACGCAAAGGTGTAACAGTTAATACGGTTTCTCCGGGCTATATCAAAACTGCAATGGTTGCGAAAATTGCTCAGGAAATTCAGGATCAGATCTGCGCGGGTATCCCTGTAGGTCGTTTCGGTACACCAGAAGAGATAGGGCGCATGTGTGCTTTCCTATCAGATGATATGTCCGGCTACATTACAGGTGCCGACATGTCTGTGAATGGCGGTCTGCATATGTCCTAAGGACGCCGAAAGTAGAAAACCGCGGACTTGGTTCGCGGTTTTTTTGTGCCTGTGTTCTGTAAGAAACGACCAGGCAGAAGCTAAAACGCCCCGATAAAGATCGGGGCGTTTTCGGTATAAAATAGCTAATTAGCTGTTAGCTTCTTCGTATGCTTTTACGCCAGCAGTGATTGCTGCTTTAGCGGCATCAGCATTTGCCCAGCCCTCAACTTTAACCCACTTACCTTCTTCCAGACCTTTATAGTTCTCAAAGAAGTGTTTAATGCGGTCCAAAGTCAGCTGTGGCAGATCTTCGATGTCCTGAACATCACGGTAGGCTTTAGTCAGTTTGTCGTGTGGAACGGCAACCAGCTTAGCATCTTCACCCGCTTCGTCGGTCATATTCAGAACGCCAACAGGGCGGCAACGAATAACAGAGCCTGCAACTACAGGGTAAGGAGTAAGAACCAGAACGTCTACAGCATCGCCATCGTCAGCCAGCGTGTTGTTGATATAACCGTAATTAGCTGGGTAGAACATAGGTGCAGCCATGAAACGGTCAACGAAGAGTGCGTCTTCTTCCTTTTCGATCTCGTATTTCACCGGAGAGCTTTCAGCCGGAATTTCAATGATAACGTACAGATCGTTTGGTAGGTCTTTACCTGCTGGTACTTTTGCGAAGCCCATAGTTGTCTTCCTGTAAGCTGTTATAAAATTGGTTATATCCAAAGACTGGAGATTATGTCTTAGTCTTATGAATGAATGAATACTACTTAAAGCTGAATCATCTATTCAGTTGGGCTGCTTTGCCTTCACTTTCTTCTGGATGATAAGAAATTAAATTCTTAACTTCTTCCTTAGAACCAAGCGCTACCGAACAGCGTTGATGAATATGTTTTGGTTCCAGGTCCAGTATGTCTTTATAACAAGTGCTGGCTATACCATCGGCTTGTTCAATAAGCATGCTCATTGGATTACCTTCGTACATCAGCCGCAGTTTGCCCGGTTTTTCAGGGTCACGGCTATCCCAAGGGTAGGTGAAAATTCCGCCTCTTGTCAGGACACGATGAACTTCCGCAACCATCGATGCAATCCAGCGCATGTTGTAATTCTTCTCACGAGGGCCTTCTTCACCCATAAGGAGATCGCCAACATAATTTCTCATCTCTTCTTCCCAGAAGCGATGGTTTGACATATTAATTGCAAATTCTTTGGTAGTAGGGGGTATCTGAACTTTTTCACGGGTAAGGATAAAATCGCCTGTATGGGCGAGCGTGAAGAAGTTGACACCATGGCCGGTTGTTAGCGATAGAATTGAGGACTGGCCGTACAGTACGTAACCTGCTGCCACTTGTTTACGGCCACATTGTAAGTAAGCTTCATCCTGACCAGGGTTCATACCCTCTGGTAATTCCAAAATAGAGAAAATAGTGCCTACAGAAACATTGATATCAATGTTGGAAGAGCCATCCAGTGGGTCAAAGGTCACCAGGTATTTGCCTTCTGGGTTGCCTGCAACCGGGTGGTCTTCTTCTTCAGAAGCTATGCCTGCTACCAGTGGATTATCAAGCAGAAATTTTTTCAGCAGGTCGTTGGCAATAACATCCATTTTTTTTTGGGTTTCACCCTGAATGTTGGTCTCTTCAGTTGCCCCCAAAATACCTGCTAATTCGCCTTCACGAAGTTGGATCGCAACTTCTTTGCAGGCAAGCATAAGAGTACCAATCAAATCGACTAGAGTGTCTTCGGTTTCCTGTTGTTTCAGGAACTGGCTCAGCAGTAGCATTCTTGAATTTTCTCTCATATAGAGTAGTTAAAAGTTGGGCGAGAATTTTACGTTAAACTTTTGTGAAATGCATGAGTTTAAGCTCATTTTCAACAGATAAATGCCGAAGTTTTCCAGTTGCTCACGGATTTCTGAAAGCTGTTATCATTGCAGCTCGTTTTTTTGGAGGTATTCAGGTGCATATTCATATTCTCGGGATCTGCGGGACATTCATGGGGTCACTGGCAATTCTTGCTAAGCAGTTAGGTCATAAAGTGACGGGTTCGGATCAGAATGTTTACCCTCCCATGAGTACTCAGCTGGAAGCGCAGGGTATTGAATTGATTCAGGGTTATGAGCCAGATCAGTTTGAACCGGAACCTGATCTTGTCATCGTGGGTAATGCCATGTCTCGTGGAAATGCTGCTGTTGAATATGTGTTGAACAAGGGCTTAAGGTATACCTCCGGACCTCAATGGTTATCGGAACATCTCCTGCATGATAAATGGGTTCTTGCTGTTGCTGGTACGCATGGTAAAACTACGACTTCTACAATGCTGGCATGGATTCTGGACCATGCAGGTATGCAACCGGGTTTCCTGATTGGTGGGGTACCTTTGGATTTTGGTGTTTCTGCACGGTTGGGAGAATCCCCATTCTTCGTGATTGAGGCGGATGAATACGATACTGCATTCTTTGATAAACGTTCTAAGTTTGTTCATTACCATCCCCGAACATTGGTCATGAATAACCTGGAATATGATCATGCAGATATATTTCCCGATTTGGCTGCGATACAACGCCAGTTCCATCATTTAGTCAGAATTGTTCCTGGTAATGGGCAGATTATTCTCCCTGAAGGGGAGCAAGCACTGGAAGATGTTTTAGAAATGGGTAGCTGGACAGATATTTCCCGAACGAGTTTCAATGATGATGGCAGCGAATGGCAAGCAAAGCTTTTGTCAGAAGATGGTAGTCATTTTCAGGTGTTTCACGCAGGTGAGCTTAAAGGGACAGTTCAGTGGTCCATGACGGGTGATCACAGCGTAAGTAATGGCCTGGTTGCGATTGCCGCTGCAAGAAATGTTGGCGTTCAGCCTCAGCATGCTATTGAGGCGCTGAATGCCTTTGGCGGCGTTAAACGCCGCATGGAGCTGCTGGGTGAGGTCGCGGGTATTAGAATTTACGATGATTTTGCCCATCATCCTACAGCCATCGATACTACCCTGCGTGGTATCCGTGCTCAGGTGGGAAATGAGAAGGTTATTGCAGTTATAGAACCACGCTCAAATACCATGCGTTTGGGGACGCATCAATCTTTGTTAGCAGCGTCGGTTAGTGATGCAGATCAGGTGTATTGGTATCAGCCCGAAGGAATGGATTGGTCGCTGGAAGCAGTCGCTGAGAGCTCTTCAGTGCCGGCTGTAGTCTATTCTGATACTGAAGAGATAATCAGCAGGCTGGACAGTGAATTACCCTCAGGCAGCCACGTGGTGATTATGAGTAATGGTGGTTTTGAAGGTATTCATCAGCGGCTGTTGGATCGCTTGCAGAATAGAAAGGGTTAAAATGACATCATCTAACCGAGAAAAGATCACTCTAGCGATAACCGGAGCCTCTGGTGTGCAATATGCTTTGCGCCTGTTGCAATGCCTTATCGCAGCGGATAAACAGGTTTTTGTAATGATTTCCCGTGCTGCGCAGGTTGTTATCAATACAGAAACAGATCTGAAATTTCCAGGTACTCCTTCTGAGCAAGAAGTTTTTTTAACTACTGAATTTGTGGCTTCACCCGAGCAGATAAAAGTTTTTGGGCGGGAGCAGTGGATGGCTCCTGTCGCTTCTGGTTCAGGTGCGCCCAGCAAAATGGTTGTGTGCCCCTGCAGTACAGGTAGTTTGTCCGCAATAGCCTGTGGTGCCAGTAACAATCTGATTGAAAGAGCTGCTGATGTTGCTTTGAAAGAGAGGCGACAACTTATTCTGGTGCCTAGAGAAGCGCCATATTCCGAAATACATCTGGAGCATATGCTTAAGCTGACCCGAATGGGTTCGGTTGTGATTCCGGCTAGTCCAGGTTTCTATAACCGCCCTGCTTCAGTCGAGGATATGATTGACTTTGTGGTGGCCCGAATTCTTAATCAATTGGAAATAGAACAGGATCTGCTGCCGCAATGGGGCGATGATCTGATATAGATGCAATCGTCTGGTTGCAAAGGTAGAATGCCTGCTCAATAAGCGGCTTCACTTCTTAATGGTCTGTTAAATGCCTAATATTCTTGCTCTGGATACGTCCACTGACGCCTGCTCAGTTGCACTGAGCCTTAATGGTAAAGTGACTGAGGATTATCGGATAATTCCCCGACAGCATACTCAGCAATTGTTGCCAATGGTTCAGGATATACTCTCCTCAGCAGGCATGCATGTCTCTGATCTGGATGCTCTGGCGTTTGGGCGGGGGCCAGGTTCATTTGCCGGGATAAGGATTGCAACGGGCGTTACTCAGGGACTTGCTTATGCAGCTGATCTTCCGGTTCTGCCTATATCTACACTTGAAGCTTTAGCTCTGGCTGCTCACAGGCATGAGCAAGCAACATTCGTGGCAGCAGCACTTGATGCCCGGATGGATGAAATATATGTGGCTGTATACGACCTTCAGTCGGGATATCCGGAAATTGTTCAGCCTGAGAAAGTCTGTGCACCAGATGCCTTCGAGCTTGAGCTTGAAAACTGTTTTGGCGTTGGAAGTGGCTGGCGATATCTATCGGACATGACCGATACGGTGCGCTCATCACTTCAGCTCTCCGCAGAAAGCTATTACCCATCTGCTCTGGACATGTTAAAACTTGCGGAGCGGGATTTTCTGCATGGTAAAGCCGTTGTAGCAGAGCAAGCATTACCTGTTTACCTCCGTGATGAGGTGGCATGGAAGAAAAAGGATCAGCAGTAAATGGAATTTTTTCAGGTTGTAATACTTGCATTGTTGCAGGGGCTTACAGAATTTTTACCCATCAGCAGTTCTGCACACCTTATACTTCCATCCCAGCTACTTGACTGGCCTGATCAGGGATTAGCTTTTGATGTGGGGGTTCACGTAGGTACATTAGTTGCCGTAGTTATCTACTTTAGAAACGATTTGTGGAATATGTTTACTGCATGGAGTGCAAGCCTGGCAGGTAAAAAAAGCACTGATGCGCGTCTGGCCTGGTTCGTTATTTTTGCGACTATTCCAGCGGTAGTAGCAGGATTTGTATTCAAAGATTTTATAGATCAGAACCTGCGTTCAATTTTGGTGATCGCAGGTACAACTCTTATTTTTGGTGCCCTGTTAGGTTGGGCAGATTTACGTAGGTCAGAGAGTCGTCAACTTTCGCAATTAAGTTTTCTCGATGCAGTAGTGATCGGTTGTTCACAAGCTTTAGCTCTGATTCCGGGTACCTCACGTAGTGGGATCACCATTACGGCTGCCTTAATGATGGGGTTGGACAGGCAATCCGCAGCGCGCTTTTCCTTTCTCTTGTCTGTCCCGGTGATTCTGGGGGCTGGACTGGTTAAAACATTAGATTTGATGGCAATGGGAGATAGCGCACCCTGGCTGATGGTTGCAACTGGCACTTTGATTGCTGGTATTAGCGCTTATTTTTGTATTCACTTCTTTCTTAAATGGTTAGACCGTATTGGTATGATGCCATTTGTAATCTATCGAGCTTTTTTGGGTGTCATCTTATTAGCCGTATGGTTCATGGCGGGGTGAGCAAATGCTAAGCCATTCTTTAGCAGGAAGAGTAGCTGTTCGTTGCTTTTCACCAGAACTGGAATCGCAAGCGGAATCTCTGGCGCAAGAGTTGGAGCTTGAGCTATTAGCAACTGAAACCCCGGTATCTGTTGATGCATCATATGATTTGATTCTGGAGTTCACTGAACCAGGGTTGCAGATTCACCCATGTGGAAAAGGTGCTCCAGGACCGACCAAGGTTGACTTTCTGAAAGGTGCAGTAGCACATCGTCGCCAGTTTGGTGGTGGAAAAGGTCAGATGATAGCGAAGGCCGTGGGTGTCAAAGGTTCGATTAAACCTACTGTATTAGATGCTACGGCAGGCTTGGGAAAGGACGCTTTTGTGCTAGCCACGTTAGGGTGTCAGGTCACAATGTTGGAGAGATCACCTATTATCCATGCTCTGTTACAAGATGGGTTGCACCGTGCTCAGTCAGATCCAGATGTGAGTATGATCATAGATAATATGGCGCTGTACCATGCAAACAGTATTGAATGGATGCAACAGCACAGCAAAGAACAGCGCTTTCAGGTGGTCTATCTTGACCCAATGTTTCCACATTCGGATAAAAGCGCGTTGGTGAAAAAAGAGATGCGAACTTTCCGACCTATAGTGGGCGATGATCTGGATGCAGCTCAGCTTCTGGACTCTGCTATGCAAATTGCTGAGAACCGGGTGGTTGTGAAACGTCCTCGTAAGGCTCCTTTTCTGGCCGACAAAAAACCTTCACTTCAGTTTGAAGGTAAATCGAGCAGATACGATGTTTATCCTCTGAAAAAGCTGGAAGCTTAGCTAGTGGAGTAATTGTTGGTCAATCAGACTGGTCAGATGAGGCCGTAGAATTTTTTCAGTTTTTTCCAGAATTACCTGAGTATCTAAATTAGCCATCAGTCGATCTTGGTCTCTGCAAAGAAGGTTGCGTGTTTCCAGCTGATTAATAAACAATTGTAAAACGCGTTCATCTTTGTACTCCGGTGTGGAGTAGCCATATTCTTTGTGGATGTGCTCGGCTATCTTCTGTGTGCTCACCAACAGGTCAACATTACTAATTTCCTGATATCTGGAGATTACCCTCAAGACGATGTAATAACGTAATACGAGCGGCTCTACAGAAAGCATTAAGGTGTGGCATAAAGGTTTTGTGGTGAGACTCCAGGTTTCTGATGGTCCATTCTGCAATAAGTTGTTCTGAAAAAGTGTTTCTCGGGTTTTCTTTAGTGCAGCAGTTAATTCATCTTCACCCCAAGGTAAATAGAGTTCAGATTGGAAAAAAGGATATAGTGTCCTGATTGTTCTATTGATAATTTGAGCGTTGGGATTAGGTAGCCGGTGAACCAATAATAAATACATACCTGAAAGCAGTATGAGATGTTGGATGTTATTTCTATAGAAACACATTTCATTCGCTTGTGCGGGGGTTAATGAAACTTGATTCTGATTTAATTGCAGTTGGCCTCGGGCTGCAGCTTTTTGAATCCAGTCTGATGCTTTTCCCGTTGGGGAGGAGCCTGAATGCAGGCTAAGGTCATTAAGTAGCGTCAGTAAATGAGTACACTTGTCACTCAGCTCTGCCACGGATTGCTTTTGAAAACCTGCCAGCAATACTGCGCCGATTAGGCTGCTTTCAGAGATACAGGCAGCGCTATTGATACTGCTCATTACTTTGTCTGCGATAGCGACAACGTCTTCTTGGATTGTTTTGTTTGAATCGGTGACATCGTGTAGACGAATAGCTTCTCCAAAATTGAGATGGGTTTCACCGTAGGAGTTGCAAAGGATGCTCAATGATGAAAAAACATCCCGAAAAGATTCGGTTTTCTTCTCAGAACCTGAAAGTTCTTTTTGATAGCTCTGGTTTTCTATCAAACGATCGTAACTAATCCAGACTGGAATCAAAGCAACAGGGCGTTGCTCATTTTCACGAAATGATTCCACGCTCATTGACAAAAGACCTGTTTTTGCGGGCAGTAATCTTCCGGTACGGCTCCTTCCACCTTCAATGAAATATTCCAGAGAGTGCCCCCGATGTGACATCTGCTCCAGATAGCTCTTGTATAAACAGGCGTAAAGTTGATCTCCTTTGAAGGATCTGCGCATAAAAACGGCTCCGCAGCGCTTTAGAATAGGACCAATCACGGGAATGTTAAGGTTTTCTCCTGCCGCTACGTGAGGGATTCCAAGTCCTTGCTGATACAGTGCCCAGGAAAGAAGTAGATAATCCATATGGCTGCGATGGCAGGGTAGATAGATCAGGTGGTGAGTTTTAGCGATCTCTTGAATCGTGTCACTATTGTGAATGTTTACTTGTTTATACAAACGCTTCCAAATCCAACTAAATATCGGGAAGAGTATGCGGGCTGTAACAGGACTGAAGTCGGCAGCTATCTTGTCCAGAGTTTTCAGGCAGTGTCGCTCAATTCTATGCCGGCTTTCACCTGTGTTTTGAGCTTGATGATTAATTGCCTTTTGAACATCGGGGTCGTTCAGAACCAAAGAGATCAGCGTACGTCTGTGGGAAAGATCGGGGCCAATGATAGAGCGGCGTGTTATATGGAAATGTGTTCGTATAATTCGGGCTGTTTTACGTGCAATAGTTTGAGGGTTATCTGATTCTTCAATCAGAGTTTCCAATTCCAGAGCGGGATCTACTTTGACCAGAGTTTCACGACCATTGAATAATAGCTGGAGCGCACTGCCAAGGGGGCCTGCTTTGTGCCATGTTTCAGCGTATAGCAGATTTAACCAGGAGCTTTCTCTGCTCGGTAATCTACCGTGAAAAATGGCTACAGGAATGATCAGAGTCTTTAGCGAAGGGTTGCTTTGCTGTGCATTAACAAGGTCAATCAGTGTTTCTCGAAGAGGGGCAAGCCCATCTGAATCGGCTAGCAGAATTTGCTGATCAGAAATCTCACGTTTTTGCTGACTCAACAAATGCTTCAGGAGTAATTTATGGCTTGTGCGATTCGATTCAATAACATAATAAATTTGCTGGTTTTTATCTTGGTGCGGAAGAAGCAATTGGGGGTTCTGTATTTTCGGGCGAGTAACCAACCTGATAAACAGGCCTCCAATAAAATCCACTCCTCGCGCAAAGAAACTGGCCATTTTATATCTCAGTAATGTGGCGGTGGGGGTTCGTCATCTGGGGCACTTGAGGGGTTATCTAAGCGTAAACTCTTAAGCTGTTGACTGATTACTTTAATCATTCTTGTCAGACGCTCAATTTCAAGTTCTTGCTTAGATACAGCGTCGTTCAGTGTATCCAGAGTTTCTTCCTGAAATGCTACACGTGATTCAAGTTCGGTTATTCTTTCCTGATCTTTCATGAGTATCCTGAAATTATGTTGCAATGCAAATAGCATAGTTTATCAGATGAAGATGTAAAATTTAGATCTTTATTTGCATAAGCTATTGAATAAAATCATAAAATTCGATATATCTGGAGGGCTTCTGAAATAGTTACTGAGTTTCAGGGATATAAGTGCATTTAATGTTAACAATGACAATAAAATAAGTGAGGTATGATCAGTTGATTCGTAGTCTGATTGTAAGTGTTATAGCGGCCGTTCTGGTACCTGTTCTTTTGGGCGCGCTAGCTGGTGTAGAAGTTGAACTATCCAACGTGGCTGCTATTGCTGTCGTATTTGTTGTAACTCTGGCTGCATCATTAATTGCTGCTTCAGGGAATAACAGCTCTGCTTCATCTGCTGAAGGTTTTACCGGTGCAGCGGTTGAAGAGGAAGATGAAAATGATGACCGTGAGCTGGGAACAGTTAAGTGGTTCAATGTTTCCAAGGGTTTTGGTTTTATCACTCGTGGTGAAGACGATGATGTTTTTGTGCATTTTCGTAATATTCGTGGGAGAGGGCACCGGTCTTTAACTGAAGGACAGAAAGTACGTTTTTATGTTCGTGAAAGCGATAAGGGCCTGCAGGCTGAAGATGTTTCAGTGATGCGTGACTGACCTGTCTATTGCGAGGTTGAATTTCAACCTCGCGCTTTCATCCACTTTTCTCTGTTATTAACACCTTATCTATTCTTTCTATAATTTCCCCCGTTTGAGTGAATCCGTAAGCTAGAGGGTAAATTTTGTTGTTTTGCCTGAACAACAGAGTTGGGAAACCCTGAGCTCCCAGCTGCCTGCCTTTGTTGATCTGTTCATCAAGCAGGGTGTGAATTTCCGGACTATTCAGTAGAGAGCTAAAATGGTCACTATCCAGATTCAGGGTTTCAGCTAACGAAAGTAGTACATTTTGATCTGATGGATTCCTGGCTTTTAGATAATAGGCGTTTTGAATTGCCAGAATCATTTTTTCACCACTTCCCGAATTTATGTATTCCGCACAAATAACGGCTCGGCAAGCTGGGTAAGTGCTTCTTTTAGGAGTGTTGGCAACCCAGAAGTTATGATTGAATCGGGTGCCTGTATTTTTTTCTATCTCTTTCCAAATAGACTGAATTTTCAAGCGCATAGTTTCTGGCATAGGTAGCTCAGAATCAGGCGCTAAACCCCCCATAACATATTCCCATTGATAATCTGGATATTGCTTTTTCAGAGCATCAACAATGTTTGCAAAAGCCCAGCACCAGCTACACATTGGGTCCATGATGTAAATAAACTGCGGCATAAATGATTAACACTTCAGTTGAGCGTGTGTTGTTCATTATTATTGAACAATGCTTTCTCCACAAACTATTAGTGATGAGACTTCCCGATAGGTAAGCTGGACAAAATGAAAGGAGGTTAAAAATGCCATATGTAAATATCAAAATCACAGATGAAGGTGTAACTGCGGAACAAAAAAAACAGTTGATAGAGGGAGCTACTCAGTTGTTAGTGGATGTCCTTAATAAGAACCCATCAACAACTGTAGTCGTAATAGATGAAGTGAACACCGATAATTGGGGAGTGGCTGGTGAAGTAATAACAGAACGTAGAAAGCAGGGTAAATAGGGGGCCATTAGCAGATTAAGGTTAACTTATTGGTAATCTACACAGTGAATAAGTAAAACTAACAACTAATTTTTATACACAGCAGTTTTGAACTGTTCTATAGTCATCAGAAACTTGCTAAGGAGTAAGGCAATGGATGTTAGTACGATCATATTTCTCGTAATTGTATTAGGTGCGGTCTTTTATGTGGTTAGCATCTATAACAACCTTGTAACCCTTAAGAACCGACATCAAAATGCTTTTTCGCAGATAGAAGTTCAGCTCAAGCGCCGCTATGACTTGATACCAAATCTGGTGGAAACTGCAAAAGGTTATATGGCTCATGAGCGTGAAACACTTGAAGCAGTGATTCAGGCTCGTAATGAAGCATCCGCATTGCTGAATGGTGTGGCTTCGACATTGAGCACTGATGCTATTCAGCAACTTTCGGGCGCTGAAAATGCTCTGCAAAGTGCACTGGGTCGCATGAATATTGTGATGGAGGATTACCCAGACCTGAAAGCCAATGAAAATATGATGCAGTTGTCAGAAGAACTGACTACAACAGAGAACAGGGTCGCTTTCTCAAGGCAGTCCTTTAACGATGCGGTAACAGCGTATAACACCTATCGCCAAACCTTCCCTCCTGTATTTTTTGCCCCCATGTTTGGTCATCCAACAGATGCGTGTTTGTTAGAATTTGACGATAGTGCTCAGATTCAGGCAGCACCTAAAGTGAATTTCTAATGCAGCTGTTTGGGTAATGATATGGATTTCTTTTCTCAGCAGGATAAAGCAAGAAAGAATACAAGTTGGTTGGTATTGTTGTTTATCTTGGCTGTATTAGGACTTGTACTGCTGACCAACCTGCTTATCGGTCTTACCGTCTGGTTTATGACCCAGGATGACACTATGCAAACGGGTTTAAGTGTCATTACTCAAACTGATCAGGGGGCCATTCAGGGATTATTCTCCTGGAAAACGTTTTCACTTATCAGTTTAGGGGTTGGTGGGGCGATAGCCTGTGCAATTATTTACAAATGGTTGCAGTTGTCTTCTGGAGGGAAAGCGGTCGCAGAATCTCTTGGCGGGCATAGGATTTATCCGAATACTGAAGACGCAAATGAGAAACAAGTCCTAAATGTCGTTGAAGAGATGGCACTTGCCTCTGGAATGCCTGTACCTCCTGTTTTCTTACTGGATCATGAGCTCGGTATTAATGCTTTCGCAGCGGGGAATACTTCTGCGGATGCTGTCATTGGGGTGACTAAAGGGTGTATTCAGCAGTTTAAACGCGATGAATTGCAAGGCGTTATAGCGCATGAATTTAGCCATATTCTTAATGGTGATATGCGGCTTAATTTGCGCTTGATGGCATTGTTACATGGCATAGTATTTATCGGTTACGTTGGTGAAATGCTGATGCGTAGCGGTTCAAGAGGGCGCCGTTCAGGTGGTCGTGTCGCTATTCTTGGCTTCGCATTATTAATGATAGGTTGGTTGGGCACTTTTTTTGGTAACTTAATTAAGTCGGCGGTGAGCAGACAAAGAGAATATCTGGCGGATGCTAGTGCTGTACAGTTTACGCGTGACCCTGATGGAATTAGTAATGCGTTAAAGTTAATTGGAGCTCATTCATATGGGACCGAGATTAACAGCTCACATCGCAGCGAGGTGAGCCATATGTTCTTTGGTCAGGCGATCAATAAACTCAGTAATCTGCACGCTACTCATCCTCCCTTAGTGGATCGAATTCTTCGTCTGGATCCTGATTGGGATGGTAATTATCTTTATCGTGGTGAAACTACTCGACAGAACAAGCTAGATGAAGATGCCGCAGAGCATGAGAAGAAAAAAGCACTGTTCCAGCAAACCGTTCTTACTGGCGCAGCCGTAGCAGCAGGTATAGATCCGGATAAACTTTTCTCAGAGAAAGCATCCTTAGATGATGTACGAGTGGAAATTGAAGTAATACCTGATTCTATTCGTGATCAGGCCCATGACCCTTTAGGCGCTATTTCAATATGCTGCGCCTTCTTATTGCATAAAGAGTCTTCCTTACAAAATAATCAACTAAGAGAAATTGATAAATTTGCGCTTCCAGGTTTGAAAGAACTTACATTGGAAATGTTTCAGGAGCTCAGAACCTTATCGAGAGTAACGTATCTGCCACTAATAGAAATGTTACTACCCGCACTCAAGTGTATGTCTTCCGAACAATATCAGGTAGTTAAGAGAATTATGATGTTGTTGATTCGAGCGGACAGAAAAACTGATTTGTTTGAGTGGTGCTTATTTCAGTTGGTAAGGCATTATTTGGCTGGAGAGTTTGAACCGGATAAAACCCGCAAACCTAAATTCAAAGAAGCGAAAGAGATCAGTGAAGAGTTGCAGTTAGTTCTCTCTGTATTGGCCTATAGCGGAAGTGATAAAGAAAAAGATATAGAACGGGCTTTCAATCGTGGGGCTGCATCTACAGGTTTGTATACTCTGGCTATTTTACCTGAATCAGAGTGTGATCTTGAGAGTTTTTATAAAGCGGTAAATCAATTAGGCAACGCTTACCCACTGCTTAAGCCCCGATTACTTTCGGGGTTAAGAAATTGTATCTCACACGATGGACAAATAACCGTTATAGAAAAAGAAATTGTTGCAAGTATTGCAGCGGTAATGGATTGTCCAATACCTGTCTTTGATGAACTTCTCAACTCTGAATCATAAGATTTTACAGGTGCTTAAGCCGGAAAATATTCTGCCTTTTTCAACAGTTAATGTGCATATAAACCCTACATCATTACTCTTTTAGTCTCGTTTCCATTCTAATGACAGTGAGACCGAATCGGCGAAGCGCAAGGCGTGGGGTTTATCGATAGTAACCTTCGTATAAACGGTTCTTGGGTGTTGGGTGCAGATTTCCAGTACATCCATAACCAGCTTTTCTAAGAGAAGAAATCTTCCTTCTTCAACATGTTTTATCACCTCTTTGGTTATGATTTTGTAGTTCAGTGCTTTTTCTACATCATCGTCAGCAAAAGAGCTGCTTGCAGGGTATTGAATCTCAATATTGATCACAACATCCTGTTGTTTTTGCATTTCCTCGGGATTGAAACCAATAAAGGTACGAAGTCTGAGGTTAGTAATGTTAATGATGGCGTTACTGAGAGACATGCTGAAGTTATCCTTAAATACTATCAGTGGCTGATGATACTAAAAGCAATATTTCCGGGTCAGTGTACAGGTCAGTTGAAGGTGATTGAAGCGTCTTTGCTTTCAAGTTTTTCAACCTCTGATTCACTTATGTGATGCAGAATAATGTTATTTGAATGACAAACAATAGCTCATATAAAGTATTTTTTACTAGGGACTTATAACATCAGCTAAGAGGTGAGTTACATCCGTAAGTTCGATCAACATTGCGGATATTACCTGGACATATCTTATTGCGGCATCAATTATTCAGGTTATTCTTAATATGTTACGAATGATTTAAGTGTTTCGATCACATTTCGGCACAGCTTAAAAAGAAGAAGTGGACTCAAGGTATGTATAGGAGTAGCCAGTGGATAAGGATTATAAAAACTACACTGTTATGCTGGTTGATGATGAGGCTGACATTCTTTGTGAACTTAAAAAACTGATTAGCCACCTGGGTTGTAATGTCATCACTTTTGATTCTCCTGTCACTGCATTAGAGCAGTTAGATCATCTATCAGTTGATCTTGTGATAAGTGATATGCGCATGCCTGAGATGGGAGGAGAGTGTTTTTTAGAAGAGGTCTCAAAGAAATCCCCTGATATTGAACGCATAGTTTTAACGGGTCTTGCAGACCTGCAGGCAACGATTGATGCGATTAATAAAGGTAAAATTAGTCGGTATATGCAAAAGCCCTGGCATGACGAAGATGTTATTAAAGTTGTAAAGAAAGGGTTTGAGTTAAAGCATCTTCGACAAGAGAACGAACGCCTACTCCAGGAAGCAAAGGAAAAAAATATTCAGCTTGAGCAGCTCAATAATGCTCTGGAAGAGAAAGTTAAAGAACGAACTGAGATGTTGCAGGTCGCAAACCAACAGTTAAAGGGAAGTTACCGATCAATCGTAAGGATGTTTTCAACTTTAACTGCCCGTCGGTTAGGAATTAAGGCATCTGCAGAAAACCGGAAGCTGAACATGCTGATGATCACTCTGGCGGGTAAGCTGGAACTTGATAATCAGGAGCGAAAACAGCTGTATTATGCCTGGCAGTTACGCCACATTGGTAAATTGAGCTTTCAGGATTATCTGATCAATGTGCCATATACGAATCTGAATCCAGCTCAACAGCGTGCTTATCAACAGCACCCTATATTGGCTAATGCTGCATGTTTAATGGTTAAACCGCTTTATCCAGCAGGACAGATTATCTTACAGCATAAAGAATACCTTGATGGTAGTGGTTATCCTCAGGGACTTGAAGCTGAAAAAATTAAATTCAGAGCTCAGGTTCTTTGTGTCATCAGTGATTACCTTGAACTAATCTATGGTATGTATGCTGAACGCAAGTACAGTACATCCGAAGCTATGGAATATCTTAGAGAAGAAGCCAAAGAGCGCTACAATCAAGATGTAGTTGCAGTGTTGTCAGAAGTAATTGAAGAGTTGTCTCAAGAGGGTGCTACTTTAAGCGACTCAAACCTCCACAGCGATCAGTTGCGGCCGAAAATGGTTTTAAGTCGAGACCTGATTAGTGATGATGGAATTATGTTGTTGAGTGAAGGACAAGAATTAGATAAAACTTCCATTGACCGGATTCGAGAGATGGAATTCAACTTGCAGGAAAGCTTTCAAATATACATCAACCAGTGAGTAATTAAGTGGAACGATCAGAGAAAGATCAAAGGTGGATTGATTGGGCAGAGCAACTTTTCACAATTGAAAAGCCGGAGAATTTCACTGATCTTAAGCATTGTGAAGAATGTGCTGAGCATAATGAAACATTGAAAAAAAATGATGTCAAAACGATTGGTATGGGCGAGTTAGGCAGCCCGGCTTGGGATCCCATCTGCTTCTGTTCTGTCGAAGGGAAGCTCTACTATACTCCTGCCTTTATCCGTTTGAGTCTGGATACCATCAAACAGGATTTTTATCTGGACCAGTTTTTATTCCACCTGATATGGGATGGAGATAAGAATCAATACCATCAAGCATGTTCCATTGAGCAGAGAAAGTTTATTGCCAGCTTTTTGACGTTTATGCTTGAAAATCATTCCCAGCTTTTGGAAGAGAACTTCTCCGGGGATAATCTCCTTCAGGCACATCAGATCTGGAGCAAGTAATTACCACTGTCTTAGATATACTCAAGTGGCATCGCTGTGCTATCTACCACTTTGCGCATAATAAAGGCAGATTTAACGCCTGTAACGCCCTTTATGCGGGTAATCTTTCCTAATAATATATCGTGATAACGATCCATATCAGGTACAGCAACCTTCAACTGATAATCGGCATCATGACCGGTTATCAGATAACACTCCATCACTTCAGGCAGGGTCTGAATAGTTTTTTCGAATTGTTCAAAGCGTTCAGGAATGTGTTTGTCCATGCTGATATGAAGAATGGCAAACAGATTCAGATCGATGGCTTTTTCATTCAATCTGACAACCCGGTCACGAATAACACCGGACTCTTCCAGATGTTTTACTCGTCTGGAGCAGGGAGCTGCAGTGAGGCCAACTTTTTCTGCGAGGTCCTGGTTGGATAAATCGCCATTCAGTTGTAATTCGCGCAAAATTTTGAGATCAAACCGGTCCAATGAGATAGAAGATTTCATGCTTTGAGCTTCCTTGGCAATTTTTCTATAGTATCAAGTCTATTTTGTTTTCAACTATTGCGCAATTTTAGTTAATCTGTTGAATAAAGATCGGTAATTGCGCTCTAACGGCTATAAACTGTCTTCATCGGTTGAGGGGTGAAAAATAATTGGTCTACCAGCCAGTTTGGGTGATGTCATCACAAGTGTTCATTACCAGCTCGATAGGATCTACCCGGTCTGAACTCGAAAACTGATACCAGAAGTATCTACTGAAAAACCTCCCGCTGTCATTGTTTCCAGTAAACGCCTGACAGCGGGTTTTGCTTTTCTGAGCCCTTAGCTTTTGAACAATGGAATTGAGATATGTTTGACCATCGTAAATACGGCCGTTTTGAAACTGTTCGCCTGACTGACAGAACCTGGCCGGACAAAGAGATCAATAAAGCACCGGACTGGTGTAGCGTTGACCTTCGCGATGGTAATCAGGCACTCATTAACCCTATGTCGGTTGAGCAGAAGACGCGTATGTTTCAACTGTTGGTTAAAATGGGTTTTAAAGAGATCGAGGTGGGTTTCCCATCTGCGTCTCAGCCTGACTTTGATTTCGTACGTAAGCTGATTACAGAAAAGATGGTGCCTGAAGATGTCACTATTCAGGTTCTGACTCAGGCGCGTGAAGAGTTAATTCAGCGAACCTATGAGTCACTTGAAGGTGTGCTCCGTGCGAATGTGCACGTATACAACTCCACCTCAGTAGTACAGCGAGAACAGGTCTTTAATAAGAGCAAAGCTGAGATTAAAGGTATTGCAGTGCAGGGGGCTAAATGGGTGCGTGACTATGCCCAAAACTACCCTCAGACAGAGTGGGAATTTCAGTACTCTCCGGAAAGTTTTACCGGCACAGAGATGGACTATGCCGTAGAGGTTTGTGACGCCGTTATTGCCGAATGGCAACCGGAATCAGGGCAAAAAATTGTGATTAACCTACCGGCTACAGTGGAGATGTCATCTCCAAATGTATTTGCTGATCAGGTTGAGTATTTCTGCCGTCACCTGAAACACCGTGAGTCCGTGCGAATCAGTTTACATACACATAATGACCGTGGATGTGCAGTTGCTGCTGCTGAGCTGGGCGTTATGGCCGGCGCTGATCGTGTCGAAGGTACGTTGATGGGCAATGGCGAACGCACCGGTAATATGGACATCATTACGATGGGGATGAACCTTTACTCTCAGGGAGTTGATCCCGAGTTGGATTTCTCCGACATCAAAGAGATTATCGAGGTGGTAGAGCAATGTAATGAACTTCCTGTTGCTGCTCGTCACCCATGGGCAGGGGAGCTGGTTTATACAGCCTTTTCTGGTAGCCATCAGGATGCGATTCGTAAATCGGTTAATTACCATTCCGAGCATAACCAGATGCATTGGGATGTGGCCTATCTGCCCATTGATCCAAGAGATATCAATCGTGAATATGAAGCGGTAGTCCGTATCAATAGCCAGAGTGGCAAGGGTGGTGTGGCATTGGTATTGGAACGTGATTACGGCATTGAATTGCCGAAGTGGATGCATGTACCTCTGAGCAAATTGGTTCAGGCTGAAGCTGAAGTGCAGGGTATTGAAGTTTCTTCCAGCGCGATTAACTCTCTGTACGAGAAACATTTTGTCGCCGTGGAACCGCAATGGCAGTTGAATAACTATGAGCTGCACACTGAAGGTAATCAGGTGTCAGCCCAATTCCAGATTGGTGAAACTGAATTCAGTGGCACTGGAGTAGGAGCGCTTGAGGCGTTGTGCAATGCTTTAGCTTCTCAGTATCAGTGTGCCATAACGGTGAAACATTTTGATGAGCATGCTATCGAGAGTACTTCGGATTCTAAGGCCTTGGCTGCGATAATTATCGAAGTCGACGGCATTGAATCGCCTGCCGTGGCCACTAAGGAAGATACTTCGGCGGCGGCATTACAAGCGATGCTGACTGCATTCAGCCGTGTTTCATCTCAATTGCAAGTTAGTGTTGCCTGACCAGATATAACGGTATGCACCCAGAGCGAGGCTCTGGGTGTGGTTCGTTTAAAGCTCATGCGACTTCTGCTAACAGCTTATCAAGCATTGTCATAGCTTCATCAATTACAGATTTGTTTATGTTCAGTGCGGGCATAAACCTGAGTGTGTCCGGGCGTGGAGCGTTCAAAAGCAATCCGTCTTCTAATGCCTGTTTTACCAGTGCAGCGGCATCTTTCTCTCCAGTGCTGAGTGCTAGCAACATGCCATGTCCTCTGATGCCAGGTAAGTTGTGCTTTTCACAAAGCAGGGTCAGTCTGGATTTCAGATAGTCTGCGTTTTCAACGCTTTTACTCAGAAAGCCCGGAGATGTAACCTCCGTAACAACTGCGTTAGCTACAGCGCAGGCAAGTGGATTACCATTAAATGTGCCACCCTGATCACCGGGTTCAAAACAGCTGTACTTTTTATGGGTCAGTAAGGCTGAGATAGGGAAGCCTCCACCCAGACCTTTACCTAAAGTCATAATATCCGGTTCAATGCCATAGTGTTCATAACAGAACAGTGGCCCGGTTCTGCCGATACCGGTTTGCACCTCATCAACAATCAACAGCAGTTCATTTTGATCACATAACTCCCTCAGTCCGCTGATAAATTCCTGTGTGGCCGGGATTACCCCTGCTTCTCCTTGTACGAGTTCAAGCATAATCGCTACTGTGCCCTTATCTATGGCCGCTCTAGTGGCTTCAAGGTCGTTAAAAGAAACTTTGGTAAAGCCGGGCACTTTGGGCTCATACAGTTGGCTAAAGCTGTCTTTGCCGGTGGCAGACATGGTTGCCAGGGTTCTGCCATGAAAACCCTGCTTAAAAGTGATGATCTTACTGGCACCCTGTTTATTGATTTGTCCCCATTTTCTGGCGAGCTTAATTACGCCCTCATTCGCTTCAGCGCCGGAATTAGCAAAAAAGACCTGATCAAAAACTGAGTGTTGGCACAAGTTACTGGCAAGGTTCAGCATGGGCGCATTGTAAAATGCAGGCCCCGGATTAATCAGTGTTTTGGACTGTTCGATCAAAGCTTGTTGCATAACGGGCGGGCAGTGCCCCAGTGTGTTCACTGCCCACCCTTGTATTAGATCCAGATAGCGTTTCCCCGTTTGATCATAGAGGTAATTGCCTTCGCCGCTTATAAAACAAAGCTCCGGTCTGTTAGTTATGGGCAATATATGAGTGATTTTTTGTTGCAGCCTACTGCCATTAGGCTGAATAGCTTCAGATAAAGTCATTGTGATTTTCCTGATTGATAAAAACGAAAAAAGCCGCAGGGGTTACCTGCGGCTTTTTGGAATGATGAAACGCGAAATTTAGTTCAGATTATCGTCACGTAGGCACACCCAGACAGACACAGGTAAGTGCTACGCGGCGTCGCAACGTAGTCGAAGGAAGAGCAAAGAAATGTGTCGTGTAGAGTGTTGAACTGTTCATGCTCGAGAGTATTACAGGTGAAAAACGCTTGAGCAAGAGTCCTGCGACCTTTCCTTGACGGAAGCGCTGGAAAATAAACAGTAGGTGCACTATCGTTGCAAGATAAGTAAAAAAAAGGTTAACTGACCTTACTGATTGATTATTCGGAGCTTTTTAATGTCTGAAGCAGACGCCCAACCAGTCTCCCAATCGGCTAAAAAGCCTTTTGACGTTTCTTTGGTTTTTGCTATTTGTGGAGTATTGTTCTCTCTGCTGATTTTTTTGTTCATGTTGAAACAGGAAAGGGAAAGCGTCATTCAGCAATTTAATGCTGAGATGAGTCAGAAAGTGGCCGATTTTCAACATGGGTTTTCTAACAGTTTACAGAAGCTCCATTCACTCAATGCTGTTCTCAGTATTGTTCCGGTTACTCAGGGTATATTCCAAGAACAGGTGACACCTACTGTTAATTCAAGTGCTTTGATACAGACAGCATTCTGGCTACCCGCGAATGCTGTTGATCAGTTGATCTCTGTGGATGGAACTCAATCTGAATATATAAAATCTGAACCCATACGCGTTTGGCTACAATCTTCTGTCCAAAGTCAGCAAGAAATGAATACCGTGGTGGAGCTGGATTCGGGTGCTGTTTTGTTAGTATCGCTCCCAACAATTACTAAGGGAAAGTTGATCGCAGTTATCGGCATTAAGGAGATGGTGAAGCATAGCCAGTTTGGTACAGTCAGTGACGATGTTTCACTCAAAATACTATTGTCCGATGGTCGCCAGCTATTCTCCTCTGGTGAGGGTGTTGTTGCGGAAGATGCAATTTTTGCTCAGAAGTTGGGAGGAGGGCTGCCCTGGACTTTTAGTTTTGCAGCAAGTGAAGATTACATTTCAGACAAAATGAGCTTTTTACCAGGCTTATTCCTGCTGATGGGATTGTTGCTATCCTTCATGTTTGCATCCTATTTGAAAAAATTACAGAAAAACCTGAATGTGTTACGTGAAGAACAAGAAATTCTGGAACAGCAGGTTGTAGATTCAAACTGGAATGACCCACTAACGGGATTAGCAAATCGTATACTTTTTGATGACGCGCTTGATATAGAGTGTCGTAGAGCTGTTAGGGAGTTCTCTCCTTTATCTCTCATGGTTGTGGAGATCGACTACTATTCTGACCTTGTCGAAAGCTATGGCCAGCAAGGTGCTGAAGTGACTTTACAGCAGGTAGCCAGTGGTCTGCAGTCTTGTGTAACGCGGCCAGGTGATTTAATTGCCCGTACGGATGAACAGCAATTTGCGTTTATTTTACCCTCTACCAATGAAATGGTGATTCATCTGGCGGCACGGTGCCTGGACGCAGTTAAAGAACTACAGTTACCGAGTGATACATCACCAATTGCTGATGTTGTGACAGTAAGTATTGGGCTCGTAACACTGCAACCCTCTAAGAACATGACTCCGGAAAGATTATTTGAAGGTGCCTTTGAACAGTTACTTCAGGCCCGTAATAATGGTGGCGACCAGTATATGTCCTTTGCTGAACATGGTTTGGAACCCTCTATAACCTATTCTGTATAAGGCTATAAGTTTGTTGAAACGGAGAGCCTGATGCAGGACCTGCAAGCGCTTTTTTTACGACTCGAAAAAGAAGCCGTTACTCAACAGCACCGCCGAATTTTGGTTGTCAGTGGCGACAGAGAGTGGTGTCATAATCAAGTTGCTTTTCTAGCTCAGTTTGAAAACCTTCGCTGGATTGGCAGTACATCTCCAGCCAGAGTGAAATCACTGCCAGGCAATCACAGTCACAAACTATTAGGGCAAACTATTGGGCATCTGGTCTATGATGCCTGGGATGGTATGAACCCCAATAGCTTTGGTCAGGTAAGTGGATGTTTATCCGGAGGCAGTATTCTTGTTTTGCTCTGCCCTGATCTGGATGCATGGGCTGCTTATGATGATCCGGAGCATCACCAGTTGGTGGCTCACCCCTATCAATCAAGCGATGCTGGGCGACGCTTTATTTCCCGGTTCTGCCACATTCTTGAAGATGATTCTTACGCGGTTATTGTCAGGCAACTGGCCCCATTTTCAGGCATTGAAAAAGAGCTACCAGAGAGTGCTCCTTCCTTTCAGGAGGAATCAACTCCGGTACTGCCCAGTAAAACGTTAGATCAGCAGTATGCAGTCGAGCTGATATTGTCTCAGTTTCGTCGTGGTAGACGTCCTGTTGTAATTACTGCTGACCGCGGGCGTGGTAAATCGGTCGCTTTGGGTATTGCTGCTGCACAGTTATCGGGTCTCGATTACGAAGACATACTGATCACAGCGCCTGAGTTTTCTGCTGCAGAAGCTGCATTTGAAATGGCTCATCAATTACTGCCTGATTATGACTACGTGAAAGGCCATCTGAGAAACCAGAACCACAGTATTCGCTTTGTAGAACCTGAAACGGCTTTATCAGAATCGGGTGAAGGGCAAGTCTTACTGGTTGATGAGGCTGCGGCTATTCCGGTTCCGACCTTATCTAGTTTACTTAAACGCTTTCCTAGAATTGCATTCTCTTCCACCATTCATGGTTATGAAGGAACGGGACAGGGGTTTAGTGTGCGATTTAAATCTATCCTGGATCAGGAAGCACCGAACTGGAAAGATATTCATCTTAAGCAGCCTATTCGCTGGTCTGCTGACGATCCACTTGAAACCTTAGTATTCAGCCTGTTGATGCTCAATGCAGAAGCAGCAGATCGGGAAACGCTGCTTTCCAGCTACAAGGATGAGAAGGTCGAAATCCACAAGTTGGATAGGGATTCATTGATCGAAAACTATGCTGAACTTGAGCAATTATTTGGTTTGCTGGTCTTAGCGCATTATCGAACTACCCCGGGAGATCTAAGGATATTACTCGACAGCCCGAATCTGCACATCTGGTTGATGAAATGCGCAGATCAAGTTGCGGGTGTCGTTATGGTCGCTGAAGAGGGACCATTACAAGAAGAACTTATAGAAGATATCTGGGCGGGCATCAGGCGACCCAAGGGGCACTTGTTACCTCAGACATTAGTCAATCAGGAAGGTTACAAAGAGGCCGCACAACAAAAATATGGCCGCATAATGCGTATCGCAGTTCATCCGGCCCTGCAACGGCAGCAGTTGGGAAGTCGATTACTGAAAGCCTTGCAGGTACAAGCAAAAAATGAAAGTTGGGATTGCCTGGGATCAAGCTTCTCGGCGACATCGGATCTCCTCTGCTTCTGGCAAAAAAATGGTTTTAATACCATTAGAATGGGTTCTTCCCGTGATTCTGTCAGTGGTAGCCATGCTGCCTTGGTTTTATCTGATATATCAGATAAAGGCTCTGAAATTGCCGAACATCTTCGCAGTCGTTTTCTGGAACAACTTAACTATCGTCTGAGTGATGATCTGATTGATCTTGAACCTGATTTAGTGTGCTTGTTGTTGCAGCATGCTGGCCATCTACCGGAACTTTCTGCGCATGACTGGAGCGACCTGCAGGCATTTGCACAGCATAATCGAAGCTACGAAAGCTGCGCCTATGCGCTACATAAATTCATCTTTTATTTTCTCGATTGGGTAGGGAGCGAACAGCTGTTGATGTATTTGGATAATCCAGATTTTGGACTGCTGATCCAGCGTAATCTACAGCAAAAAAGTTGGGCTGCCTTGGAACAGAATGGCCAGGGTCGTAAACAGATGATGACCCAGATGAGACAGGTGGTTGCTTTAATGCTGGACGCCAGCGCTAGAGCTTAAGAGTCAAAAAGTCACCTTTCTGAGTGATTTCAAGATCACGCATAAAGCTCATGCCCAGCAACACCGTGGAATTATCCATATGCGGATTAATATGTCCCCTGATATTATTCAACGTGATACCGCCTAACTGCACGGCATCCAACTCTGTGGAATACACATCAATCATCCCATTAGCAGTGCCCACTTGTTGGCGGTGGCCATATTTCAGCCCAATTTTATCGGCAATGTTACTGGGAACACTGACCGTGGTGGCTCCGGTATCTAAAAGAAATGTGACCTCTGTACCGTTGATTTTTCCGGGAGCAACATAGTGACCGGACCTGTTGCGTTTCAGAACTACAACGGAGGAATTATTGGTTAATAGATTTTTGTTAGGAGAATATTTCTCCTCAACCTGATCATCAAAGAACTGGTAAAGAAGGGCAAGCAAAATTACCCAGGCAATAGCCCACATTCCCTGCCCAATTCGTCTTGGAGCCATTATTGAATCCTTCAAATAATATATAGAGATCCATTTTAGGGGAGGATGGGCAGAAGGAGAAGGGGCCGCTTTTAACGGCCCCGGTTATTTCAGCTGTTCAAGGTATTCGCACGTAATCTGAATCTGGTTGTCGATAGCCCGAGTCAGGTTATTGAAATAGACTCTTGAGTCGATCATGATCTTTTCCGGTGTAAGAATTTCGTCGGTCACCATCGCTTTGATGGGTTGGTCTTCTTTGCGGTCGATCAACTCCTTATCCAGATTCTGCAACTGATATTGCAGCTGAACACGGACATCAGCCGAACAGTGTCCTACGGAAGAAGCTTTAGTACCTAATGCTCGTAAACGTCCCAGTGTTTCGGCAAAGTGAGGACGTTGAAGCAGGTTTTGCCAGAGTTCTTCTGTGTCATGCTGATTGTTGTTAGCCGTCAAAGAGCAAGTGTCTGCAATTACGGTCAGCTCATGTAATAGTTTTTCAATTAAGTCACAATGCGCCATAAAACTATTCAGGGGCTGAGCTTCTATAACTTTCCAATTGTTATGCTGAATATTGACGCGTTTAATATTTCCGCCGTAGTTTTTATCCAGCAAGGGTTGCCAATATTGATTGATTTCCCGGCAGAGCTGTTGCTGTTCGGCCCGATTGCTATCATTCAGGTTAGCGCAAAGACCACGGTGGCGTTGTAAACGCTGTATTAAGT
Source organism: Neptuniibacter sp. (assembly GCA_050633605.1). Lineage (GTDB taxonomy): Bacteria > Pseudomonadota > Gammaproteobacteria > Pseudomonadales > Balneatricaceae > Neptuniibacter. The sequence goes on along the minus strand of JBOEGV010000020.1, from coordinate 19,306 downwards.
TCAGGACATCCGTTAATTGAGAGATGCCTCGTTGAGTTTTAGCAGCGCGACGTGCTTTCAACTTTCTACGGTTATACCAACTGGCAAAAATCAGTACTATAACCAACAGCAGTAATATGCTCAGTTCAATCATGCAGTAGCCTCCTTAGAAGCCGCTTTAAGAGCGAGCTTTTCAAGGTAACCGGTCAGTTCTGTAAGAGAGTGAGCCTGTTCACTATGGTTCTGGAGCAGTTCGCCAATTTTGGTTAGCTTTTCACTGAGTTCGTTGCTGGCATAGGCGTGTTCATCAATTGAATTATTCACCTCCTGAATAAGTCCAAGACTTTTCTGGCTACCGGATTCGATGTTATTAAGCAGTTCCTGCATTTCAGTACAGGTCTCAGAACCTGATTCCAGCTCCTTTTCGCTCCTGAGCATACTATCAGTCACTTCTTTAACTCTTGATAGCATTGAAGTTACAAGGTTGGTGATATCGCCCGTAGCTTTTTCAGTGTTACCTGCAAGCTGTCGTACTTCATCAGCTACCACAGCGAAACCGCGACCGGCTTCACCAGCACGAGCAGCCTCAATCGCAGCATTGAGTGCAAGAAGGTTGGTCTGTGCTGCGACTTCCTCAATGGTACTCACGAAAGATTGAATTGCTTCTGCTTCACTGGTCAGTTGCTCAATTTTCTGACAAGTATCGGTGAACTGGTTACGGACACCGGTAATAGCTGAACTCAGCTCAGTGGCTTGGCTGGTGCCTTGTTGACAAAGCGTCTGTGAGTCTTCAGCACTTGTTTGGGTATTCAGTACGTGGTCACGAATGAGTTGTACAGTCTGACTCATTTCTTCAGATGCACTTGCTATGGTTAATAGCTGATTTTGCTGTTCAGAGGCATCAGCAGCGGTGTGGCTTGCCAGGCTTTGTAGCTCGTGGGTTGAGAATTTCATCTCATTACATAACTGATCTGCCAGACTGTTAAGCTCATTATAATTACGAGCAAAACTATATAAGCTCTGCGTAGTATCTCGTAGTGGCTTATCAGAGCTAGTATGATTAGCTCTGTATTGGAAATCCTGTTGTTCGAAAGCATCAATAACAAGAGATAAGTTTGCCCACCGCCTTTTACACAGTGATATATAGCTGATATGAAAGTAAGTCAAAGGTAACAGAACCCAAAGAGCTTCAACTAATCCAAAATATTGAGCGATCACAATGCCGACCCAGCAGAGCATTAGTATTGTGCCAGATAGCATCAATGACATTTTGCTCAGTACGGTGTAACCGAATGAAAGTAGCAACATTACTTCACTCCTAAATAAAAATTCACTAGCCGGTGAACAGCAAAAGTCGTTCCACAATTATATATAGTTGCTTCTGCGCACTTTTCGGGCGTTTGAAGGTGGTGAGCGGATCAAAAGTAGGGCGTTTAGGCGGTATTTGTTACTTTTAAATGTTCTAATATGGTGCGAGTTGTTCGCTTCTGGTGCTGTTAGCTGTGGTTGTTTTAAGATTATATGGCGAATAATGAGGTTACGAAGTTATTTTGTCATTATTGCTTTTTATCATTCAGATTCAGGAATAGTTGTGATGCAGATATGGGTGGATGCAGATGCCTGCCCCAAGGCAGTAAAAGAAATTTTATTTCGCGCTGCGGAAAGAAAAGGAGTGGCTGTTACATTGGTTGCGAATCAGTTTCTGGCAACTCCGCCATCAGCTTTAATAAAGTCAGTACAGGTAGAAGCAGGCTTTGATGTAGCTGACAATTATATTGTTAGTAAAATGCAGCCAGGTGATCTGGTGATTACACAAGATATTCCTCTGGCGTCGGAAGTAATAGATAATGAAGGCAGGGCTCTTCACCCGCGGGGTGAACTGTATACGAAAGAGAATATACGCCAAAGGCTATCCATGCGGGATTTCATGGATACACTTCGTAGCTCTGGAATTGATACAGGGGGGCCATCAGCGTTCTCTCAATCCGATCGCCAGCAGTTCGCAAATCAACTTGATCGTATACTTGCCAAAATAAAGAAATAATTTTTTGTGCGGTGCACAAAAAAGTTCTTGACTAAAAACTAAGCAGAATATATCTTTGGTTTCATAAGTTGCTGCACCGCAACAAATAACTTTGGAGATATACATTATGTACGCTGCTAACAACCCATTTGCTGACTTCTTTAAACCAGAAATGACTAAAGAAATCGAAAACCTGTTCAAGCCAATGAAAGATCTGGTTGAAGTAAATTCTAAAACTGTTGAGACTCTGGTTTCTCTGCAGAAAGCTTACATCGAAGAGCTGGCTAACGCTTCTGTTGAACAGTTCAAAACTCTTTGTGAGTGCAAAGATCCTAAAGCTGCTATGGACCTGCAGGTTAAATTCTACAAGTCTGTTGAAGCTAAAATGACTGAAGCTGCTGAGAAAGGTGCTGCTACAGTAACTGAAGCTAAAGATGCTTACGCTGCTGTTCTGGAAGAGTCTGCTAAGACTGTTACAGAATTGGCTGAAGAAACTGCTAAGAAAGTTTCTGAACTGAAAGTTGCTTAATTAAGCACTCTCAGAAATAAAAGCCCGGCTGAAGGGGGGACCTCGCCGGGTTTTTTTGTGCCTGTTATATTTCGATTTTCAAATCGGATTCCGGTATGCAACTACATGCCAGAATGATGCCCTGCCTCTTTTCATCTTCCGTTAACGGAATTTCCGAGCGACGTGTAACTTCACCTTCTAGCAGTTTCACTTTACAAGCTCCGCACACGCCTGCTCTACATCCGAAGCCGATTGATAAGTCGTTTTTCTCAGCTTGAATTAACAAGGTTTTTTGGTTATCAACTCTAAAACTCTTACCATTTATGGTCAGGTTAACTTCTTTTATCTGATGTTCGGAAGATTCATAACCGGGAGGCTTTCCAAAACTTTCTTCAAACCAGTGTTGTTCTGGAAGCCCTAGCTGTAGACAGAAATCTTTAGCCTGCTGCATAAAACCTTCCGGTCCACAGCAAAGTACCATTCTCGCAGGTAAATCGGGGATTTCGTGCAGCAGTTGTTCAGGGCTGATCCGACCTTTGATACCTAACCAATTAGCGTCTGGTTGACTTAAACTGAAAATAAGGCGCAGTTTCGGGTTCTGACGCTTTAACCACAGTAATTCGTCTTCGCAGATCAAATCAGCTTCGATCCTTGCCTGGTGATAGAACACTATATCTCTTTCAGAGTGTGTATCGCTCAGATAACGGGCCATGGACAGCATCGGGGTAATACCGCTACCTGCAGACAGCATCAACAACTCTGTCGCATTACTGTAGTTGGCATGGAACTCGCCGGTTGGGCCCGTAGCTGGAAGAGAGTCTCCTGGTTGAAGGTTCGCGTGTAACCAATTTGAAATTACACCTTCGGTTACTCTTTTAACCGTAATCGAGATATCACAGTCTCTGCTTGGAGAAGAGGAAAGGGTGTAACAGCGGCTGTATTCCTGACCATTAACAGAGGGGTATACAGTGATGAACTGTCCTGCGAGATATTTAGTTTTTAAGTGTTCTGGTAATTTAAAACGAAATGTAACCACATCCGGTGTTTCTGATACACGGCTGACACAGTGAAGGTCAATTTTCTGATCTGACTTCCAGGTATCAAGGCTGTTATGCACTTGGAAATCTGTTTTTACAATTGGAGCGTTGTTTGGGTAGTGATCCGCTTCCTGAGTTTCCAATACTTCTATGGGGTCTCCAAGGCGAATTTGTTCTTCATTCAGAGCCACTAAATTTTGCCCAAAATAGACTTCACTGTCTGGGCCTAAACGGTAATTTGCCAGGGTTTTAATAGGTTCCCCCCCGGCAATGGTGTCTGCAGTTTCTGGATTATAAGTTGTCATTACGCAGCGAGAGCAGGGTTTGACAACTTCAAATTCCACTTCGCCAATGCGGATTCTTTTCCATTGGTCTTCAGCGAACGCATCGCATCCTTTAACAACAAGGTTGGTTCTGAAATGCTCTATTGTCACAGGCGATGATGAGCGGCTATTCAGATCAGCAAGTGAGGCTTCTGAGATCAGTAGAAGGGGATAACCATCAGCAAAACCAACGGGGACCTCGGGTCGTCTGGATGTGTAACGTTCTGACTGTTCCCCGAAATAGAGTAATTGGCAGGGTCTGCCCAGCTGAGCGCTGAACCAATTATCGAATTGCTCTCCGCAGAGCTGGGCATTGATCTCGGTGCCCCACACTGTTACCTGTCGATAATTCTGAAACAGCTCTGGATAGGTCAGAGTTATATGTGAGCGGTCTGGGGCTATCACCTCAATACCGTCCTCACGTAACAGAACTGTGAAGAGTAGCATTTTAGGAACTTCTCGAGCTGAAAGCAGATCACCTTCGGGTGTGCTCAACATAAATCGTCGATCAAAGGCTAGGCCTGATGCGCTGACAAATGAGGCTGACTGGCTAAAGCCTCCTAGTGATTTTACGGGGAAAATATTAATGCCGCTTAACTCTGATTCAGACACAGATAAGGTTCCTTATGATTCACTTAATAGGGCAGTGTGCTGGTGATCCTATCCAGTCGGATACGTAACGTCTCGCCCGATTGTTCTTCGGCAACAAGGTATTCCTGACCACCACTGTAGTCGAGGTCGAGGAAGCGTAATTTCTTTCTGTGACTTCCTTCTTCATCAAGCCAGATTAATTCATGAATGGCTCGTCGCATACAGGCCAGTTCATAGCCATCATGTACTTCACAACTTATCGGCTTGTAGCTATTAGTTTCATGCATAATCAATTCTGTTTTTTCCTGATGAATTAAGCATAATGCCAAGAATTGATAATGTCATGATCCGGGAACAGGCTTTGGACTTAGAAAAACAACATCTACTCAAACTCGCCACAATGAAGATGCCTTTTGGCAAATATCAGGGCCGGGTCCTTATGGACCTGCCCGAAGAGTATCTTTTGTGGTTCGCAAAGAAAGGTTTTCCTAATGGAGAACTGGGAAAATTGCTAGAACTTATGCTGGAACTGCAAATAAATGGTCTGGAAAGCTTATTAAATCCCTTAAGACGTTCGTAATTCTAAGTTTTCTGTTGCATAGGGAGCAATAAGATCTAGGCTTTAGGTAATTTCTTACAAGCGAATATTAAGGATCAGTACATGTACCAGAGACTAACTTCATTAGTGTTTATTCTGTTTTTGAGTCTGGCTGTGACTCAAGTACATGCCGCTTCAAATGCAGAGATAAACGCCAAAAGTGCTCAGGCACTAAAAGAGTTTTTTAAACACAGCCCGGCCGGTAAGCAGCTGTATAACAATGCCAAAGGAGCGCTGATTTTTCCTGAAGTATTCAAGGCTGGTATTGGAATTGGTGGTGAATATGGAGAAGGAAAGCTGGTGGAAAGAGGAAAAACGACCGGTTATTACTCCATTGCAGCAGCTTCAATTGGATTCCAGTTGGGAGCTCAGATAAAAACAGAAATTATACTGTTTATGACGAACAGTGCACTGAGGCAGTTTAAAAATAGTGAGGGTTGGGAGGCCGGAGTAGACGGTAGTGTTGCTTTGGTGACATTAGGTGCAGGTAAAGAGATTGATACCAGTAACATTAAAGATCCGATTATTGGCTTTATATTCTCCAATAAAGGGTTGATGTATAACCTTTCCCTGGAAGGTTCCAAGATCAGTAAGAAGTAGGAAGCTAAGATGAAAAAAATAATTCTGGCAATGATGATGGCTTGCCTGACATTAAATGTTTATGCGGCTAAACCAGAAAATGTGGGTAATAAAGAAGGAAAAAAAGCGGCTAAAGCTGAGATGAAGGCTGCGAAGAAGTTGTCTAAATCTGAGGTGGACAGTGAGAAGGAAAACCGCATAGTTTCTGATAATGAATCGATTTTGGAAGATATCTTCTCAGAGGAAGAGAAATCAATCATTGAAGATTACTACAACAGAAATGCCGAATCGGGTACAGGAAAATACAAAGGTAAGAAAAAAGAGTTACCTAAAGGGCTACAGAAAAAGCTCGAGCGAGGTGGTGAATTACCTCCAGGGTGGCAGAAAAAGTTAGCACGCGGTGAGGTATTAGACCCGGAACTGCGTTATCGATCTGAAAATTTGCCAGAAGATCTGCTTTCAACTCTATCTGGTAACGATGCTGCAAATGAAATACTCAGAATCCAGGATAAGATCATTCGCGTCAGCAAAGGTCAGGGAACAATAATCGATATGATTGATTTAGCAGACATTCTTACTGGACGTGGTATGCGCAAAGAATAAAATAGTTTGCAGGTAAGCAGAGCAAACCATAGCCGACCCCAGGTCGGCTTTTTATTACCAGTGGGACAGCTATGACTCCAGCGATTAATGCCGCAAAAAAAGCCAAAGTTATTTTTACAGTGCATGAATATCAGCATGATCCCAACGCTGAGTCATACGGGGAGGAGGCTGCCGAAGCGGTTGGCGTATCCGCAGAGAGAGTGTTTAAAACCCTGCTGGTTGCTATTAATGGGGATAGCAAAAAACTAGCGGTTGGAGTGGTTCCGGTATCGGGGCAGTTAGACTTGAAAGCATTGGCTTCTGCTTTAAAAGCAAAAAAACTCACCATGGCAAACCCTCAGGATGCGGAGCGTGCAACCGGATATGTTGTGGGTGGAATCAGTCCTTTAGGCCAGAAAAAACGTTTACCTATGGTACTGGACAGCAGTGCTGAGCGTTTTGAAACCATCTACATGAGTGCCGGTCGGCGCGGTCTGGAAATAGAGATGGCTGCGGCTGACCTTCAAAAATTGACCGGGGCTGTAGTGGCATCAATTGGTAAACAATAAAAGAGGTAGGGTGATGTCAGAAATATTTATTGCTCCAGATGGAAAATCGCGTTGCCAGTGGTGCGCCGCTACAGATCAATACCTTACTTACCATGATACTGAATGGGGTTTTCCTGTAGATGATGACAGGCGATTATTCGAAAAACTCTGTTTGGAAAGCTTCCAGTCAGGCTTGAGCTGGCGGACGATTTTGGCAAAGCGTGAAAATTTCCGGGCGGCGTTTGATCAATTCGACTTCAATAAAATGGCTGAGTATACCGAGCAAGATGTCGATCGCTTAGTAAAAGACGCGGGTATAGTGCGTCACCGGGGTAAGATCGAAGCGGTAATCAATAATGCGAAACGAGCACAAGAGCTGATCGCCAGAGAAGGATCGTTAGCGGCATATTTCTGGCAGTTTGAACCCGACCCTAAATCACTACCGGCCCCACAAACACAATCTAAGAATGATGTATCCACTGAGATATCCAAAGAGCTTAAAAAAATGGGCTGGAAGTTTGTGGGTCCGACAACCATCTATTCATTTCTACAAGCAATGGGGCTGATAAATGACCATATTGAAGGTTGTATAACCCGGGAGTTAGTTGAGAAAGCAAAAGCAGAATTTATCCGCCAGTAGATTGTAATAATATACTTGGCAACTGATGCAAAGCCTCAGCTCTTTTCCCATCCCATCTGTGGGCGTAGCTGATTCTCAGACAATTTGTGAACTTGCCTGAAATGGAGAAAAGCGGACCGGGAGTTATAACAATATTCTGATCCAGTAGCTCATTATACCGGTCCAGAGTGTTCACTCTGGTAGGTAATTCCACCCAGAGGCTAAGCCCGCCCTGAGCTATAGAGAATTTAGCCTGCACAGGCCAGTCGCGTAACTGTGAAATCAGATAGTCTCTATTTGTTTGCAGCTCATTACGCTGGCGCCGTAAATGCGCCGTAAAACGCCCTTCGGTCATAAACTCAGCAACGCCTCGTTGCAGGGAACTACTGCTTGCCAGTTGTGTGACCAGTTTCATTCTATGGATTTTGTCGTGCCAGCGCCCCCCATTGATCCAGCCAAGTCTTAGGTCGCGTGACAGGCTTTTAGAAAAGGAGCTGCAGAGGATAACCCTGTTTTCAGAATCAATTGACTTTAAAGGATCGGGGGTTCCGCCTAAAGCGGTATCAGCGTAGATATCATCTTCAATGACAACAAGATCATATTGGTTTGCCAAATTCAGTAACTGTTGTTTTTCGGCCAGTGGCATTACAGACCCAGAGGGAGTTGAGAAAGAAGGCGATACCATGCAGGCTTTAACTGGCCAGCGTTGCAATACCTCTTCAAAAGCCTGGATGTTCATGCCGTTTTCGGATGAAGAGGGAACCTCGATGACTTTAAGTTGTAACTGTTCCAATAGCTGCAAAGCTCCGTAAAATCCGGGAGATTCAACCGCCACAATATCTCCCTTTTCACAGCAAGCCATTAAGGCCAGAAACAAAGCATGTTGGCAGCCTGAAGTGATACACAGATCACCCACAGAAAGTCTGAGTCCGCGGCGGGAATAATGAGTAGATAGCTGCTCACGCAGTGATAAATCGCCAGCAGGATCATCGTAGTATTGGTGGAAAGCTCCCCGTTGTTTTCTCAATGCTCGGCCTAAACAACGGTTAAGTTCGATAACACCATTGGATTTCCATTCACCCTCTGGATTCGGGCGAAGATCAAATGCCGCACTGCGTTCCATAATATCTAAGAGAAGATCATTACTCGTGACGGGCCTTGGTGCTTCAATGGCAGAGTGAACTGATGGACTTTCAATATCCTTGTTTTGAATAGTTACAAAGTAACCTGCTTTGGGACGCACTTCGATCAGACCTTGGGCTTCCAGCCTTTGCAGGGCATGTTGAACGGTGGCTTTTGATAATCCTTTTTCTTTACATAATGTGCGGATGGAAGGCAGCCTTTCACCGGTTTTCCAACGCTGAGTCTGTATGCCCTTTAATAACCAGGATTCCAGCTGCTGGTAGAGAAAGTCAGAATGCATAAAAGTTTCATCTGTACCTATTGTTTTTAATTTTTTTACACCTGTTCCTGTTTTTTGTACAGCGGTAATCTTTGTTTGGTTAAAAAACTGGAACAGACCGATGGAAAAAATCCCCTTAGTTCAAGAGCACCCCCCCCCGTTTTCTCCCGATGGTAAATTGTATGTCAAGCTTATTGAGGGCCGCTTTCAGAGCCTAAGAAGATATATAAGCTGGCCTATGATTGTGATGTTTTTTTCGGTTGTCTGGGTTCAGATTGATGGTCACCCCTGGGTGTTGTTTTCGTTTGAAAACCGTGTGATCTCGCTGTTTGGGTTATCACTTTCATGGCACGATCTACCTTTGCTCTCAGGGTTTATGATTACTGGTGGCGGGTTATTGTTTGTACTTTCAGTTGGATGGGGTCGAGTCTGGTGTGGTTTTGCCTGCCCACAAAGTATCTGGACCTGGATTTTTATCCGTATAGAGCAGTGGACTGAGGGACGGAGTCTTGAACGAGCAAAAAGAGATCAGCAGACGTTAACTTATACCCACCTACTGCAACGGGTTGTAAAGCATCTTGTATGGTTGTGTGTCGCTGGCTTCACCGCCATAACCTTTACTGGGTACTTTGTACCTATAAGAGAGATTCTTGCAGATATCCATAACTTACAGGCGTCACCCGCATTATCGGGTTGGATAGTCATCATGTCTGCTCTTACATATCTGAATGCGGGGCTTGTTCGTGAAAAAATATGCCTGCATGCCTGCCCATACTCACGCTTTCAGGGAGTTATGTTTGATTCAGATACTCTGACTGTAAGTTACGATGTCGCGCGTGGGGAACCCCGTGCGCAGCTGCGTGGGGCTGATGAAAACAGTGGTGATTGTGTTGACTGCGACCTTTGCGTACAGGTCTGTCCAACAGGCATAGATATTCGTGATGGTTTGCAGGCGGCTTGTATTGATTGTGCAGCCTGTATTGATGCCTGTGACAGCGTAATGTCAAAACTGAAACGCCCCAAAGGATTAATCCGTTTTGCCTCAGAGAATGAGCTGACAAAAAAAACAGAGCAGTTTATGAGGCCGCGTTTGATGGGTTATGTTTTTATAACCCTGACGTCTTTATCTATGGTTATGTACGGCTTTAAGGATACTACCCAGCTGCTGGTTGAAGTACGCAGGGATAGAACAACGCTGTTTACCCAGCTTGAGAATAATAGGGTATGTAACAGGTATCTTGTTAAGGTTGAAAACTTTGTTCAATCCCAGCAGGTAACTGAGGTATCCATTCAGGGTGATGGGCATTTTGAGCTGTTCGGACCGAAAGAAATTAACCTTCAGCAAAATAATTCTACCTGGATCCCTTATCGGGTCTGTGCGGTGGATATGCAGAATCCAAAATCTGAATTAAATTTCAGGTTTTCAATAAATGATAGTTTTATCTCCAAAGGCACAACATTTTTGACGGCATCAATCTGAATACTGATCTGAGAAAGACTCAGAGCTTTCTCCACACGCTCGCCAGCCAGGGTTGTTGCTCTAAAGGTAAACCGGGTGGGCGATAGTAGTATTCCAGCTCTGTAAATTCAGCGGCAAGCAGGTACTCGCGCCAGGTTTCAAGGTCATGATAAGCCCCATATCTGCCACGATTCCAGCCTTCCCAATTATTGCCACGGGGGTTGGAAGTGAAGAGAACACCTTCAGGTTTGAGCGTGGCGTAAAGAGCATTTAAGACTTTGGGTAGCTGCTTAGACGGGATATGAAACATAGAGGCGTTGGCGAAAATGCCATCAAAGTGCTCAATGGGCAGATCCAACGATAAAAAATCCTGCTCCCAGACTTCGCAGCCACTGTGTTTACGCGCCAGAGCTGCAAGTGCATGAGAGCCTTCAAGCCCTACAGGGCTGTGTCCCATTTCACTGAAGGAGATTAAGTCACGTCCCGGTCCACAGCCAAAATCCAGAATTTGAAGAGGAACCGTGTCGCCCAGGTGCCTTAACAGCGCATTTATGTTCTGGCTGACATCATGCTCCCGAGTGCCTTGCCAAAAGTCTTCTGCCACTCTGTTGTAATGATCCAGAGTCGTTTCTGAGATGATCGACAGATCTTCATCGTGTTTAGTCATTTATTTACAGGAGTCCCTAAACTTTTAACGGCCTAATCCCTAAAAAAGGGGGAAGTAAGAAATACTTCACCCCTTTAGCTTATCGGTTTGCAAAGTACATTGTTACTTCAAAACCGATGCGTAGGTCGGTATAAGCTGGCTTAGTCCACATCTCATGTTTCTCCTGTTTTGATTAATGCAGGTCTCCAATCAGAGAACTGCGAATCTCGCCTTCGATCGTTACTTCTGTGTCATAGGCTTTCATGATCAGTCCCGGCACGCAGTAATGCACCTTTTTTAGCGGCAGCGATCATCTCCGGGTTCAGTTCAAAACGCACAACATGTTGTAGTTTTTATCTTTTAGAGAACCCTTTTAAAGCTAAGGAACCTACGAACAAGTCCCAAACACCTTTCTATGCCCTTTGGGTGCAGGCTTACAGATCGGTTCAAGTTCGATACCCAAAGGGCATAAAGGCAACGATTACAGGCATGCTGGTTGCCTGTCGAAAATCGTTAACGAAGACATTGTATCGATCTGTAAGCCACCGAAGGGTGGGCATTAAATCGACTTCCTGCTTTGTCAGGCAGCTTGGAAAGGACTCGTCATTCCACTGCGCTACCTTTCGTGCATTAAGTCGATTTACTGCCCACTGAGAAAGCTTGGGACTTATTCGCAGGTTCCCTAGTTAAGGTACGACTGAATTACATAATTGATAATTGCTACTCAGTTAATAGGTAATGGCTATTCAGTGGGAGGAGCAGCGTTTAAGTGAGGAAATTACTTACAAATAGAAATGAGTGTTTTTTATACAAGTTTTATGCGGATTTATCACCCTTCGGTAACGGTTTTCTGGTAAAGTGCCGCCTCCTGAGAATAGCCAAAAATTGCTAATGCTCGCCTCTGAAACTTTTACCTCCAGGACACTCCGTTGATTTCCGCTTCCAACATTACCATGCAGTTTGGCACTGAGCCTTTATTTGAAAACATTTCCGCAAAATTCGGTAATGGCAACCGTTATGGTTTGATCGGTGCGAATGGCTGTGGCAAGTCGACTCTGATGAAAATTCTCAGTGGTGATCTGGTGCCAACCTCAGGCAATGTTTCCATCACACCGGGTGAAAAGCTGGGTGTTCTGAGTCAGGACCAGTTTGCTTTTGAAGAGTACTCTGTTGTTGATGCCGTCATCATGGGTGACACTGAACTGTGGAAGGTAAAACAGGAACGGGACCGTATCTATTCATTGCCGGAAATGTCTGAAGAAGATGGCATGAAGGTCGCTCATCTGGAAAGTGAATTTGCAGAGATGGACGGTTACAGTGCTGAAAGCCGTGCTGGCGATATCCTTTTGGAAGCCGGTATTGCAGAAGAGTATCACTTTGGCCTGATGAGCCAGGTTGCACCGGGTTGGAAGCTGCGTGTGCTTTTGGCACAAGCCTTGTTTGCGAATCCGGATATTCTGTTACTGGATGAGCCAACCAACAACCTGGACATCCACACCATTAGCTGGCTGGAGCGCGTACTAAACCAGCGTAAATGCACCATGATAATCATCTCCCATGACCGCCACTTCCTGAATGCGGTTTGTACGCATACGGCAGACATCGATTACGGTGAGTTGCGCATTTATCCGGGTAACTACGACTACTTTATGGAAGCTTCATCGCTCATCCGCGAACAATTGCTGATGGAAAATGCGAAGAAGAGTGCTGAACTGGATGAGTTACAAGCCTTCGTTAACCGCTTCTCGGCGAATGCTTCCAAGGCCAAGCAGGCCAGTTCACGCGCTAAGAAAATGGAAAAAATTGAATTGGCAGAAGTGAAAGCTTCAAGTCGTAAGATGCCATATATCATCTTGAAGCAGCATCAAAAGCTGCACCGCCAAGCGCTGATTCTTGAAGACTTCGGCCATGGCTTCGACGGCGAAATACTGTTCTCTGAAGGTAACCTGATTCTCGAAGCGGGCGCAAAACTGGCCGTCATCGGTGAGAATGGCGCGGGTAAAACCACGTTCCTGCGTTGCCTGATGGATGAGCTTAAAGCCAACGAAGGCACCATCAAATGGGCCGAAAATGCTGAAATTGGCTATTGCCCACAGGACAGTACCGCAGACTTTGATTGTGACCTGAACCTGTTTGAGTGGATGTCGCAGTGGCGTACGCCTAAGCACGATGATCTAAAAGTCCGGGGTATGCTGGGACGTTTATTGTTCACCGCGGATGACTTCAACAAAAAGGTGAAGGTCTGCTCCGGTGGAGAGAAAAACCGTCTGTTGTTTGGCAAAATGATGATGATGGATCTTAACGTTCTGGTAATGGACGAGCCAACCAACCATATGGATATGGAAGCGATAGAAGCCCTGAATAATGCGTTGGAAGGTTTTGATGGTACCTTAGTGTTTGTCAGTCATGACCGTGCATTTGTCTCTTCTCTGGCAACTCACATTATCGAAATTAAAGATCAGAAAGCCGTCAACTTCCACGGTACTTTCGATGAGTACCTTACGACTCAGAAGGTCGTTTCAGAAGTCGCGTAATTTAGGCGAACCCTGTATCAGGCTCATGCTGGTGGCTCAGTGTATACACAATATCAGTGTTGTTTCGCTGTAATTGAGTGCATAAAAAGGGGAGCATTAATTGCTCCCTTAGATACTTAGCGGTTTGCAAAGTACATAGTGACTTCAAAACCGATACGAAGATCTGTATAGCTAGGTTTAGTCCACATATAATTTTCTCCTATTCGAGTAGTAGAACGTTTTAACTGTTCTATTTACAGAACTCACTAAAAAGCCTGCGAATCCTGCCTATACCTTAGCTTAGAGGCTTAAATTGCTTCAAAGTTCATATAATAAATCCACTTCCTAACGCTTTGTTCAAAAAACAGAATGAAATCCGATTCAATGGTTAGAGAGTTAAACGTTTTAATGGCGTATTTTAGGCTTTGAATATAATGGGAGCGAATTAGCTACGATTGCCCCATATTTTAGCTACAGCCCTGTCAGACCCCAGTATTGCAACAATCAGGCAAGTGACACCCACAGTAAAAAATACCAAACCAGGTATAGCTGCACCCATCTGATTGAAGGCGAAACCGGCAACGGTCACACAGGTGGTAATGATAAGAAACAAACACCCTACGCCGATCAGAATAGTCCTATGAGATTTTTTGTAAGAATAGGGTTCGTCACCGGACTCAAAGATATTCAGTAATGGGGCAAACAGCTTTCTAAAAAATGCTTTCAAAAAATAGCCTCTCTCTTTCTTCTTAATATTCAGCTCCTCCTTATATGACGAACAAGTGAAGCAAGAATATCTAAACATACGGGGCCAGAGGATTTGGACCTTTGACAAACATTATAAAGCTTAGAATAGGGAAGTTGTCATCCTTTCAACGTTTATTTCCATTCTGACCAGATCAACAGGATCTCCGAACTGAGTATAGATCGCTACATCAGCGGCATCCCGGCCATAGGCAATGGCTACGCGTCCGCCCTGAGGTCCCATGACAGTCGGATCAAAGGTGTACCATCGCCCCCCCACATATGCTTCAAACCAGGCATGCAGATCCATAGGGACAAGTCCTTCCAGATAGCCAACAACCATACGTGCTGGAATCGACAAAGCCCGGCAACAGGCAATACCTAAATGAGCCATATCCCGACAAACCGCCTGAGATCTTTCGTTGACTTCGCTGGCACTGATAATCTGCTGACCGCAGCCGGGTGCGTATTGCAGGGTCTGAACAATATACTCGATGATCGCCGTACACTGGTCATACCCGGGCGCCCGGCCTGCAACAATCGATTGTGCTAGTTGTGTAAAACGATCAGATTCGCAGTACCGACTGGGCAGCAGAAAGGGGAGGGTTTCTTCAGGTAGGTTCTGGACTTCGATGAATGGTGCCCCCGGCGCCATATCAAAGGCATCGGGGCATTCAATATTAACCGATGTAAGAATGGAAAACTCACCAGCAGGCGCGACGATGCGTTGGCACAAATTACCGAACGGATCAGTGAATTCGACTGCTGTTACACTCGGTGATAATTCATACTGTTCGCGGGCTACCCACTGTTGCTGTCCGCTGCGAGGGCGCAGCATGAGTAAAAATGGAGTGTCGACCGGGTTTAAGAATTCAAGAGCACAAGAAGCATGTAACCACATAATGGATCCTAATTTTAGTCAGAAAAAAGGCTGTTTGTGCTAGCGAGCTGAGGATAAATAAGTATCCTTATCCACCGTTACGATATTGTAAGATCAGGCGAATGATTTCATGATCACTGGTTGCATCCTCCAGAGAATCATTCATAGATGCTCTCTGTGGCAGGTGGATGTTAAATTGGTAACGTAACAGCTCCACGACCTCTTGATCATTCGTTGGATCAAACTCTTTGCCGGCATAAATACAAAGGCGCTGATAAATAAAGTCTTTATTTGCCATGAAAGGCTGTTCTCTCGTTTTATATCAAGCAGATGATCCAATACCAAATACAGTTAATACTTAATCGGGAGTCTGCATGATGCATCGCTTGTCCTTGCTATGCATTGTTTAAAAGGCTGGTATCTTTCATTTATTTCATAGCTCACATCATATGAATAAGCCAGACATGAAATCTGAAAAATGAATCAGGATGCGTAATTAATAAAACTGCTATGAAACAAGATACTATTGAGTGCACACATTAATGCTGTATTTCTGACAACGGAAGCATTCACCTCATAATGACTGACAATGCCGTTAATTAACAGCCTAAAGAATAATCGGCTGAGGTTCTCTGTAGTCTGACGGTGGTGTTTCTATGGCATTTCCAAAGGTAGGAGCCTATTCTAGCGGTTTTTCTGCCATTGTTAATGATGACGTTTGCCGCCAGATTTTTTCATGAGGCTTTTACCCCTGTTCTTCACGAAGTTTATTTCGAATATCCATCAGCATATTCCCGAAGGCGTTATTACCTCTGAGGTCTCGGCCACTGCCCCAGAAATAGTCGTACTGGCTGACATCAGTAATGAGCAGATCACCTGTGCTTAGAAGTATTTGAGCAATTTCAGGGTGAGTCCGACATTTTATATAAGTGCCGCGCGTCATAAAGGTCACTTTAACCTTATCCCAGTCCTTACGCCTTTGGTGTCTTTTACTTTTACCCAGTTTAGTAGCGTCCGCTGGGTGAGGTGCTAGTCGGATCTTCTCAGCATATTCGGTATCACCAAACTTCATCGCCTGATAATAGTGCTCAACCGAAGGCCACTCATAACCATCCAGATCGAATGCATGTTTCGAGTAAGAGGCCAGTGGATTGTTGGCGTCATTTCGCCTGAGGGTCAGGCGTTTTTGCTCATTTTGATTAAAAAACATAATGTTTATCCAGATTTTCCGGGGTACAGCTGAAGGTTTACCTGAGTAAACGTCTCTTTAAGTAACTTTATCATGGGATGGACGTGTCACATAAAAGGAAATCAATTATGTCATTGTTATGAATTGTTGTTATGAATAATTGAGTAGGCCGAACAAATTTCCAGACTATTGATGTCAATCCAAACCCATACTACGCATAGTGAATTAGTACCAAAGTGGTTAAAAATCGAACAAAAAGCCCCATGTAATTTCTCTTCAGTTAGTAAGAACATAAATTTCGAATTGATCAGACAACAGTATGGGGCCTGGTAAGGGTATTTTTCATGTTTGAGAAAAGTAACAAACTGGTTAGAGAAAACCGCCAGTTCTCAGGTACATCAGGTATCAGTCAGAACAATTCAGGTTCTGGTTTTGTTCCCGCCTTTAAAAACAGTGAAAGCGGAGAGGTAGAGATCTCTCGTTTTTGTGATGGGCGAATGGCTCCATTCCATCTGATAGAAGGCCTTCCTGACCACTGGATAGCTGAATGGGATCATCAGGGTAGGGCAATTGAGATCAAAAATACGGTGGTTTCGGGATTTGTTCGCTTAGGTGAGTTCTTTACCCGACAGGAAGCGGCAGAGTCTGTTGCTTGAAAGGAATCCAGGGGGCTTTTTTTGATTTTTTGCTCAACCGGACACAATCGCTTAAATTAGTTCGAAATTATTCCTCAAACATGAGTCATAAAACATGAATTTATAAAAAGGGAGCCTGATCAGCCCCCTTTTATTGCTTAACGGTTTGCAAAGTACATGGTCACTTCAAAACCGATACGCAGGTCTTTGTAACTGGGTTTCGTCCACATCATATGTTTCTCCTGATCAGGTGAGACCCCCAGAACCGGGGAGTTCTTTTTAATCTGATCTTTACAACATCTTCAGTATAGTTTGGAAAAGAGCAAGTTACTTAATTGATAATAGCTACATGGATCATAGGCAATTGCTATAGCTGGGCTTATTTGCAGATTTTAAAAGTCAGGACGTTAGGTGAGGAAAGCCTCATGAATATTGAGACTTGAATATTTTGTAATGATGTTTGATGCTGGACAACAAAGAACGAGATTACACCAACATCAGGTGTAACTTTTCTATAATAAGAACACATAGTTTGTGCTGTCAGGTATTGAGTAGTAATGAATTTCCTTGAAATTTTAAACCAACAGCCATATGGAATTGCAGAGCTGACTGCTGACGAAGGACGTTATCTCTTCTTTAATAAGAAAGAGCAGCAGATCAGAGGTCTAACAGACAGTGAAATGAACACTGTGTCTGTTTTTGACCTATTCCCGCCAAAAGAAGCCAATGAACTAAGATCTCTTTTTAATCAGTGCTCCAGTTCACCTGAAGGAGATGAGTTTTCATTCAGTTATCAAATTGAGCAGCGCTCATATGAGATGAAACTGAGCAAAAGCAGCAATAATACGATCATCAGCTCCCTGTCAGATATTACCCCTCTTCTGAAATTGGAAAAACAGTATCAACAAGATCAGGAAACTATTAAATGCCTCAACGATGCTGTAAAGGGTGCAAACATAGGTTGCTGGGACTTTTACCCGCAGGAAGGGCGTATCATCGCCAATCAAACCTGGGTAACTCAGAAGAAATACCGGGATGAAGATTTTCGAGAGAATGATGAGATCTTCTCTGAGGTCGTTGATGGTCTGGACCGTTGGTGCACGATTGTGCACCCAGATGATCTGGAACCCACCTTTGAACTGATTGATAAGCACTTAAAGGGCGAAACTGAAGTTTACGACGCAATATTCCGGATGAAATGCGGGGATGGTGAGTGGCGTTGGATCCATGATGTCGGCCAGGTGTTTCAGCGGGACGCAGATGGCAATGCAATTCGTATGAATGGCGTACACATCGACATAACAGCGGCTCATAAACTGGAAGAAAAAGTAGAGAAGCTGGCAGTAACCGATGCCTTAACTGGTTTATTGAACCGTAGGAATTTTAAATATCTGTTCGAGGCAGTATCGGAACGCGCCAAAAGACAAAGTAGTCTGTTTTGCCTGCTGCTGATCGATGTTGATCACTTTAAAGCATACAACGATACCTATGGGCACGTTAAAGGTGACAAGGTTCTTAAGAAAATTAGTAAAGCCTTAACCAGAAATATCCGTCATGGGGAAGATTATTGTTTCCGCGTGGGTGGTGAAGAGTTCGCGGTTGTTTTTACCGAAGAGGAAAGACACGCTGCTGCAGCCTTTGCTCAAAGAATCAAAGATGAGATAGAAAACCTTGAAATACCCCATGAAGAAAATACTGCGAGTGAATATGTCACCGTTTCCATGGGGTTAAAGTGCACTAAAGACCTGAAGGGAAATGATCAATTAAACCGGATCTATAAACGTTCTGATGAATTGCTCTACAAGGCAAAAGCGGCAGGGCGAAATGCTTTGATCTGTGAATGACTGCCCGTTTTAACGGTGGTACTTCAGTACGTATTTATAGCCTAGCTCCCTATTGCACAATGCAAGAGCTGGCCCCCATTTTTCCTATTAGAAGTTTGGAAATGCCTTGTGCAACCAGCACTCTAATATATCCCTAAGTTCGCTTTCTAGCTCTTCGTTCGAGGCTGGAATTTGCTTTAGTTTTTGCTCTGACGGGTTATACCAATTCATGGCTTTAGCCGTTAATACACATAAAACTGCGGCAATTACACCTATATAAAATCTATCGTTAATTATGGTCATAATCGCTGTGAGCGTACCTACAGCCAAAAAGAATATGGTTAGTAAAGATGAATACATATTAGTCCTGACAATTGGCTTCAGCTCTTCTAGAGCGACTCTACTATCTATTTCTTGATATGTAGACAAATAAGAGTCTACGATTTTTTTGTTGTGAAAAATCATTGAGAGCATCCCAGCTTCACAGAGTACTAATGTCTCAAAGGAATATCCTATTAGGGGTGTCAATATTCCTTGATCTGTTCCACTAGCACTTAGCAGAACGTAGCCAAAATGTATTACAACAACCATTACAACCGTGACTGGTGTAGTGGTCAACTAATTCCGG
>JBOEGV010000019.1:196656-197716 GCA_050633605.1 Neptuniibacter sp. | reverse complement strand
GCTGATCAATATCGTACATCGGCAAGGATGACATTATCGATTCTAAGTTCTTCTGATCAATTGATTCTGTATGCTGATTGTTTAATAACTGAAATAACCCCGCACCTAAAAACAACAGAGAAACGGGTTGCTCAAAAATTGAACATGTAAGAGCGACGTCGAGTGCTTCCCTCGGGCTAGAGCTGCCATAAGGGGGAGTGCGGTTAATGATCAAGACAGACTTTGTGCTCATTATTGCCCCCCGAAGGTTATTACACGGTCCGATACGGCGATAGCTTCTGCGAGTTGACCCAGACCTGAGAGCTCAAATTCAGGGTGTAGGTTTGAGTTTTCTTTCTCATAACGCCGAGCCTCATTTTCATTAATCACTCCACGTTTGACAGCTGCAGCGATACACACAACGATATCTAATCCATTTTGTTTTTTAAATTCAGCCCAGGCTTCAGGAAGATCTCTTTCATCCTGGGGTGATGTGATCAGATTATTGGCAATAAGAGTGGCATCGGCATAGAAAAATACCCGGTATAGCTCATGCCCTTGTTCCAGCAGTGCTTTAGCAAAGCGTAATGCCGTAGCAGGCGCCTGGCTGGAAAACGGTGAAGATTGAA
This sequence comes from Neptuniibacter sp., assembly GCA_050633605.1. Classification (GTDB taxonomy): domain Bacteria; phylum Pseudomonadota; class Gammaproteobacteria; order Pseudomonadales; family Balneatricaceae; genus Neptuniibacter. The sequence continues at coordinate 197,108 of JBOEGV010000019.1, read as the reverse complement.
CGACAATTGAAAATTTCATAGCTGTACGCAGTCAATAAAAAGCCCCGCAATCTTAACAGAAAGCGGGGCTTGTCGAGAACAGAAGTATTAATCGTCGCTCATGAACCCAAGCAGGCTCATCAGGTGGATGAACAGGTTGTAGATATTTAGGTACAGACTAACGGTAGCCATGATGTAGTTTGTGTAAACACCGTTAACGATGTTGCTGGTGTCGTACAAAATCATGCCGCACATCAGAAGCACGATCAGTGCAGAAAACGCCAGGTGCAGAGCGGCGATCTGAACACCAAACAGTGGCAGAACAAACAGTGCCACCATGGCAACCAGAGCTACAATCATTCCTGCAGATAGGAACGACCCCATAAAACTGAAGTCTTTCTTAGATGTAAGCACATAAGCAGATAGACCAAAGAAGGTCACCGCAGTCATGCCCAGAGCTGTAGTAACGATCT
>JBOEGV010000019.1:0-196493 GCA_050633605.1 Neptuniibacter sp. | reverse complement strand
TCGAGTATTTGTGAGTAAGTTACTTCTATATATAAGCATTATAGTCGGATAAAGAGTTAAGCGTATGTTTTACCGATATTTTTATTGAACAGTAAAACAGTGCGTAAACCCTTGAAACCTGACTTTCAATTTAATACTTATTGTTTAAAAAAACATCCTACCTAAAAATTACTAAGAACCACCAGGCTTTTTTATATCTTATGGATATTAATAATAAGCTTCTTAGTGGTTCTATGGATCAGTGAGTAATCTTTCTTATGTAACTGAGGAGTATGACTTATGTGTTACGTCAGACTGGGCATCTGAGGTTCCTCAGGTGTGGTGCAAGGGTTGCGGCCAAATAGTTGAGGGTAGATAACAATTTTTGCTGTCAGTGAATGCTGCATATCAATGAGCCAAGAAATTATTTTGAGGTTTTTCCTATGTCGGTGATAAGTCCTTAGCCTGATACCGCAAGAGCGGCATGCAGACTAAGAAACAGAGACGAGCTTAAGGCAGAAAAGGACTTTGCGCCTGAATAAGAAAATCTAGTAAGAAACGAAAGCAGAACTTAACGCTTTACTTGATTACGATATTAATCCCCTGTGTCTCACCTTTAGAGCCTGGAACATATAACCTGTAATTACCTGGTTTAACGGCTACAAAACCAATTTCCATTTCACCTGCATCATCAAACTCAATGCTATCAATACCGTATGGGCGAATTTCAAGGTCATTGATCACAACCTCATCGACCCAGATCGCTCTAAAGAAACCTGGACCAGTTAAAGCAAGCTCACCAGATCCGTCACTGGTAATTTCCAGCTCATAATAACGACCAGATTCTAGTGTGAAAGTAGATTCTTCAGACAATGGCTCACCCGCTGAAAGAGTGATTTCTGGGATGTCTGCACGGTTTTTGCTGGAAAGTAAGCCCGCATAACCAAGCTCATGCGCCACAGAAAAACTCGAAGTTGTAAGGCATACGAGCCCAGCCGCCGCTATAGTTTTTATAAGTCTCATACCTTCCTCTCTGACTGAGTATTAAATTAAGCTATAAAGTTAACTTTCACCCTCATACAGTACGATTGATCTTTTGTTCCAATTGGTTAGTACGTTCGTAGCGGGTTTATGCCCGATTAGTGCTGTGCGTGGATGGACATACTTGTATGAATGCGGTCAGCTTTCCCTGTGGATATTGTCTATAATCCGCGCATTGTTGTCTGAGTGAATAATAGAAGATGCCTGAGTTAGAAATTCTGTATGAAGATGAATACCTGATTGCCATCAATAAGCCTACCGGTTTATTGGTGCATCCAAGCTGGATTGCTCCCAGAGGTACGCCAAATCTTGCTTCCATGTTGAAAGAGTATTTCGAAGGTGGCACGCCTTACACGATTCACCGTCTTGATCGCCCAACATCGGGTGTTATTTTGTTTGGTAAAGATAAATCGGTCGCTAAGGCTATGAATCTGCAGTTTGCTGAGCGAGAGGTCAATAAAAGCTACCTCTGTATGTGCCGAGGTTATGTGCCGGAATCCGGGGTGATTGATTACGCTCTTAAAGAGCAATTAGACAAAATTGCAGATAAGCATGCGGATCAGGACAAACCGGCTCAGGATGCTGTGAGCCATTATCGAACTCTGGCTACGGTTGAAGTGGATATGGCTGTAGGACGCTATGAAAAGTCTCGCTATTCTCTGGTTGAGGTAAAACCTGAAACAGGGCGAAAGCATCAGATTCGTCGCCATATGAAGCATATATTTCATCCGATAGCTGGTGATACTAATCATGGAGATAACAAACACAATAAAGGGTTAAGGCAGCACTTTGACTTAAACCGATTAATGTTGATGGCCCGTGATATTGAATTCGTTCATCCGGTAACTGAAAAAACCTTATGTATTACCGCTCCGGTTGATCTGTTTACGGACAATCTGTTTGGACAATTCGGTTGGTCAGGTTTATTTCCAAGTAAAAAAAGTGATTTGCTGTAATCGATTCTAATGGCCACACTAAAGTTATTCTGAAAAGGAGGCCAGTCATGAAAACTATACCCATTCTCCTTCTGGCCTTCCTGGTCAGCACCGGTACACATGCTCAACAAACTGAGCTCATGAAGTACAGCGGCAGTGCTATTGAATCACCTTACTGGTTCAAAGATAGTTTTTTAGATATTGCGGACGATATCCAGGAAGCGCAGGATGATGGAAAAAAGCTCATAATCTATTTTCATCAGGCGGGCTGCCCATATTGTTACAACCTTGTTCAGCAGAGTCTTCTTGATCCCGCATTGAGTCAGTATATTCAGGAAAATTTTGATCTTGTGGCCTTGGACTTGTGGGGCGACCGAGAGGTTACGCTACCTGATGGCTCAGAGATTTCTGAAAAAGAGTTAGCCATTAAATGGAAAGTTCAATTTACACCTACGCTGCTATTCTTCTCAGATTCTGAAATGCCCGTATTGCGTATCGATGGCTACCGAAGCCGAGTGATGCTTGCCAAGGTGCTGGAGTATGTTGTATCTGGGGATACGGAAACATCACTTTCGCAAAATCTGAATCAACGTGATCAGTCCGCTGTACTTTACCCTTCAGTTGCTTTTCAGCCAGTAGATGCTCTATCAGAATTAAAGCCTGATAAGCCTGTTGCTTTATTATTCGAATATCCCGGCTGTGAGGATTGTACACAACTACATAAAAGAGTGTTGAGCCGCACGGACACCTTTAAACAGCTTGAAAAATTTCATGGATATCGTTTTGATGTTTCCGACCCTCAAAAGGTTACGCTTCCGGATGGCACTGAATTGACGGGTTCTGAGTATGCAGAAAAGTTAGGGTTGACCTATTACCCGAGTCTGGTCTTAATGGATGCCTCTGGAGAGGAAAGGTTGCGTGTTGATGCCTATGTGCAAGCTTTTCATTTTAATACTGCGCTTGAATACGTAAGTCAGAAGGTTTACTTACGGGTACCTGAATTTCAGCGTTATATAAATGAGAGAGCGGATAAATTACGAGAAGAAGGGCAAGAAGTGGTAATTACGCAATAGGCTAACGCCTTTATGCTATTTTTTTGCTTTCGGCTATGGTCTAATCCGCCAATTCTATCAGCGTATAAAGAGAAGATGGTAGTTGCCTAAATGACCACACAAAAAAATATGGCGGCTCTGCTAAAGCAGAAAAGTGGCGATGTTCGTATCGGTATCATCGGTGCGATGGATGAAGAGGTTGAGCTTCTAAAAAATACTCTTCAGGATAAACAGGATCATCTGATTGCCGGTTATCACCTGTTTACAGGAACCATACACGGTAAACAGGTGGTTTTATTGAAGTCAGGCATTGGTAAAGTCAATGCGGCTATCGGTTGTACACTTCTGCTACAGATGTTTAAGCCTGATTGCATTATCAATACAGGCTCTGCTGGTGGCTATGACCCTCAGCTAAATGTCGGTGATATTGTGATCTCTGATTCAGTGCGCCACCATGATGTTGATCTCACGGTGTTTGGTTACGAGTACGGTCAGGTTCCTAAACAACCTCCGGAATTTACCCCAGATACTTTTTTGGCTGACATTGCTGAGCGCTGCATTGCCCGCATGGAAGGAATGAAAACGGTTCGCGGTCTGATCTGTACTGGCGATCAGTTTATGAATGATCCTGCACGTGTTGAGCGCAAGCGTAAATTGTTTCCAGCGATGAAAGCAGTGGAGATGGAGGCGGCAGCCATTGCTCAAACCTGTGCCCAGTTCGGGACTCCGTTTATCATCATTCGCTCCCTTTCAGATATTGCTGGCAAGGAATCTGGAGTGTCTTTTGAGCAGTATTTAGTCAAAGCAGCTAAACATTCTGCTGAAATGATCATCACAATGATTGATGAGTTGGCTGCAAGCTGATAAAAATAAGGCCTTTATTATATAGCTATAATCTATAAGGGCCTTTTAATGACTACCTCTTTCTATCCCCCTGTCCGGACGCTTATGGGTCCGGGACCTTCAGATGTAAGCCCTCGTGTTCTTGCTGCCATGTCCCGACCTACGATTGGACACCTTGACCCTGAATTTATTCGTATGATGGATGAGATCAAGGTTATGTTGAAATCCTTGTTCAAAACCGAAAATGAGCTGACTATGCCAGTGTCCGCTCCTGGTTCAGCGGGTATGGAAGCGTGCTTTGTAAACCTGATTGAGCCAGGCGATAAAGTGATTGTCTGCCAGAACGGTGTTTTCGGTGGTCGAATGAAAGAGAATGTTGAGCGCTTTGGAGGTCAGGCGATTCATATTCAGGATGAGTGGGGTAAGCCAGTCGATATTGAGAAGGTTCAAGAAGCTTTTGCAACCCATGAAGATGTTAAGGCACTTGCTTTTGTTCATGCTGAAACTTCTACTGGTGTTCGTTCAGATGCTAAAGCCTTATGTGAAATTGCACACGCAAATAACGCTCTGACAATCGTTGATGCGGTCACGTCCTTAGGTGGTATTGAGGTTGATGTTGATGGCTGGGGGATTGATGCGATCTATTCAGGCACCCAGAAGTGTTTATCCTGTCCTCCAGGTATTTCTCCAGTTAGTTTTAGTCAGAAGGCTGTAGAAACTGTACAGAACCGTAAAACGCCAGTCCCTAGCTGGTTCCTAGATAAAAAATTAGTAATGGGTTACTGGGGTGGCGGTGGAAAGCGTGCATATCACCATACAGCTCCGGTCAACTCACTTTACGCATTACATGAAGCTCTGGTTATTCTTGAAGATGAAGGGCTAGAAAATGCCTGGGCTCGCCATCAGAAATTGCATTTAGCTCTAAGGGCAGGTCTTGAAGCAATGGGTATCAGCTTCCTGGTAGATGAAGATGTTCGCTTGCCGCAGTTGAATTCTGTAATGATTCCTGAAGGTGTGGATGATGCAGCAGTTCGTAAAGCGTTGCTGAGTAACTATAGTCTTGAGATTGGTGCTGGTTTAGGTGCATTGGCCGGGAAAGTCTGGCGTATTGGTCTTATGGGTTCAGCATGTACAGAACGTAATGTACTTCTCTGTCTTGATGCTTTGGAAAACACTCTCAGTGGAATGAATGCACCAATTAAGGTTGGAGTTGCTGCTCAGGCCGCATTAGTGGTTATGGAAAGCTAGATATCAGGAGTGCCTCGGTTTTCAGAATCGAGGCACTTGATCGACAACGTTCTGAATAAATTCAATTGAACTCTTGTTGTCCCAGTCTCGGCCACCTAATACTTTCTCAATAATATTGCCATCCTGATCTATCAGCAGGCTCATTGGTAAACCTCTCAGACCAAGTTCTCCGAACGATTTGGCTTCCTGATCCAGAAGAATTGGGAAAGTTAATTCGGTGTCCAGCTCTAGCATAAAGCTTGAAACAGTGGTGGCTGTTTCGCCAACATTGATAGCGACGATTTCAAAAGGCTGACCTGAAAAATGATCTCTTAAGCGCTGCATTGATGGCATCTCTTTAATGCAGGGAGGGCACCATGTAGCCCAGAAATTGAGTAAAACAACCTTACCTTTATAGTTTTTTAGGGTGACTGGTTGTTCATTAACATCAACAAGTCGAATATTGCTAAGAGTGTTGCTCGTCGCATGTGCTGGAAAACTGATGGCAAGTATCAGGAGGATAGCATTGATTGCGGAAGATAATTTTGTCATTGAAACAATTCCAACGTGACGGTTAAAAAATCATAACAGAATTTGATTCACCGTTCCTTTCCATCAATTATACTCGAAAGGCTCGGCCAGAATAATTAATAGACCTGAGGTAAATATGAAAGTTGCATTTATAGGTTTGGGAGTGATGGGTTATTCCATGGCTGGTCATCTTAAAAAAGCCGGACATGAAGTTGTTGTATATAACCGTACAACCGCAAAAGCAGAAAGCTGGGTTAAAGAGTATTCGGGTAGCTATGCAAAAACGCCGGCAGAAGCTTCTCAAGGTTCTGAAATTGTATTTACTTGTGTGGGTAATGATAACGACTTGAGAGAAGTCGCATGCGGACCTGAAGGCGTTTTTAAAGGTCTGCAGTCAGGGGCTATATTGGTCGATCACACAACCGCTTCGGCAGAAATTGCACGAGAGTTGGCTTTGATAGCAGAATCTCAGAATTGTGGATTTTTAGACGCTCCTGTTTCGGGTGGCCAGGCCGGTGCTGAGAATGGAGTACTTGGCATCATGGTTGGAGGGGCTGAAGAGACCTTCAGTAAGGCTGAACCTATAATGGCCTGTTATGGTAAATCTATTCGCTTAATCGGTGGCACTGGATCAGGTCAGTTAACGAAAATGGTTAACCAGATCTGCATAGGCGGATTGTTGCAGGGACTATCTGAAGCTGTGCATTTTGCCAAAAAATCCGGGCTGGATGCCGAGCAGGTATTTGATGTTATCCAACATGGTGCGGCTGGCTCCTGGCAGTTGGTAAATCGGCATCAGACAATGATTGCTGGAGAGTATGATTTTGGGTTTGCTGTTGATTTGATGAGAAAAGACTTCGCTATTGTCCTAGATGAAGCAAGAAAAAATGGCGCTACTTTGCCTGTCACTGCACTTGTAGATCAGTTTTATGCTGATGTTCAGTCTATGGGTGGAGGACGATTGGATACATCAAGCCTGCTTAAACGCTTAGAGGAAAAATAGCCTTTAACCTTATTTATTTAGTGGTTTTTGTGGGCTTTTGAGGCATAGACACGCACTCATCAAACGATATAATGCGCGCTGAAAATTATTATATGTTTGAGGACCGTTCTATGGATAAATACAGCCTGATTTCTGTGGCTCCAAGCCTGGTTATTGTTGCAGCAATGATTATTGGCACTATCGTTGGCGTTAGTACTCTGAAAAAAGTTATTGCTAAAGACGCTGCTAAAGCTCAGCAGTAAACTTTAATCCAGCAATATTCGGGCTATCCTGTGTTTGCAGGGTGGCCTTTTTTGTCTTGGGAATCACCAAGAGTCCGGGACGATAAAGCCTCTGTCAGTTTCCTGCCAATTTCCCCCAATTAAATGCCCGCGTGTTACTAAGCACGGAAAGGTCATGCCTTTAACAATACCCATTAGTTTATTCAAACTGAATGTTTCCAATACGCATGGGGTAAGCCAGAATGGTTTCTGCATTAAGGCATATTCAAATTGATTGCCCAGCAGATCTGTATCGTTATTTCTGATCCACCAGCCATGCAGATGCGAGGGATTTATTTCGTTAGGTAAGTTTTTTGGTACCCCTTCACGATAAGGATGAAACAGGTAGCCTTGTAACAGAAGGGCTTTATGTTTTGGCATGATACCGTGTTTTATACAGGCAGCCTGTCCCGATTCATCCTCAGAAAGCAGGAGTTGATGGTTAAGTAATTTGTTCCATTTAATATCTAACCGGTCTTTTTTACCTGGCCCGATGTAATCACTTAACTGGTTGCCTGAGCCGATTCTGAGATAGAATTTAACAGCACACTCAAGATGAAAATCACCTATATCAGAGTGCCCGATAAAATCAAATTCGCCAATCGTTACCTTTCCTTTTTTTACCTGTAAATTTTTTTTATATCATATGGTTGTTGATTGTTTTTGAAAATCTCTTCAATAAGATTTTCATAGTATAATCCTAACCTTTTGGGGTATTCATGAAGGTTGTGCTTTTGGTTTTTAAAGTGTCCACATGGCAGATTCGCAGTTAACGTGGAAAAGGGTTTGATGCCTTCCGGGAGGTTCATAAGTACGGGGCTGTTAAGAATCCATAAAAGGTCGGAAATCATAATAATTATCTAGTTACTTCTGCCTGAATTCGTCTTAAAGTATGGACGAAATAAATTACTGAATGAGCATAACAAGATGAGCCGTAATTACGACAAAGAAGTTCCACTTAATGCGCAAAACCGTGACGTGATGCTGGCCGATTCAGATATCAATACAATTCTTGTGAATGGTGCACAGATATCGCTGACTAAGCTCAGACGTGCTCAAAGTACAGATGCACGACTTTGTTATTATGCTGAGATTGGAGTTTATCTTGAGGTGTCTTTATCCAGAGGTGCAGGTATTACAGATGATACGCTAAGCACTTTAGAAGAGCTTCACCGTCAAGCCACTCATGAGTACATGAGTACACGTAAACGTAAATCTCAAATATCAGACTGAGAAAGATTGAAATTGTGTCAGACGATCACTTTGATGCCAAAGCGTTTTTGCAGCAGCTAACAACGCGACCAGGCGTTTATCAAATGTATGACAGCAGTGAAAAGCTGTTGTATATCGGTAAAGCAAAAAACCTTAAAAACCGAGTCAGTAGTTATTTTAGGGCTACAGGTCAAAGCGGTAAAACCCGTTCACTTGTGGCCCGTATCTCTGATATTCAGATTACAATTACCCATAGTGAAACAGAAGCGCTGCTGCTTGAACAGAATCTGATCAAACAAAACCGTCCACCGTATAATATTCTGCTTCGCGACGATAAATCTTATCCGTATATATTTATCTCTGATAAAGAAACATATCCAGCCGTTCAATTTAGCCGTGGCGCTAAACGTAAAAGTGGACGTTACTTCGGACCTTTCCCAAGTGGCGGTGCTGTCCGCGACAGCCTGAACTTGTTGCAGAAGATATTCAAGATCAGGCAGTGTGAAGAAAGTTTTTATAAAAACCGGTCACGACCCTGTCTTCAATATCAGATAAAACGCTGCACAGCGCCGTGCGTTAAGTTGATTACTCCTGATCAATATGAGCAGGATGTTCGTCATGCTGCCATGTTTCTTGAAGGCAAAAACAGCGCGGTGATGGACGAAATAGCCACTCAAATGGAAAACTTGTCTACGGAGCTTAAATTTGAAGAGGCCGCTGAATTACGTGATCAGCTAATCAGCCTTCAGAAAGTACAGGAACAACAATATGTTTCTGGGTTGCAGGGCGATGCTGATGCGTTAGGTTGTGCTATCCAGCCAGGCGGTGTGTGCATCCATATGTTATTTATTCGAGGCGGAAGAATAATTGGCAGTAAAACTCACTATCCCAAAGTGTCTGTTGAGGAGAGTGCGCAAGAAATCTTGTCAGAATTTATTGCTCAGTGGTATCTGGGGGGGCAGAGAGAAATCCCACCATATGTGATTACCTTGGAGTTAATTGATGACAAACAATGTTTGGAAGAGGCTCTGGCTGGCGCGAGAAACAAAAAAGTGACACTGGCGTCTAAAGTTCGTGGTGAAAGATCTGCATGGCAAAAACTGGCACAAACTAATGCTGAACAACAATTGGGTAGTTATTTGGCAAATAAGAAGAATATTTATAATCGTTACCTGGAGTTGCAGGAAATCCTTGGTCTGGATGAAGTACCCCAAAGGCTGGAATGTTTTGATATAAGCCACAGTTCTGGCGAAGCGACAGTTGCATCATGTGTTGTGTTTGATCGCAATGGCCCGCTTAAATCTGACTATCGCCATTTCAATATCCAAGGCATTACAGCAGGAGATGATTATGCAGCAATGCATCAGGCACTGGAAAGAAGGTATCAACGCCTGAAGAAGGGGGAGGCAAAGCTTCCCGATATCCTACTCATTGATGGCGGTAAGGGGCAGGTTACTCAAGCGCTTGAAGTCTTAGATCAACTACAAATAAGTTCAGTGCTTGTCATCGGTATAGCTAAAGGTCCAACCCGTAAGGCTGGTTTCGAGGTGCTTATCTCTGGTGATACAGGCGAAGAAACCGTGCTCGAAAGTGATTCTGCAGCTCTGCATTTGATTCAACATATCCGTGATGAGGCACATCGCTTTGCCATTACCGGTCACCGTGCTAGACGAGGAAAAGCACGTAAAAAATCGGTTCTGGAAGATATTCCGGGTGTAGGACCAAAACGAAGACGTGAATTGTTGCGACATTTTGGCGGAATTCAAGAAGTTGAGCGCGCCAGTATTGAAGAAATTGCAAAAGTCTCTACCATAAGTCAAACCATTGCCGAAGAGATCTATGCGGCGCTCCATCCAGATACATGATTATTAAATGAAAATACCTAATATTCTCACATTGCTGCGCATTGTCCTGATACCGATATTTGTACTGATCTATTATCTGCCGTACACATGGGCTCCACTTGCGGCTGGTGGAGTCTTTGCAATAGCTGCAGTTACAGACTGGTTGGATGGATATCTTGCCCGCAAACTTGACCAGAGCTCACCTTTTGGAGCATTTCTGGACCCGGTAGCAGACAAGCTGATGGTAGCCATCTGCCTTACTTTACTGGTGGAGAGCTATGCCAGCCTTTGGATTACTATTCCTGCGGTAGTCATTATTGGGCGTGAAATAGTTATTTCTGCTCTTAGAGAGTGGATGGCAGAAGTGGGAAAACGTGCAAGTGTTGCGGTTTCTTATATTGGTAAGATTAAAACGACATTGCAGATGTTAGCAATTTTTCTGATGATCATTTCAGAACCCTACTCAACTTCAATATCATGGGCGGGAGTAGGGGCATTATATCTAGCCTCAATTCTGACATTATGGTCTATGTATCAGTACCTTAGAGCTGCCTGGCCAGCTTTATCTGAAGATATGTAAGTGGTTAATCTTTAAGCATATTTTTTTCTTGTTGCGGTGTTGACATAATAGGGTGGAGCTCTATAATACGCACCACTTGTTAAGGCTGCGGGAATAGCTCAGTGGTAGAGCACAACCTTGCCAAGGTTGGGGTCGCGAGTTCGAACCTCGTTTCCCGCTCCAACTCAAAAACAAGTTCTATAGAGGCGCGGTGGCAGAGTGGTCATGCAGCGGACTGCAACTCCGTGTACGCCGGTTCGATTCCGACCCGCGCCTCCATTCACTCTTTTCATACCTTCTCATACTTTCCCACTAATCATTAAAAGCCTTGATTTTACTGGGTTTCGTATCCTATGCTTTCCCACGTGTTCCCACTCTAGCTCAAGCAATGTGGGGGGATTTCTGGGGGGATATTTGAGGTACCCCCGGAAAGTGATACCCCCAAGGATGAAATATGGCTCTCACAGATAAACAGATCAAAGCTCTCGAACCAAGAGAAAAGGACTACAAGCTGTCAGATGGATTGGGTCTGTATCTCCTGGTAAAGAAGACTGGCGCAAAGTACTGGCGTATGAAGTTTCGTTTCAAAGTGGACGGAAAGCTAAAAGAAAAGGTACTGGCAATCGGTGTTTATCCGGAAGTGTCTTTAAAGAAAGCCAGGGAAGAAACCCTATCTGCCCGCTCTCTTCTGGATAAAGGTATCAATCCGATTGGGCATAAAAAAGTTGAGCAACCTGTTCAGGTGACTAATACGACGTTCTCTGTCGTGGCTCAGGAGTGGTTCAAAATGAAATCCGCTACCTGGTCCCAGAAGACCATTGATCGGAATGGTTCCATTATGGATCTATGGGTATTACCTACGATCGGTGAGCAGGACATGAATGATCTGAAACCGATCGATATTCTAAGGGCATGTAATAAAGCAGAGGATGCCGGCCATTTAGAGACAGCACATCGAATGCGTGGGTTGATCGACAACGTGTATCGATACGGAATTATTTTAGAGTATTGTGATTTTAATCCGGCGGCAGATATAAAGGGGGCACTGACCTCAACCAGTAAATCGCACTATGCGGCAATTACTGATCCTGAAGAGGTAGGACATCTGCTGGTAGCAATGGACGAGTATACAGGCACACTGGTAGTCAAAACAGCCATCTGGTGTTCTGCTTACTGGTTCTGTCGTCCGGGGGAGTTACGTCACCTTGAGTGGGATGACGTTGATCTGAAGAATCAGTTAATCACCCTCCCTAAAGAGAAGATGAAGCAACTGAAGAATGCGGTGGTACAGGATCATTTGATCCCGATGTGTGATCAGAGTCTGGAGTTAATTAAGGATCTCTATCCGATCACAGGGCGTTCTAAGTACGTGTTTCCTTCAGCCCGAGGCGGAAGTAGGCCGATGTCTGAAAACACGGTCAGGGTGGCTCTGAGAACCATGGGTTATGATAAGTCCCAGATGACTGCTCACGGCTTTAGAGCCATGGCACGTACACTCATTGATGAAGAGTTGGAGTATCGAGTGGACTGGATTGAGCATCAGCTTGCACATGAAGTGAAGGATGCTAACGGTCGTGCCTACAACAGAACAAAGTTCCTGGCTCAACGTAAAACGATGATGCAATCGTGGGCAGACTATCTGGGGGAACTGAAGTTTAAAACAAATAATGGTCTTCCGATCATACGGAAACATGAGTGTGCTTGAGTTTTTCAAGCCACTTATTAATGTCGGATTCCATCCAACCGACACGTTGACCACCAATTTTTACTTGCTTAGGGAAGGTACCTTTCTCCATATGACGGTAGATGGTACTGCTCCCCAGGCTGGTGATGTCCATTACTTCTTTAAGTTTTAGTACACGATCCGCCTGACGTTTGTCAGGGTCAACATCTTGATAAGAACTCATACGGTCTCCTGCTTACGTATCTGAGCGTTATTTTTAAGTTTCTGAATCTGGTGTAGGGTTTGTTTACATTCCCCCTTAAACACCACTTCAGGCCTTTTTCTGAGGTACTTAGCAGCTTGATCAAAGTTCTTGTTCAGACCGCCTGAGTAACGGGTACGGACACCGTTATGGTTGTAGACGTAGAGTGTTCCGTCACGTACTTCAAAGATCACACCAAAGGGTGTGTAGAATCCTTCTTCTAACGTCATTTACTGTCTTCTCCGCATTCGGGATATAGGTTTTGATTACCGTTGTGACACCAATCAAAGGTGTTAGGTAACGAGGAACAGCCTGAAAGTAGAACCAAGCTAATGAGTAGAATTTTCTTCATGTTTTTTCAGTGCCTGGATCAGTTCTTCGTTTTGAGTTATTAACCCACGATTGATTTCGCACTGCTCCGCAGCAACCCACTGCAGTCGCTGTATCTGTTTTATATAAGCTTGTTCATTGGGGGTTTTCTTAGGGAGAGTAGGACCGTAATACCAGTTGGATAACCATGTACCTGCCAGGTAGGTACCTACCCCGTAGGACATCAGTAACCAGCGATCATTCCATTGGATGAAATGCTCCATGAGATAGGTACTGGTAAAGGCAAAACCAAAGAATATGATCAGGGAGTTAGTGGCTTTGAACATTATTCACGCTCCCTTAACTGTTGGGCGTATTCATGGATGCGATTTTCAGAGATGTAATTTATTGAGCCTTCCTTCCAGTTGTCTGGGATTTTCACCCATTCTTTAAGTGCCTGCTCAATCACCCTCGCATCATGCTCACGTAGGGAGGTGAATGGTGACTGCTCTATACTCTTCTCAACAGCATCAGCTAAAGCGGCACCTATTGATGGGTTCTCATCGCATTCAGCGATATAGTTAGCTAGGTGCTGCATCTGTCCTTTGAGCATCTCTATATGACACTTAAGTCCATCCATCTCGTTTTCAGTATGGAATGAATAGTCAAACAACTCTTTTTTCAGCGTAGCGTTTTCTTGCTCAAGCTTAGTGAAAGCTTCATCGTATTGTTGCGCATAATCCTGAACGCCTAAGCGAGTTTGTTTGAGTTGCTTCTTATGCTTCTCTTTAAGCTCTGCCAGTTCTTGCTCAAGCTGTTCGTAGTCGGATTTGAGTAATACGTGTGCCTCATTTATGTCCTGATAATCAGACACCTTAACGCACTCCATACCTGTGTACGCACCGCTTTCTATTTTGTACTGCTTAACCATTCTCATCCCCCTTAGCTGCTGCGAGCATTGCTTTGTAGATTCCAGCTATCCTGTACCTGCTTGTTATTACAGGCTGCTCTCTAATTGCCTCTTTTATCATCTCTCCTGTCGGCTCATCAGGAACAAGGGTGTAGCCCTCTGGGATGTGGCGCTGATTCCATTGCTTAACAGCATCATCCTCAGCATCATCTGTTGTTTTGTGCCAATGGGTCCCGTCTGGACCTCTAGCATCACAATCAGTACAAACGATCTGACCACCATAAATATCATCTGGTTGAACATGCGACAGCTCAAAGAATAAATTAGAGCCGTTACACCAAGGACACGCTTTAAGCTCAGTCATTGGGTTGCCTCCCAAAGTCTGATGTACTCAGACTCTTCCATAATCACTTTGTTTTGGTCGAACTTACGCATTACATGTAGGGTTTCATTTACCTCCGCTTCACCAGTCAGGAGTTTGTTAAGGGAGGTTTTCTTTAAGTCCTGTAACGCTGGATGTAGGTTTCGTTTAAAGCCGTTCCGGTATATGAATGACCACATACCATGGATACTGCCATCGAACTTATCAGCCAACTGTTTGACCGGCATGTTCTCTTCTTCGTAGAGAATCCGAATCAGTTCGTAGTCTGGTTCGAACTTACTCCACTTTTTTGGATCACGTTTATCCATATTAAGTACCATGAATTTGGGCGTGAAGGATCATACCGCCACCGTAGTGCTGTACTTTTTGTCCATTACGAATAGCACTGTCTCCGGCTTTGCCGCCACCTTTACGTAAAGCAGCGTTACGCCAGATGGCTTTGAAGGCTTCCCCTTCATCAAAGGTCATATCCAAGGCTCGAATGATGTCTTCACATTCAGCCTGGTAAGGGCAAGGGGTTAATCGTTTAGGGTGGGTTACCGTAACTAAGTAATAGTTATTATCGCCACCAGAAGATTCCTTTTCGGAAGGTGTTTTGATCATCCCCATCTCTTGATTTTGTTGTGTCATCCGGCTCGATAGCCTCCATAAATAAGTAAAGCAGACCGAAGCTCACGAGTTCGATCAATACAAAGTATTCGTACATAAAAAAGAGGGCAGAGGTGTTTCCACATGCCCTTAACGTAGCGAGGTGTAATTAGTGCAAGCTAGGGGATTCTTCGTAAGCCTCGATCTTTGAGCCTTCTTTCAGTGGCTCCATAATCAGAGGGGCACCATCGTTGATTTGTGCCAATACACCCATTAGGGCTTGCTCTGCGCCATGAGGAAGTAGGAACCGCATAGGTTGACCATTCACTTCGGCGTACAGGGTTAGGTTCTTAAAGGGAGAGGAAAACTCCTCCTCTTCCAGAGTAATATCAGTCATCGGGCTATACGCCTCTCAGATACACGCTGAAAGGCTTCCAGATCCGCTTCCAGCTCATAGGGTTGGTTACTGAACAGGAAACGCTCATGCCCAATCTCACCGGTTACACAGTCATTGGTGATGGTGATCTTAGTACCGGGTTTCAGTATCTGGCTCAGTCTTTTCAAAGAGTCGATACAGAAGCCCATGCGAGAAGGTTGAAGTTGAGTAATCATTGCTTGTTTAATCGCTTTGTCGGCTCCCATGACATCACCTCTTATTTAAATTTTTCCCAATCCGTCGCGCAGTCCGCATCACAAAACAACTTTGGACTACCTTCAGGGAATTTTTCTTCACAGTTATAGCAGCTACCCATAGGACTGATAGACGGTCCCGAGTTACGTGCTGCATTGATACGTGCCTCCAGTAGGAAGCTTTCTTTTTCGTCAGATAGATCACAAATATCAGGCATAGTCTTTCCTTAATAGATGGCCCATTTCACGACACCTCTAATATGTTCATCAGTGTCTGGATCACGGTAGTTCGGGTCGGATTTGTAGGTCGCTACATAATCAGGACGGATTGCTTTCCTCTCGGTACCGTCATCGAGTTGAACCAGGAGTGGTATGCCTGGAGAAGGGAATTCATGTACTCCGTGCCACTGGCGGATAGGAGTGGGTTGCGCTACGGGTTTGCTGTTGATTCTTGCGTAGTTGAAAGTTACGAAAGGTAAGGTGAAATACCAGACTTTACTGCTGAGCCTAGCGTCATCAAACCAGCCCAGACCAAACAGCTTAATTATCTTGGCCCCATTTTTATGGGTGTCATACCAGAGTTCTTTATCAGCTCGTACTTTGAAAAGATGTCTAAAAATTTTTATTGATTTACGCATGGTAGTTTCTCAAGGTTGCCCCACACACTCCCCAAAAGAGTGCGGTAGCGGATCGTCACCTGTCGGTGCCATGGATGAACTTTTCGTTAGTTCATAAAACGCTGGTGGATGTGGCGGGGCATAGGCCAAAAACACCAGTTGTATGAAGAATAAAATCAAGAGGCCTCCTGTATGGGGTAGACCTGTTTACTCTCTGGATCAACGGCGTAACGGAAAGCCCCCAATTCAGTGGCTAAATCGAAGGCCTCTTTTTCATCCCAATCTTTACGATCAGGAGAAGCGAACCAGACAGCAGAAACAAAATGATTTTTGTTGATTGATTTGATGAGTTTCGTATGGCGTTGTTCGAGGAAATCAATCAGCTCGGCTTGACGGTATTTAACGTTTGCTGCGACGTAATCCGGTTTGATGAATTCTTCACCATTTTGATCCCGACCGCAGACCCCCAGAAGTACGCTCCACTTAAACGCATGGTGCTCTAGTATCCGGGCTTGCTGGACAGTAGGTGTAACCACCTTTTTAGTTTTAAGGCAGTACATACTGACATAATCATCCCCCGTAATATAAAACGTTATTTTATTTTTAAGGAATGCTTTGTCTCTAATAGTTAATATTTTAAGAGGGTTACGTTTTTTATTTCTTTTCTTATTTGACATGAAAAAGTCCAACCGAAATTATTTAAAACAACTTTTTCAAAAGCGGTTTTAAATAATATAGGAAAATAAATTTAGTTTTAATAAGTATTGTAAAAAAGCCCCCGGAGGGGGCTATTATTAAGCAGCTGCTTTTTCAGTACAGAGATTAATAATCTCATCTTCAGAAGCATTATTAGGTAGGGTTATATCATCTGCCCAACTGGGGTAGAAAATATCCAGTTCACCGCCCAGAGGAACCTCTGGATGATAAATTTCTGGTAATCCCTGCCATGCCATTGCTTCACTGATTCCATCATTAGCAAACTTCATGGCTGCGGAGTCGTTCCTAATAAGGAAATACTGAGCATCATGAATGTGCGCAGACGGAAGAATATCTTCAGCGAAGTGTGAGTTCAGGGTCTTCTCCTGGAACTCTATGGCAGCACGGTTATTCAACAGGCCATAGGACTGGCCTAACGCATTACCGGCTGTTCTGCCTTCTTTTCTGGCCTCATACGGGGTTTTCTTTGATCCCCAGAGAACTTGCTTCAGCAGCGGGGTACGGACTCTCAGACCGAAAGCAACCGTCACATAACCGTCTTTGGTGGCTTGTTTAACTTTGTCTTCCACCCATTTATCGGATACGTGATAGAGCTTGTGGTAGTTGTCCTCAATCGCTTTGGCTTCATGCTCAGGTAAACCGGTCTGATCCATAATCGCGTGATAGGTACCGCCGTAGGTCAAGGCAAAGGTAGGTACCTTTGAGGCCTGTCTCAGTGGTTTGTACTTCTTCGCAATAGAGTTGATCGATTCAACCGTTTGTTTGATGTCAGGCATCTGATCACCAAAGTAAGCATACGCCCTCAGACAGTGCCCATCGTAACCATCGGTATACACCTTTAGTTTCTCTGGATCACGGGTAGTGAGTGCACTGATTCGATCTTCCAGTGAGGCAAAGTCAGCACCTGCGAAGATCCACCCTGGAGGGGCTACAAAGCACATTTTAACGATCTTGGCCCACTTGTTTCCGGTAGACGGAATGTTCTGCATGTTCGGGCCTGACGAGCTGAGACGACCACTGACAGTCCCGCCTAAGTTGAAGTTACCATGAAGGTAATGCCAACCATCCTCTTTTAACACTGCGCCTTCAAAGGCTTTGATGAAGGTTCCCAGAATCTTAGAGGCATCGGCCACTTCCATCAGGGAATCAATCAATTCATGTACAGTGATATTGGTGGTATGGTTCTTCAGTTTTTTTAGGGTGTCACCACCCACGGCAGGCTGCTTACTATCTGTCAGATCCAGTACTGGCAGGTTCAACATCTCATACAACAGGTACTGTATTTGATTGTTAGAGCCAGGATTAAACACGATTGCTTTGTTACTGGTTTTAAAGGTATCCCAGTCTTTACGCTTGATGTTTTCTGGATGTTTGGCTTTCTTCACACGGTCCTGATAATCCTTCTCCCACGCTTTGCGGGTTAAGTCTTCTTCCAATACCTGAATAAAGGGTAAGCCTTGCAGAATTTTCTCATGCTTATCGATCTCTGCTTCGAGTATGACTCGAGCTTCCTTTACTTTCTTCATGTCGATCGGCATACCCGTCAACTCCATCTGGAGAATGACTTTAACGCTTGGGATCATGATGTTGTTGTAAATGGGAAGCTGCTTGTCTGCGGTCATCGTAGGGGCATGTTTCTTATACACATACCAGGTCGAGAGGCAGTCAACGAGGTTATATCTCAGCAGATCCGGTTTCGGTATGTTGGTGATGTCTTCAATATCAGACTGTGCCCAGTTACCGGCAAACTCATGGGCCTGAGCTTTAAGGCTCAGATCATTCCCGGAGGTTGAGTTTGTCGCCAGGTAGGTCACGATCTTGGTGTCGTGGAAACCACGAGTCATCACCTCAATCCCTTTCTGTTTCCCTTTTTCGTCCAGTAGGGTTGCCATCCAGAGGGTGTTTACTACGATCTTTAAATCGAAGTTCGCGTTATGCCAGATGAGCTTACCTTGGTAGGTTTCGAAAAAGTTCTTCAGCAGGTCACGGATAGCTTGTCGTCTTAAGAAGCTCACCTGGTTCGGGTGTTCCTCTAAATCGACAGGGAAGGCCAGTCCGTTATGTTCGTCCCAGGCAAACCCGATCGTACCGATACCGGTTTCCCAGAACTTCAGAGAGAACGTTTCAACGTCACATGACAGCATCGGATATTGATGCAAGTCTTCCAGTGCCTGCCGGATGCTCAAGTAGTCAGTGGGGTAACTGGCGGAGTGAATAATGTCACCACCCAGCTCTTTGTACTGCCCTTTGAGTAAGTCTGACAGGGTACTGATTGCCATATTCAGTTTGTCCTGGATCTCTGGTTTGTAGAAGATCGCACCGTAATTGGGGGCCAGCGTGACCGTCATATCCTCATACTTGTCTTTGGTTGTACTGTTTTCATACTTACAAGGGAGGACGTAGCCGTAGTGAGGATCGACTTTTCCTACCTTGGTCAGGGATTTGAAGTACTGACTGTCAGCGCAGAGGATATTTTTTACACCCAGGTTTTTTAGAGCCGGTAGTAGGTTATTGAGATAAGGCTCCCATGTACCTTTGGGACATTTACCGTTTTGACCATATTCCAGGGTGAAACAAATCAGAGAATCTTTTGAGACACCCTGCTGAACCAAAGGATCAACATAGTGTTCAAGTAAGGACTTTTTATTAAAGCTGGAGGCTTTAATTAATATGGCGGTTTCGTAAGTGTCAGCTTCTTTAAATATTAAGTGACGCATAGTACTTCCTATTTTAAAACCATGTTTAATACTATTCGTTTATTAACGAGTTCGTAATCCTCCTGTTTATTTGATTTAAACTCCAGTAATTTTTCGGAGTTAATGGTCTGTTCAAATTTATCCATCATATGTGCAAAAGTTTGATTCAATACGGGGAGTAGTTGTTCAGGGAGTAGTG
The DNA here is from genome assembly GCA_050633605.1 of Neptuniibacter sp. Taxonomy (GTDB): domain Bacteria; phylum Pseudomonadota; class Gammaproteobacteria; order Pseudomonadales; family Balneatricaceae; genus Neptuniibacter. The sequence goes on along the minus strand of JBOEGV010000019.1, from coordinate 177,034 downwards.
CTTTTAAATCAGCGGGATTTTTAACTAAAGTTAAAATAACCGTTAGGAAGTTTTTAACTCTAAGAGATTCGTTAGGAACTATGTCGGCTTGGACTAGTAGAGCATTCATTTCTTCCTGTAATGCCGGAGCCAGGTGGTAGACGGAAGACCATTTTTGAAGTTCTCTTGAATGGTGGTAAGTTTCATTCAAATAGTGAAAACCCAATAAGTTTCCTCCTAACAACCTTTTCTGTTTAACTGCAATTTGATCTATACCTGACCGCATGATGCGATCACGTTCAGTGTATAGATAGTTCATTAATAGCGTTCTGAATTTATCCCTAAAACCTGCACTAAACTGATCATGCGGCATTAGCCAATCCTCCGTATTTCTGGGGCAGCTGCCCATACAGGATGACCTGTTGAGAAGCTCTTGAGATGGCTACGTACAACATCCGCGCCACATCCGATGAGATATTACAGCGCCCTATATCAGACAGATCGATGAAGACCTTATCGTACGTGCTACCTTGACTCTTATGGATCGTACAAGCGTGGACAGGGCGTAGGTCACCCCAACTTTCTTTGATGTCAAAATACTGAGGCCACAATTTTTGATTTGTCGCGGCTCTCAGTGCCTGTTTCTCCGCATCGCGGGAATCTGGAATGAAGATCTCCATGTGAGTACCTTTACCATCATGTACACCCACCTTGTATCCGAGTACGTCATACTCTTCGGCTTCGTAGCAAGCACCCGTTAAACGTACATGACTGTCCGTTTTGATAGAGCTTTTGGTGCCTTCAATGTGTTTGTTGGTAATAAGTTCTTCATTGGGATCAAGACGACCGGTGAAGCCATTCAGCTCCCGCACGTAATCGTTGTACTGATTAACACGGTTGTTAGACCAGGCAATGATTTTGGAATTGTGGTCGGGTTTGACGAACTCCTGATTAATCATCTGCTGGAAAGTAGTACCATCCACATGGATGACTTTATTACCGTCAGGTTCAATCAGAGGGAACTGTAGCGTCTGAACCGCATCTCTGAAGGCGTTAGCGTTTTTCTCAATAGCCCCTTCGTTACGTACCACCTCAGTTAAACGGGCTGTAAACAAGCCCTGAGTAAACACAGGCGTACTGGTAGAACGGGTAGGGGCTAACTGATAGGGATCTCCCACGTAGAGGATCTTACAGTTGATGGTGCTTTTTCTGATCCAACCCAATAAATCGCTGTCGATGAAGCTGGCCTCATCAATTAGCAGAATACTGTTTTCAACTAGAGCATGTCCATCAACCGGTTTAAGTATGGTTTTACCTGTCTTCCAGTCGTTATGAACTTTCAGACCTAACAGGCTATGAATGGTCTTCACATCCTTACCGGTCTTTTCACTAAGCACATGTGCAGCTTTATGGGTTGTGGCTGTCAGGATCACGTTTTTCAGTTTGTCGGCATGAATGCCCATGGTCGTAAAGAGCATGAGCTTTTGTTTATTCATACCAAACAGGAGGTGATCCACTAAGGTTGATTTCCCTGTACCCGCTGGGCCTTCAATGACCATTTCGGTTTTAGTTGGGTCGATTAGGAAATCCATATATTTGCCGATGGCTTCTTGCTGCCCAGCGTTCAGGGTAATGCTCATAATTTTTTCTCAGTCAGGGTATTCGATGATTTTTCCGAAGGGGTAATCGAAATTACCGTAACCGCCGGAGTGGATGACCCAGATCACAGGAATCTCTGGATCGATGTCATGTTTGTAGAAGTAGCCGTCTGTAAAGATGACTAACGCATTTGGCTTGTTCTCTTTACCCCATTCCAGGACTTCTTTGATGTCAGTACCGCCTCGTCCTGTGAACTGGATGCGACGGACATCTTCACCATCGTTCAGTTCATGGATCGCTTTGATGGAGGTATCAAAGTCAATAACCGTGGTCTTCTCCGGTTTCAGATTTCGCTGGATCGAATCTATCTCAGTGACGAACTCGAGAAACTGTTCATCCGTAATAGAGCCAGAGGTGTCCACCGCTACAGTGATCTCTCCCAATGCTTCGCTGTATAACGTCGGGAGGTAGAAATCAGGTAAGAATCGACGATTGAACTTTCGGAAAGAGTAGTCTTCCGGAGCCAGTCCATTCATGTAACGGTTCAGGATTTCATACCACGGGAGTTTCGGGTTTAGCAGCTTATCAATGGCTAACTGTATTTCACCTGGAATGCTGCCAGGATCATCCTGTGCCATTTGTGCCTGGGTATGAGCCTTGATCACAATGTCTTCTATTTGAGACTGGATCTGTTGTGCCTGATCCTTAGATAACTGGCTCTGAGCCGATCCGGACATATCTTTCATGTCAGGCTGAAAGTTCTTTCGACCTGGGTGGTTCTGGTCGTTATGGATTTTGTCGTAGACCTGTTCTGAGGTCATGTCATCGTATTGATGATCCAGACAACCGCCTTCCGGAAGGGAGTAACCCTTATCGTCCAACATGTTATTGATCACGTAGTCGGTAGCGATGTTCCAATCTTGGAAATCTTTATCATCAACCCGTGTCATATGTTGGAATGCTACATGCCATGCTTCATGGACTAATACCCCCACACGTTCATCTTCAGACAAGGTTTGGAACCAATCTGGATTGAACTGGAGTGTCAGGCCATTAGTACAAGCTGTAGGTATGGACTGATCCCATGAGAACTTCAGAGAGAACAGTACAGTGGTAATGAACGTGCTGTTAGGGTTTTGCATCAGTTTGATCTTGGCACGATCAAGTAAACGGGTAATGTCCTTCGTGGGTTTCATGGGAATGTCCTTTATGTTATGAGCTTCTTGGCTCGGTAGAGTTTTTTGTACTCAGCTTGGTTATCCCAAGGTATGTGAGTGATTTGTTCTTTATGCTTAAGAATGTGTTCGCGCAGTTCGTCCGGAGAGTCGATCAACTTAATCAGCTGATCTAAGTCTGGGTTGATGCAGGAATCATCGACTTCGTTGGTATGTTCCTCTCCAGTGCCATCAAAGCGTATGGTAGTAGTACCGGGTCCATACTCAGATCCGCTTTGCCACTCCCAATCACAAGGAACTCCTGCCTCTAAGAGTTCTTCTTCACAAAAGAATCTTCCATAATTCACTTCGAAAAAATCGAAGTAAGCGTAGGTATCACATGAGTCATTTAGTTCATCAAATGAATCGCCCATCCGATCGATGAGTTGTTTGACTAACTCAACATCATCTTTTTGTACGGATAGGCGACAGAAGGTTCTATCGCCCATGGTTTAGTTCCTCAGCTTTTTTCTCTGCAGAAGATCTACAGAAGTTCACTGGCAGACTTTGCCACCCAATCCATAACAGCCTGTTCCTGTACCAGGGTTGGGTTACGTTTCATGGTGTCTTTCAGAGTGATGACCTGGAACTCAACCGGCATACGGTTAATGAACTTCATCAGAGGATCGATGTTGTCTTTCTTAGCGTGGTTACCAATTGAACCGCAGATCGCATACAACGTACCTGGTTCTTCCGGTACCGGTAATTTTTCTGGGTTGTTAACGATCTGAGAGATCGTTGGGATTTGTGTGAAGATATCCACGTACTGAATAAACTCACGGGCTACACCTTCAGAGATGGTACCTGCTAGGAGTGCTAGTCTATCTTTTATATCTGTATGCCCGTTGATGAGTTTAGAAGCGAACTCCCAGGTACGAGGGCAGGCAAAAGTTTTATCGCTGTGATCAGGTTTGAACGTGTACAAAGAGTCTGGTTTAAAGTTGATATACGATGTGATGCGGTAATCAATACCGTTATCACTGGCCCAGGCTAACCACGCTTTAGGATCAATATCCAATTCAAAGTGAACCAGACGTGACTGAAGGGCTGTACTCATCTCATGGACAATGGCGTTGTCTGTATCTTTGTTACCGGCACAAGCCACTAATACCTTTTCATGAAGGGTATGTTCACCGACCTGGCGATCCAGTGTCAGTTTGTAAGCGGCTGCCTGTACTGCTTTAGGGGCAGAATTGATTTCATCCAGGAACAATAACCAACCGTCTTTACCACTAGGTAGTTCGTCCGTTTCCAGAGGGAAGGTGTTCATCGGTGCATAGAAGGCTTTGCCTGTCTCTTTACACACTGTAGGGAAACCCATCAGATCTGTTGGATCACACTGACTTAAACGTTTATCGATAATCTGAAGGTTATATTCAGATGCGATCTGTTTGATGATGTCAGACTTACCGATCCCTGGTGAACCATGGATCATAGGTACTAATTTAGCTTGTAGAGCAACCGGTATTTGTTCGATTGCGTTGACGGAGTTAACTGTAATTGCCATGGTGGATTGTCCTTAAATTTATTGGGTTTACCACCAAGGGTGGTAGATTACGGTTCGGCCCTCTTCAACATATTTACGTATCAGAGGTAGGGTTGAGTTTTGGAATTCTTCGGCTTCGCTAAATTCATCCTCTGTATAGGCTCTGGAGTAGGTATAACGCTTAATCCATAGTTCTAGGGACTCGACTATATCTATGCTGATTACTAAGTCGACGCAGTTATATTCACCCACATCATCGGGGTATTGCTCACCCATGAATTCATTTAAGTGGTACCATTTTCGGTGGTAACCTATCTGATCATTTTCGGTATTTTCATTTGTGATCAGATCTTTCATCTTTTCTTCTTTGGTTTTCTCGAGAAACCAGTATTGATCTAAGCCCATAATTAGTTCCTCCTCGCTACGGGGTAACACCTGCCGGAGGGCAGGCTAAGACGCTTCTATTCCCAGACAACTCATTACCCATTCCCAGTAACCTAGAACGGTATCGTTATTAGCGACTTCCAGTTTCCAGTCACATCGAGGGTAGCCTGGGTGTTCATCTTCAAAGGCGTAGATCAGTGCCTGAAGATCGTTGACGTATTGAATACGGGGATGCTGTTCTGCCAGAAGGGTACGTACACCCTGTTTGTAGTTGTGGTGAAGGGTTCTAGCGTCCCTTAGATCTCGTTGTAAGCAACGAATCTGTCGGGCCTGTTCGTTCACTATCTCTGCATCAAGTTCAATGACAGATAGTGGTGTTTTGTCCTGAAGAACATCGAGTATGTAGTCGAGTTCTTCTTTGGATAATATGTTACCCATGACTCTCTTCTCTTATTCGTTGTAGGATTTCGTTGATCAGGGTGTTGTGGTAGCGCATGACTGCAGCAGTCACGAGGCCAGAAGGGGAATCGGGTAGATTATCGATAGCTTCTTTTAGAGCGATCTCACAAGTATCGCAGGCACCAAACACGCCCATCTTTTCTCTCTCTAAAGAGACAATTAAAGGGGTCGGCATAGGGGAATTTCTCGTACAGGTTATATATCGGGTGTATACAGTCGAAAAAGGCTGATTTGGGATATTTAGAATATCGGTTTAGATGTTTTCGACTTACTCACAGACGGTGCCGGAGGCACCTACTATCTATCCGGTGGAGTTTTTCCAGAATGGAAAAAATAAAGCCTCCCGAAGGAGGCTCTTAATTAGGAGAGGGCGTAGTTAGATTGACGGATTTTATCTGCGATATTACCCCACTTAACGTAGGTTACAGGTGTTCCGTGCACATCCGATAGGATCTGTTCCAGGATTTTAGATTCAGCAATCTCTGCCAGGATTTCCTTGTACCAGTAACGTAAACGGTTAACGTGGTTAGGGTGGCACTTGAATTCGTCGTGGACACAGACGATCGGGAAGTTACGGTATTCAACCACAGCTAAGATTGTATCTCTTAAACGTACCAAGTCATTTATGGACAGTTCAACAATAGCCTGGTCAATGTTCTCAACATGAACCAGAGAGATGAAGTTATCCGTATTAGTTGGTTTGCCTGGGATTGCTCGACCGTCTAGGAATACACGAATCTTCTCAATAGCTTTAGTTAGTTGGTTCACGTCGTAGTTACAGCGTCTACCCATTTCACGGACTACCATGCCGTCAATGGAGTGAACAATGTTAGCAGCGATAGATAGTCCATGTTCTGAACCTCGGTTCTCCATGAAGCGATGCGTGAAGGTAGAGTGATCCAGTTCATCAACTTCTACTTTGATGTCTACTTCCTGCATGACCTTAACGATGGTATTGAAGCCATCAGGTAATGTCCATGAGTGCTCGGGTGCCCAGGACTGCCAGGAAGCCATTAAGTCATCCATCACTTCACACGCACCAGGAGCTACAATCTTCTGTGCTTCATAGAACTTAGACAGTTCAATGGTATCTTCACCGAAGATCTCTTTAGGCTTGGCTTTGGAGCCGTAGAAGTGGGTCATTTGAGCCTGCTTGACCTCCTTACGTAGCGGAGCTAACTGAATGCCTTCATGTTTCAGGAGGTTATTCATCTCCTCTGTAGTGATAGCGTAGATGTCAGCACGATTATTAGGATCGATCAGTCCGGTGTTCTTGGCTGTGACTTCACAACCAATCAGACAGCTCTGGATCTGTAGGCCTGATGCACAAGCATCAAAGCCAACTAAGTGACCAGAGGCAATACCTGCCTGAGCGTCTCTCAGAGCCATAACAGCCTTCAGGTACAGGACTGGTTCATCGGCATCGTCCAGTAGTTCTTCGAGTCTATCGAGGTTTGAATCCACCCAGGCAAGGCGAGGCTCAAAGTTCTCTTTATCCAGTCCGAATTGGTTAGCAATATCTAATTTGATGTATTCAAAGCCTGTAAAAGTTTCCATGGGTTGTTTCCTTATTAGGGGTACTGTTGGAGGTTCTGGAGGCAGTCGTAGCGTTGATCTTCCAGTTCTCTGATCTTGCGTTGGTCGTTGTAGTAAGCCTGACCATCGGCATAAGGAAGTCTTGTTTTGAGATCTACAATCTGACGATCCAGAGCATCTAATTTACGGAGGACTTCACTGTTAGGTGGTATTGTCATCGAAGGTTCCTTTGGGTTGGATCAACCCCATCAGAGCTTCTTTGTTCATATTGAACATGCGCCAACGCTCTAGTAGTTGATAAGAGTCCAGTGCTTTCTCACCAATATGTTGAACCAACATTCCGGTATCACTATCGATGTTCATACGGGCGTTATAACAGGCTTGGTGAATAGGGTGGGAAGGTTGATATGAGCTTGTGATGTTTCTTAGTAATTCATCGAGGTGTGTTTCAAGAATCGCTATCCGGGTTTCCAGATAGGTCATCCGATCCATATGTATTGGTTCCATGAGGAATGACTCCTATGATGTCGTAGAGAGTCCGTCGTTTAATGATTTCTTCTACGTCTGTGATTTGTTTCTGATAGATCTGACGGGCTTTAGGGGATGGACTGTGGTTGTCTCTGAGGTCTTCCAGCATGGATTTATGTTCCTCCAACTGGTCGACCGTCATACGTTCAGTCGCTACCGCCATCGGGGTTGCTTTCATTGGGATCTCCTGCACCAATCAGTTCCAGCATTTCATACTGTTTAAGGTACGAATTAATGTCGTTGATACGTTGTTCGTAAGGTTCCCTGGCATCGATGTAATGCTCAGGAGGGGAGAGGAGTTTGAGGACTTTATTGGCGTTTAGTAGTTCCTCATCCAGTTCTGCTTTCGTGAGGTTATCGAGAGTTCTCATTTTCCATAGTCCGTAAACAGGGATTGAAAGTCAGGGTTCATGTCTGTCAGTGAACCTTTCTTGGGGCTGGGTGCAGGCTTCTCTGGACGCATAGGAGGTAGCCCCAGTATCAGACGTTTCAGCTTACGCTGTTCCATCATCTCCTGACGGGACATGAACTGACGGGTTTCTGGGTGACGGGTAAGTTCCCCTTCACGAGCTTGCAGCTCCTCTGTAAACTCCTTTATCCAGAAATCTTTATTTAGGTAGTGCCAGGAATTATGTCCATAACGGTCATTGGCATACATCTCTATAGCATTCTGGATATGTTGAGTATCCATGTCATAGAGACTGGTCTTTCGTTGCCCGTTTAACCAGATAGGTGCGTACTCGTTATCTGGGTTTCCTCCGATCATGTTAGCCTCCCATCAGATTTGTAGTAGTCAACACCGATGAGTTCCAATGCTTCTCGTTTTTTATTAGAGAGTTTGAGCTGTTTCAGGTGCTTGCGTATTTTTCTTCGTTTAGTACGGGAAGGTTCGTTTTCAAGAGCTGCTTTCAGACGAGCTATATGTTGTAGGAATCTGTATTCAGGACAGTCAGGAGGTAGATCTTTTCTCTTACTTATTATGGGTGGTGTTGTTTTGTGCATCATAATAACCCCTACACTGTGCTTATGATCTGAGCCTGAGCAAACATCCGAGTTGCATCTAATAGATCGTCTCTTTTAGAGTCTCGCATGAGTACCTCCAATTAGATCGAGCATCTGAGCTTTTTTTCGTTTATTGAGGAAGTACTTGATGCGGCGTTTATGTCGTTTCTTTATGTGAGGTTTCTTGGCAGCACGGACACACTGTTCGTGGTATGCGATTTGTTTATCGATGAATTGAATATAGGTCATATCTACCCTATCTTTGAATATAGAACCTGGTTCCGGGTTTTCTGGGAATAGGTAAGGTTTTTTACTCATACGCCCTCCACAATCTCTTTATCGTGCAGTTCAATGATGGCCTTACGGAAGGCATTACCCTGGGTAGATACGTGGTATCCCTGGGCGTAGGTACGGCCTCGCTTATCGACTTTGTGCGTTAGCCAGAACTGATTACCTTGATGGATCAGATCCCGGTAAATCAGGTAGGAGTCCTTTACGAACTTCTCCCATTGGGCTTTACGATCGGGATCTTCAATCAACTTTTTGGGTACCTCAGAGTAGGTCTTTAGTAGTTCTACATTGAGGCTCAGAGGGATCTGATTGAACCGGTTAATACTGTCCAGACAGATGTCTTCTTCATGGAAGTTAACGCTACCGCCCAAGATAAGAGAGTCACGTTTAGTCAGATAACCACTGTCGTAGTTACTACGGACTTTCTTGGGTGGCACGATCATCGGTGGTAGATACTTGGTCTGTTCTACGAAACGTTGTAAACCTTCGCTTGGGGTGATACGAGGACGTACCATCAGAGAGGCTTGTTTGTTCTCTTTTACGATGTCATAGATGTCCAGGTCACATAGGACTGCAAGGATCTCAGCGGTGGTCTTAACGCCATCACCTTTATCTGAGAAGCCCAGCTTTCCAGCCAGTTGACCGACCACCTGGGTGAACAAGGTTGTCTTCTCGAGTACGAGAATATCCATGATCACTTCCATCACAATCTCTCCCAGATCGAGGATGAGGAGCTGCTCTACACGGATACGTTTAGACTCATGATACTCCTCACGTTTGTTGATGTAAGCAATCAGCAGGAGTTTGCCTTCCTTGATAATTTGGGCTGCACCGTCGGTCTCTTCGATTTCCTTTTTAATGGCTTTACGGATGTTGGATTTAGAGAACATTTTCTCAATGTCTTCTTGGAATTCAGGCAGCATGGTTTAGTCCTCAATCAAATTGATCATTTGTAACTGAGGCTTTAGTAACTCGATTTCTTGAAGAGTTTTATCGGTATTGTTTTTATCGAAAGGGCAGTGATGACAGTCAGGGCAAATGTCGAAGAATTCACTATCAGGGTTGTTATCATTGGTTAGTGACATACAAGCATGAGGAGTTTTATCTTTCTTGTAGGCTGCTTGAGCCTGATGCGTCATCTTCTCCAGGTGCTCCAGCCAATTGTTGATGGACATGGTTCACTCCTTATGAATTAACTTGAGGGTGTTGTAGTAAGGCTTTAGGAGTTCGAGTTCTTTGAGGGCTTGTTTAAGATTTTTATCGCTGTTGAAGGCACAATCTACGCACTGCTGTTCAGTAGCGCAGTATTCACACACTGTTTGGTCATTGTCTTTATTTTTTAGTTCTTTCTGCGACTGTTGAAGCTGAGTTTTGATAGTCTCTATGAGATCCATAAGCCATCTCCTCTTCATATTCTTGGTTCGAGATCCCAATAAAAAGGGCCAACAATGTGGCCCCTATGAGTAGCTTTCCGATGGTCATTACCATGGTGGTTTGTCCTCCGGTTCATTCCAGTTATACGTGGTGACTCTCGGTTCATACTCAATCACCCAGACAGGAATATCTCTGCGCTTACAGATCTCAATCATATGGCCCGTACCTTTGCTCTCACCATCCCAGAAGATGATGGCAGCGTTACTGATTTCAGCCATCTGTTCGTTTCTCATGTATCCAGCCCGTTTACCCTGGTTATCCCAGTCGGCTGGATACCTTTCGAGATGAAGGCTGTAGTCTTTTGCCAGTTGTTCACCCAACATGTCTGCACCCCGAGCTGTACCACTAACAATGGTTACTTGTCCGTTTTCAAGATGAGCATCTTTAGCAAACTGACAGACCACTTTTTCCATCAATGGGTAGTCATCGAATCCACGACTACCAGCGATACATATACGAAACATTTCTTTTTCTCCTAGTTGTTTTAGCTGGTATTCTATGTACCGCTTAATCGTCTCTCCGTGACATCGCTTTGGAGCACAGAAACATACTAATCGAACGTCTTCTTTACGTGCTTTAGCGACTAGGACATCTAGTTGTATTTTGAATCCCGGATCAGTCTCTACCTTCTTTTTGAAGTACCCTTCATACTGATCACAGACCTGATCTCGACTAGCTTCTCCAGCCATCTTGTACGGATTACCAAACGGACTACCTCTACCGATGTAGATACCTATATTTCCGTGCTTGTACTTATTCACGACATGAACGCACATAACTATCTCCTCACTTAATACCTACACCTGCGCGGATGCGCTCATCTATATAAACCTCGCGGAGGCGAGGCTAGAGGCTAATCAGAAATCAGATTAACGACATCTAGTTTCTTCTGGATCTCTTCCAGATTTATTCGGTTGTGATACAGAGGACATTTACAACAATCATTCTTACTACATACGTCCATTGTGAACTGATTCAAGGCATCGCAGATGTCTTCAAACTCGTTATCGTTGTTCTCTCCGATAGCTTTGTTGATCCTCTCGATAATGGTGAGATCTACTTCATTGCCCATACCTATTTCCTCTCAATGAGTTTGTGGATTTGTTGTATCTTCTGTACGTGGAGTAGTTGTTCTCTGGCTTTCTCCAGCTTCTCCGGAGACTGAAAGATACAAGCATGGCAGTCTTCAATCCCTTTACAGGGATTGTTTTCGTACAATTTAAACTTCGGAATACAGATTACAGGTAAGGCCTCATCTTTATAACTTTGAATGGCAGCATCAATCAGAGGGATGAAGGTATTTACAGCATCCATAACTATCTCCTTACTATCTATCCAATAGAATCAGCAGAAGGCACAATGACCCTCTGCTCATTCAACTAGTCGATGGGTGATATACGTTTAACTTTCAGATTGAAGTTGTCTTCAACGTGCTTTCTCACGGCTTCAAATGATTTGCCGTATTCATACAGCACCGTTCCATCTTCACAGGTGATCATAAACTTCAACATCTTAGGGATTCCCTTTACTTCAGCGTTCATTGGTTACTCCTACCAGAGGATTTCGGCATGACTGATTGGTTTAAAGTTTGAGAACTTGAGATGTATCCATGACAGATGAACAATCTCTCCAGTAAATAGGTTTACTAGCATCTCTTTGGATGGGCCTTTCTGTTCCGGTTTCAGCCAATACTTACTTTCACTTTGGAATATTTGACCGGGATTAACTTCATCGTATGTTTTCTGTATTTCACACATAGGAACATAGGTTTTCTTTAGTATTACTTTAGGTAATCCCATGGTTGCTCCTTACCAGCAGAACCGGTATCCAGTTGTTTCTTCAGCTTTATCAGTAGCTGCTTCTTCAAGTTCTTTCAGGTTGAACTCAGGGTTTCTGATCAGACCTGCTTCAACAGCATGACAACTAGCTTCAACCATTAGTTGATTCTCACACTGGTTCAGGTATTCGTAGTCTTCTTGAGAATCAGCACCTCGATGCTGAACGTAATAACGAGCTTCAAGTACTTTCTCAGCAACAGTGACAAGGGCATTTGGTACGACGTATTTCATTGTTTAATCCTCTTGGTTCTACTACTTACAAAAACAAAAGGGACACCGAAGCGTCCCCTTATTTATTTATTACTTACTAGCAACTGATGCGAATGCGAAGTCATCAGCTGACTGCTCAGTAATAACGTTCATGTCACAGGAGATCTTCAGACCTTCCAGATCACCAGCATTAATCAATGCTTCATGTAGTGCTTTACTTTTCATCAGACGAATACCACCGACCTGTTTCTTACTGCCGTCAGCCATCTCAACGTAAACGTTCAGGAAGCCTGCTGCTTTCTCAAACTTAGATACGTTGTTGTCGTTCTGTACTGCTTCATCTTTTGCGAATGCCATGATGGATTTCCTCACTAAATTAATTCGTTACACCAACTCGGTGCTATTCCGTTCTTAGCGCGGATGCGCAATAAAAATGTGAAGTGAGGACTAAAGATTTGGCAGAGGAGGTCGATAAATACTTAGTGTATCGGTTGCATATCGTTTAGGACTTTTTCTTATATACGTTATCGTATTGGTGAGATACCATAACTGGTGCACCAGTGTACGTCTGTTGCGTATGTATGTTGTGTTTGTACTGCCTTCTCAGAAGCGTTTGGACATGAGGAAGGTGATGACATCACTGAGTATCAGACAGGCTTACAGGAGCTTACAGAGAAGCTCAGGTACTCTCATCCTTTCTAATACTTTCCTATCTCTCCCCGTGTAGTGTTTGTTGTGTAAGATACGCACTGACCCGAAGGCCAGTGCTGTGGTTTATGCTTCTGCTGATTGTTCGATTAGCTTCTGTTGTTCCTGGTACTCTGCTTCCATTTTGAGTCTACGGATTTTACGGTTAGCTGCTTCTTCGTCTTTGAAGTCTTGTGCTGCTTCGTTGGCTACTTCACCGATGGATTTGAATGCTCTGCCGAACTCTTCGATACCTTGGAAGATAACGATGAATGTTGCCCATAGTGCTGATAGTGCTTGTCTCATGATAGATACCTCGAGGTTAATAGTTTGATTGATGCACCGTCATCTGCGCGGATGCGCCATGGGGTAGGGTGGCTGAGGTGGTATGGAGTAAAGACCGGGGGGGGTAGTTTGGAATTCTGGGGTTCAAGACTCCAGTAATGAACTCGTACCTAAATAATAAAATTCACCAAACCCTTCAAAATATTATTTTTAAAATGACCCTTACTATCTGGTCCGATTCCTTCTGTGTTTCTTTCTCAGGGGGTTTCTCCAAGGACGGAGCGAAGTATGTGACTGAAGCGAGGAACGAGCTGAAGGAGCAAATACGGGAGCGTAGGACGAAGGAGGTTATTTCAGATAAAAAGAACCCCTCACTAGGAGGGGTATAAAGCATCATTGTATGACCAACTCAAATCAAAACTTTTATCCAGGAGATAAAAAGAAGCCTCTTAATAATAATGTTATTTTATTTTTTGTAAATGGTTTTATTTAAATAAAAAAGAAGCCCTCTAAAAAGAGGGCTAAAAGCGAAGTAAGAGAATGTCTAAAAATGTCCTGACGTAAATAATATTATTTATTTACTTTGTTTGGATCAAGTTTATTTAATTAAAACCCAATCGTCTGCCAGCATATCTGTTTGAGAAGCTAACCAAGGAACAACATTATCTTGGGCTGTTTTCATAGCGATATAAGCCCCGTAAGGAACCATGTCATTTTCGAACATACCTTCTACGGCTGAACCAGGGTTTCCTGATACTGGGTAGCTGTTTGCTTTAACGTGATAGAGGAACATGTCTTTACCGTTCCAACCTTTACGGGCAACCTTGCCACCGGCTTTAAGGAAGACCAGTGCATCACCGAATGTCATGCTGGTGACGTGGTTGTAGGCCTTATCAAATACGTCCTTGGGAGACCAGCTTACGTAGCCTGAGTATTCTTTGGTATTCGCTGTACCGCCGTCCAGGTATTCAACTAGGTATCCGGCATCATTCGGGTTCTCATCTACAGGTAGTGTCCAGCCTCGAAACTCAGTGTATTCAAGGCGTGTCATAGGCACAGCGTTAATCAGTTTGGTTCCAATATGCAGGGACATCTTAGGCCTCCAAATTACGTTTCAGTCGGTAACCTTCAAGTACCCAAAGTGTATCTTGGGCTACTTTTTCACACTTCTCTATGGCGATCTTTTTGCCCAGTTCATAGTCGAAGTTTTCAGGGGAGGCGCAGGCACTGATTTCAGTCGCCAGGGAGAAACCGTTTTTATCAAAAGCGGTTACTGTGATGGTAGTTGTGTCAGGGATCTGATGAACATAATAAGTCACATGGCTCATTAATTCTTCGATCTCTTCAAAAGTAACTCGAGGTGCATTTAAACCTTTTTCCTGAATTAAACTTTCTATTTCTTTATCTGACATATACATAATATAACCCGAATGTTTTGTTATTTATTTGAAAAACTATATACGGGCGATACACTACACGAAAATATTATTATTTGAAGTGAAAATATTATTTATGAGTGAATTACTTTCTGTTGAGCAATTTAAACAGGCGCTCCCTCCTCAAGTTAAAAAATCAATTAATCAGGAAGTGATTGATAATTTAAATAATATGGTTATTGATCCTGAATTTAGAGAAACCTATCGAGATAATTTATTGGGCTATACCCATGTAATGTCTAAAGGTAAGTTTAAAATTCAAAGTTATATTGATGCAGTCCGGTACGTTAGTTTTAAATTAATGGGGGATAATAATATTACCGCCCATAGTAAAACCTTTCCGGATAAACATAAGAACTGGGCAGCACAGCAGGTTGCCTCTAAAGACATTGCTTCTTATGTCACTGCGTATAACAAATCGAAGCTGGTTAATCTGATCTACGAACAGACATTGGTACCGGTCCATGTTCTGAACCAGGACGTGTATCAAAAGGCGATTAATGTTCAAGCCGAGCTGATGATCTCTGCCAGCTCAGAGAAGGTACGAACAGATGCAGCTAACTCCCTCCTGAATCACCTTAAACCACCTGAAACACAGAAGGTGGAACTGGATATAGGCCTCAAAGAAGACAAGTCAGTGGAGGCACTTAGACAGTCCACGATGGAACTGGTGGCCCAGCAACGGGCGATGATACAGGCAGGGGCGTTGGGTGCTCAGGAAGTGGCCCATACCAAGTTAATTATTGATGGTGAAGCGGAGGAAGTGGGATGAGTGCGGGTGAAGACTTGTATGTACGTGAGAACGCCCTGATGGAGGTGCAGCCTATCAGAACTCAGGAGCTGATACCCCGTAACATACGTTTCGGGAATTACCCTGATGGTTCTTTGCGCTTACAGGGTGCCTACTTTTGGACGGAAGGCTTTAAGTCAGGCGTTACCTGGGAAGATATTCCTGTGGTTCAGGTCGATGAAAACGGACAGGAGATTAATTAATGGACATGTACGTTCATAACGTCATTGAGGAAGCTCTAGGCGGGGAGAAGAAGGTTGAAGATTATCTCAATAATACTAACTACCGAATTGATCCTGGCTATGTACCTAGCGATTTCGCTCTGGAATTTGTGACCTTCATTAAACTGGTTAACGGAGAAGACGGTGAAGAAAACCTTACCCCACTTGTACATTACCACATGCTTGACACTATCACCTTTGGTGGTACCCGTATTGCTAACCTATGCCACCGTGGTATTGCGAAAACCACCCTCATGGGTGAGTACCTCTTCCTCTACTTAGGGGTTTATGGAGCACTACCAGGCTTCGGTAAGATTGATCTGGCTCTGTACGTATCCGACTCGATTGAGAACGGTGTGAAGAACATGAGGAAGAACCTGGAGTTCCGTTGGGAGAACTCTGACTTCCTCAAAGAGTACATCCCTGTCGTCAAACTCACGGACATTCGCTGGGAGTTCCGTAATAAGGATGGGGACATCTTTATTGTGAAGGGGTACGGTGCCAAGACGGGTGTGCGTGGTGCCAAGGAGATGGGTAAACGTCCTCAGTTGGCGGTGCTCGATGACCTGATCTCGGATGAGGACGCACGTTCAGCGACGGTGATCGCCGCAGTAGAGGATACGATCTATAAAGCGGTTAACTACGCCCTCCATCCTAAGAAAAACATCATCATCTGGTCAGGTACACCCTTCAACGCCAAAGACCCACTCTACAAAGCCGTAGAATCCGGTGCTTGGGCCGTGAACGTATTCCCTGTATGTGAACAGTTTCCTTGCGCTAAAGAGGATTTCAGGGGTTCCTGGCCTGATCGCTTTAACTTTGAGTATGTTCAGGAACAGTATGACATTGCGGTGAAGACCGGTAAGGTCGATACCTTCAACCAAGAGTTGATGCTGCGGATCATGTCGGATGAAGACCGCCTGATCCAGGACTCAGATATACAGTGGTACTCGCGTAAGGCTGTACTGGAGAATAGGCAGCTCTTTAACTTCTATATCACCACCGATTTTGCGACCTCTGAGAAAACGTCTGCGGACTATTCGGTGATTTCCGTGTGGGCGTACAACAATAATGGGGACTGGTTCTGGGTAGACGGAGTTGTGAAGCGTCAACTCATGGATCAGAACGTCAATGACCTGTTCAGACTGGCCCAGATCTACAAACCCCAATCAGTAGGTATTGAGATTACCGGGCAACAGGGCGGGTTTATTCAGTGGATTCAACAGGAAATGATGACTCGTAACGTCTACTTCCCATTGGCCTCAGAAGGTAATAACAACAACCCAGGTATTCGTCCAAATACGAACAAGATGGTGCGATTCAACACCATGGTTCCATTGTTTAAAGCCCATAAAATGTACCTCCCCCAGGAACTGAAAACTGATCCAAGAATCTTGGAAGCGTTGGATGAATTAACCCTCGCTTCCCCTGGTGGTTTTAAATCAAAGCACGATGATTTTATCGATACTATTTCGATGCTTTCTAGTTTAAATGCATGGAAGCCTTCACAGCACGGAGTATTATCTTCGAATGAAGAAAGGGATTATTGGGAATTAGAAGTTGAAGAGGAAGATAATAGAATGGACTCCTATATTGTTTAATTAATTAACGTTATTATTGCCCCGAAAAATATTATTTATATTCGGAGTTTTTATGCTTCTTTCTGAATTATTTGATTTACTCACATACGGTGAGTTATCCCAAGTATCAATAGGAGGTAAAAACTCCGGGGGCATTGCTGCAGCAGACTACGCAAAGGTCGTATCTCATGTAAACATGGGGCTTACAGCCCTGTATACCCGCTTTCCTCTTCGTTACGATGAGGTCATGATCGAGCAACAAGATCACCTTCAAACGTATTATTTGCAGCCGCAGTTTGCTGAAACTAATACTGAATCAACTGAGCCTTTTAAATATATTAAAGACTCAGTTTATTTTCCTTTTTTAAATAACGTTATTCAGATTGTTAATGTTTTCTCTGAAATGGGAGAGGAAAGGCCTATTAATAAATCTGATGATGTTTTGTCTGTTTATGTACCTAAATTTAATGCGGTAACTATTCCTTATGCTATGGAAGGAAATACGTTCTCTGTTTTATATAAAGGTAACCATGAAAAAATCATTGTGGATGGGTCATTCGATCCTGAAACAGTCGCAGTCGAGATTCCAGAACCTCTTGTGGAACCTCTACTGATTTATATCGCAGGTAGGATCGTTGGCAATATGGGATCAACCGATAACCTTAACGCTTCCGCCCAATACAAGAGTCGTTTTGAGCTGGCTCTACTCGAAGTAGAAAACTTAGGTCTGATCAATAATCAAGACCTGAATACTGACCGATTATTGAGGAATGGATGGGTATGATTACCGAACAACGAGCAGCCACAGGCATGATCCAGAAGTATCTGGGTACTGCTTATGACCACGTAAAGAAAGTCGCTGATGAGATCGAAGGGGTCAAAGCCCTGGCAGACTCTATCGATGCGAATACTGATTTTCAGGCGATGGCTAACGTCATCACCACCCTTGGTTCATCTGTTAGTGATCTGGCGGCACTGGCCTCAGCCGATCTGACAGCGATCAGTGATGATTTGAACAAAGGTAACTATGTTGGTAACCGTAAAGTTGATATTGATCTGGCGTTGAACAACACCTCAGAAACCACTGAGGTAACCTACCAGGGTATGACCATCACTACCAATGATGGTGTCGTGGTTCAGATCAATTTTGAAACACTGGATGAACAGAGCAATCCAGTAGTTAATGAGTTGTCCTCTTATACAGCGATCTATAACGAGCTGGTAGCAGGTATAGCGGCTTACAACGCAGGTGAGGCTGATCCTGCACTACATATCGTTAATACCGAAATTGATATCATCAACTCTACACTACCTGAACTTCCGACGATGATTCGTCTGAGGGATACAGACGGTAGTGCTTCAAATATTGATCGTATTCAGCTTCAGGTGTACTCAGGGCAGGCGGTAGAAGCGGCTCCTACATACTACTGGGCAAAGACAACCTCAGCTCTACAGACACTGGCTAACCGTGTGGGCGATGTTATTGCTCTAGGCAATGATATTGATTCCATTATCGAGTTGTCTGCAAAGACTGTTGAGATCGATGCGATCTACACGAACCGTGAAGCGTTAGTGGGTGCAACAAACTCGCTTTACTCTGAACTGAGTAAGCTTCAGACACTTCATGCCAACCTGATTGCACTACTGAACGTTGAAAATAACCTGACCGGTGTCCTGAACGTCAACACGAATATTGCAAGTGTTAATACAGTCTCCACTAACATCGCTGACGTGAACTCTGTCGCTACGAATATGGCAGATATCCAAAACGCTGAAGCGAATGCCCAGGCTGCGGCTACTTCTGCTCAGACAGCGTCTGACAAGTCAGACGAGATTAAAGCAGTGACGGTAGGTTCAACCGTAACAGGTGCAGCTGGAACCTCCGCAAACGTTGTTTATGACGCAATTAACGGTGAGTTTACCTTTGTCATTCCGCAAGGTAATAAAGGCGATAAGGGTGATGCTTTCCAAGTAAATGCTGTCGGCCTGTTTGCTTCACGTAGTACTTACGATGCCCAGGCTGAAGGATTTAGTTTCCTGGCAACGGACACTTCTACCATTTACTTCAAGTTGTCCAATACCAGTGGTGATTGGTCTTCTGGTGCTCCTTTCGGTAAGGGCGATAAGGGTGATACCGGCGATACCGGTAACGGTATTGCGACAATTGCCTGGACAAGTACTACCGGTGTTTCTGCGGCTCCTAATGAACCAGGCGAAACAGATACCTACACCGTTACGTATGTGGATGCTACGACGGATACATTCACCGTCTACAACGGTGCTGATGGGGTTCAGATTAATGATGCCGGTACTAGTGGTACCGAGACTTGGAGTAGCACCAAGATCGCCTCGGAGTTAAGCGGTAAGGCAGCAAGCAACCATACCCATACATTGTCTGAAGTCACTGATGCGGGTACTGCGGCTGGACTAAACGTTCCTGCTTCCGGTGATGCGGCAGCGGGTGAGGTAGTTAAAGGGGATGATTCCCGTTTAAGTGATGCCCGTGCTCCGACAGCTCACTCACACCTAATCGGTGATCTACCGAGTGACGTACTGACAGAGACATCAGGCGATACCCGTTACTACCTACAGTCTCAGGTAGATACATCTCTGGCAGCGAAGCAGGATATTGAACAAACCGTGACGGATCTGGGTAACCAGGGTTCAGGTACGGTTACGTTAGATCTTTCGGGTGGTAAACGTAAGTTCAAGGTAACGGTAACCGGTCCAATCACACTGGCAGTGTCTAATTGGCCTGCTGCGGGTAAGTACGCCGAGTTTGAGCTAGAGCTAGTTAACGGTGGAGCCTTCGCTGTCATCCTTCCTACGATCAACTGGTTACTAGGTGATGGTAGTTCTTCCACCACGTTTGGCGATACCAACGTTGCTCTGAACGCCTCTGGCAGTAACACCCTGGTTGGGTGGAGTACAGACAACGGTTCAACTGTATACGGGGTGGCAGGTTAATGGGTAACACTAAAAAAACGTTACTTATGCGAGCTGTCCAGCAGGCCAATGCGGGGCAGGGTGCAATAGGTACGGCTTTTTCTGGTGCTGAGGAGATCACTCGAGCGAGTGATCTTTCCGGCGCATATAACGATGATACTGGCTTCACGGTATCCGTGGGGTTTTACCAAGGACCGATTACCAGCGGTAACGTACAACCGGTTAATCTGGGTAATTTAGACATTGAGGTACAGTCAGACAATTCTCTGAAAATTTTGTATCGGGATGACACACCTAATACGTTATTGACTGTCACTGTCCCTAATGCGGTCTACTGGCATTCTTGGTATGAACTCCTTTTAGCGGTCAGTAATAACCGTTATCAGATAGTCCTGAATAATGAGGTTATTGCAGAAGGTTACGTAACAACCTCTGCTAACGCTAACAGGACAGCATACCTATACCGTGGTCCAAGTTACGTATGCGGTAGCATTGATGATGGTGTCGGTACTCAGGTTTCTCACATATCCGCTTTCCCACAGTATCTGGATATATCTGACCAAGCTGTACGTGACTTGTTCTACCTAACCGGAACCGGAGGTAAACCGTACCTTAATCCCGCACTAACCAAAGTAGGCGGGGCTGTAGATTGGTTCAAATCCCCAGAACTGCTTGGTTATAACGAAGATCTGGGAGGTATCGTCAAAACTGCGACGGGATACTGGGCAGTCACTAATGATGCGACTGTTTTTGAGTTAAATGAACAAGCTCAAATGACCGGCATTACTCATGATATTTCCGGGACAGTAAACAGTCCTATCGATATTTGCTGGGATGGTACGCATTTTTACGTTGTTACATCCGATACGGCTTATCAGTTTGATACGAACTGGGCTTATACCTCTCAGTCCTTCTCCATTGATGGAAACACTGTAGCGGTTACCTGGGACGGAACAAGCTTCTGGAGTGTTGATACCGTTGAAAGGGTTTACCAGTACAACAGCAGTTGGGTCGTTCAAAACGGTGGATCAGAAGTCACTGACATCTCCGCACAGACGACTGATGTACAGGGAATGTATTGGGATGGAAGCTACTTCTGGGTACTGAGTGGTGACCAGAATGTATTCAGGTATACGTCAGCCTGGGCTTATGACTCTTTTAGTATTGCGATCAGCGTTACTACTCCGGCAGGCATCGCCCAAGCGAATACAAACGATTTACTCCTGTTACCGAAAGACCAAGGTAATTACAGCCAGGTAGTTGATACGTCAGACAATACAGCCAATGTACCTCTAAGTAGGCAGAAGCAATACATTATTCAGCCGGATGTTTCCGGTGACGGTGTATCAGGTATCTGTTGGGATGGCACCCATTACTGGGTATTGAACGATAACGGTACAGGGGAATCAGTACATCAGTATGATACGGATTTTCAACTAACCGGTATTAGCTACACCATCGATGTCGGTACCAACATTCAAGGTATTTGCTGGGATGGTTCTAACTTCTGGTTAGTCGATGACTCTAGTAACCGTCTTCAGAAGTTTGACAGTAACTGGGCCAATCCCGTTAACTATGCGATTGGTTCTCAGACAGGTTCTCCATGGGATGTGACCTTTGATGGTACAAACATTTGTGTCACGGATCAGGCACTTGCACGGGTACACCGCTACACAACATCAGGTGTCCACGTAGACTCCGTAAACATTGAACCAGGTAATGAATTTGGTGCTGGTTTCCCTTACGGTATCGCCTGGGATGGTACCCATTACTGGATCGGTAAACTGACCGGAAACGGCACCGTACCGAACTATGTACACATCCAATATGACAGTGATCTGGTACCTACAGGCGTATTTCGTCGGATGCCGTTACGTACTGATGAGTACATAGAATTTAATGGTACTGAGTTTGTGTGCATCAATGATACCAACTCACCTACGTATGTTCTGGTTTACGATGCGGACTTTAAGCCTGTGTACGTGTCCGAGGTTGCAGCTCTCGTATCCCTGGATATGAGTGATCCGACTTCAGCGCATGTCAATTTAGCAAACACTGGGGACTTCACCCCTTATACGGACTTATCGAAATCAACTCGAGGCCCAAATGAGTGGAACTTGGGTGGGGCTTATTTTGATGGCTCCAGTACCTTCTTGATATCCAATGGTTTGTCCGGCTTCGGTACAGCGAAGGAGGGGACATTCAACTGTATCCTGGCAGCACCGGATACCGGTTCAGACACCCTTCTGATTAAGATGGAAAAGACAGGCAATACCGTGCTTCAGCTGGCTGTTGATATTGCTAACGAGACGATTACGCCTACATTCGGTGATGGTGGCGGTACTTCCAGTGGTACGGCAATCAGTCTGACAGGTATTAAGTCAAACGTACTGGCAAACATCTCCCTTTCATTCAGAGGATCGGATAACAACCTACTGGTGAACTTTAACGGGACCAACGTGCATAACGGTACGGTAGTGGATGTGAGTTCTGTGGACCTGACACAAGTAGACACGATCTATGTGGGACAAGGGACCGGTAACGGCTTCACAGAAGGCATCTTTGCTGAGATCTGGTTCGAAGATGTTTATCGCACCAATCTAGGTATGTTCTGGGACAGTAAGGCCCAGAAAGGTAAGCCGCTATCCCAGGTGATCAGTGAGACAGGTATTGTTCCTGAAGTGGCGATAGTTACTTCCGGTAACCCAGGTAAGAACCGAGGTAGCTGGGCTGACTTTACCGACAATAACAGTAATATTGCGTCCTTCAGAAGTCTGTCTGAATACCTGGTTCAAGGGGTTGTTCAGGATACAACTGTCAAAGACACCAACTACCTGAGATTGGCAATACCTTCCGGCGTAACTGACAGTACTGGTGTTAGTTTTGTCGTAGCTCTGAAAAACCTGGATACAGATACAGGTGACAAAGAGATGTTCTTCAGCATCGGAGATAGATTCGGACCACGGACATCGGGTGCTGAACGTATACGCATGGAGTGCTTATCTACGACTGGTTCAGATATTGTTCAAGGCAACACTAACGTTTTCAACGATCAGGTACATGAGCTGGATGATACCGATTGGCACATCTACCTAGTATCGATCGATGCGTCGTCAAGTTTTGTCCTAAGCAACTACCACGGACATACGAAAGATTCAGAAAACGTGTCTGGAAATTTGGGAACCATGGATTTCACAGGAAGCACCGATCCTGCGATCCAGATCTTTACAGGCAGTGGTATTGATATGGATAAAGCCTTTGCCGGTGCAGTTGGCTTCCTATACGTCCATACCGGTTTTTTAGACTTTGCTCAGAAGTCCGTCAGAGACTTGTTTATCGATGGTCTTGGGTACCCTCGAGATCTCGAGAAACAGCTTGCGGATGGTCTGATCCCTAACCCTATTGTTTGTATGACTTTCGACCCTGAACAAGGTCTGGGTCTTAACCTTGGTACAGCCGGTGATTTGACCGTAACAGGTACCGTAAAACCTTCAGCCTATATTGGATAACTATTATGGAAACGATCACTAAATACATTCATGAAGCAACGGGTGAGCACCCAGTATATAAGGCTCGAATCATCAAACGGCATCCGGAAGTTAACTTCCCTAAAGATGAAACGAAGTTTAATCAGACAGCGGAAACGCTGGGTTACTTCGTTGTAGAGCCAGTAACAGAACCTGTAGCAGATGTGGTTACAGAAGGTAATCCGGTCAAAGTGGATGGGCAATATAAGCAAGTCTTTGAAAGTCGCTCCTTCACGGATACTGAATGGGCTGCCCGAGTGCAGGAGAGTAAAGCACAGAAGATTGTTCAGATTGAAGAAGAACGTAAGGCAGCGATTGAGGATGTGGAAGCCACGGTGTCAGTAGGTGGTATTACGTTCCAGGCCGATCCTTACTCCATGGATCAGTTGAATGATGCTTTGACCATCTTTACAGCTCTGGGAGGTACCCCGGAAGGGTATGAGTGGCGTGACATCACCAATACCAACCATCCAGCAGATCTTACCTTACTGGCTCAGATTGCTGCTGCCAGGGCTGCTGATGTAAATACTCAGTGGCAGATCAGCTGGACACGTAAAGATGCGGTTAACACCATCACAGATCTGGACAGAACTGCACTTGATCAGATTGAAGCAGCTTAACAAAACGAGGGCTTCGGCCCTCACTTTTATGGGGGAGTCATGGGCGACTTAACCAAAAACATTTCCCGTCATGAACTGAGCTGTAACTGTGGTTGCGGTTTTCACACGATGGATTGGGAAACCATTGAAGTGGTACAGGATGTATGTGACCACTTTGCAGAACAACTGGGTGAAGAGAAAGTCACACTAAGTATCCATAGTGCTGCGCGTTGTTATACCTATAACCGTAGTCCTGCGGTAGGTTCAAACGATAATTCTCAACACCCTAAAGCATGTGCTATTGATTTTCACATTGTCGGTGTATCTCTGAAGGAGATATACGAATACCTGGATCAGAAGTACCCCAACACCTTTGGTATCGGTTTGTACAAAACCTTTGTACACGTAGACAGCCGATCTTACAGAGCACGGTGGTAACAATGAGCTGGATTACTAAATTAAAAGAATACGCACCTGACATTGCAGCAGCAATAGCAACAGGCGGTGCGACACTGCCTCAGTTAGCCCTGAAAGCGATTTCAGACGCAACCGGTAAACCGATCGATTCAGAGGATAGCTTGTCTCAGATCATCACACAGGCCGACCCTGATGTGATGCTGAAGATCAAACAAGCCAACAACAACTTCAAGATCCGGATGCGTGAACTGGATGTGGAGATGGAGACCGCTGAACTGAAGAACCAGGAACATGCCAGGGAGCAACATAAACATAGTCCTATGCCTGCGGTGATCACGTTCATGCTGACAATCATCGTCGCTGGATTGTTTGGTTCTCTGTTTGTTTACAATATACCTGCCGGTAACAAGGATACCTTGTACATTCTGATCGGACAGGCCTCAGCGTTGTGGGCAGCATCGGTTACCTACTGGGTAGGTACCACCCGATCCAGTGCAGAAAAAACAAGAAAATTTAAAATTTCTTAAAAATAACAAAAGAGAGGTTTTATGCCTCTCTTTTTTCTTTTCTCTATTCAATAAAAACAATTTATTAATTTAAATAAATAGAAAATAAACTTTTCTAAATATTAATATTATTGTCTCTTTTTTGACCGCTTCTTATTTAAATGATTAACTAAAAAATATTGGTACAATCCCAAATAATTCAAATTTATTAATGGAGTATTTGTTGTGCCTTTTACCCTGAAAGAGATAATCGAGGGTGCTACTCAGCCGGGTATTATGGGAGCCATGTTAGCCATGGTGATGGCTGTACTCAGAGTGATCTACGATCGCCAGGAAACATCCATGGTCCGTATCGTACTGGAGGCCTTGCTTTGCGGCTTCCTCTGCCTCACAGCCCATGCAGGTATTACTGCTGCCGGATTGAACAATGACTGGACCCTCTTCGTAGGCGGAACCATTGGTTACTTTGGTTCAACTCAAGTGAAGTTGATCGCCTATAAAGCCCTTAATAAACGGATCTAATACTGGAGTTTATTATGCGTCTGTTCCTTCGTCAGTTACTCCAGATACTCATAGCCTTTGACCAACTGATTAATACAGTAATTGGTTTGTTGATATTACCATTTACTCATACGGTTCACTGGGCGGATGAGACTATTTCCAGTGTGTGTCATCGCTGGAGTGTGCAGGGGTATGAGCACCCTAAAGCCTTGGTTAATGACATCTTTCCCTGGCAAGAAGATCACTGTAAAGAGGCCTACGAGTCTGAACGCAACGATCGTCATCTTCCTCCTGAGTTAAGAAACCCACCTAAAAAAGATATGAGGTCTTCCCATGACAACTCGTAACGTTACGTTAAACGGTAGCACCTACACGTCTGTAACCACCGCAGATGCGTTTTTGTTTCAGAACACCAGTAAGCTTCCTGTACAAGCACTCTTCTCTACAGTTACCCCTGATGCGAGCTTGGTACCACATACCCTTAACCCAGGTGACGGCTTAACACGTAACGGGTTAACAGGGGATCTCTATATGCGGTCTACGAATAAGTCAGGTGATACCTTGGTGACGGTGACAGAGTAATGAATCTTCTGGGACAGACTCAACAAAAGTGGATGAGAACACCTCTTTATGTGGCTGTCTCTCAAGCACTGACAAGACTGCACCTGGTTGCTACGAACAGTCAGCACCTGACTAAGACCCATGCGCTAGGAAACACTAAAACATGGTCCTGGAGTATTGAAGTAGAAAGGGCATCCAGTAACCCGACAGGATGGGCTGTACTTCTGGGTATACGTACCGCTGCCAATAACTCAAACGCTTTCTTGATTGGTTTTTACCAAGATAAACTTAGGGTACAAACCTACAGCGTTGTTTACAGAGAAACCACAGCGACGTACTTACCCGAAGACGGTAAGTTCCGGGTAACAGTGGTAATGGATACTACTGTTAGTTCCCCATCCTCCGATCGCCTTAAGGTGTACATTGATGATACGGAGATTACCAGCTTTAGTATCACAAACCACCCTTCCCTGAACGAGAACTTTGCGTTTAACTCTGAGCGTGAACACAAGATAGGTGCCCAACAGACCAACGGCCTGTACTTTGACGGGGCATTAAATGATGCCTACCTCACGGACGGTATTGCATTAACTGGTTCTGATTTTACTTCAGCGTATGTAGGCCCATTCGGAACCACCGGTTACCATCTCCCTTTGAGTGCGGATGCGAATGATATATCAGGCAATGATAATCACTGGGTAGGGGTGAATGTCACAGCAGGGGATTACGTTTAACAAAAAAGAGGGCTAATGCCCTCTTACTTATTTTCCTCTCAATGACTGGCTATCCAGCCTGAGACGACATCGACATTCACTAACTTATTATCAAGCATCTCGTTGATACTGTTACAGGTCGCATCATAGACCCACTTCTTTCCGACTTTACATGCTAAACGTTCAACACCGTTTACTTTTATTACCCGGTATACTTTCAAAGGTACTACGTTGGTCATTTATACTTCTTCCATGAGTTTTAAGTTGGTTGTTTATTGATCTTATTGTTTTATTTATAGATGACGTTTTCGTAAAAATAAACAAGAAAAAGGGACAAAAGTCCCTTTTCTATAATAATTATTATTAAATTATGGCTTTTAATTCATTAAAACCACCAATGCGTTCCCCATCAATCCATATCTGAGGAACCTCAGAAACGCCTTCAGATTTGAGTTTAGCGACAATCAGTCCGTTATCATCTTCCCGTGCATCCAGGTAACTGAAAGATTTACCTTTTGATGCCAGGTATTGAATTGCCCTTTTACAGTAGGAACAATCTTTATGTCCGAGTACTTCAATCATTTATAAAACCCTATTTCACAAAGTCCAGTAACAACTTTCCGACAAATATCGGAACGTACTATGAAATTTAATTCATCAAAATCGATATGAGAGGTGGCTTCTGTCAGGTGCTTACTTTGTTTTCTCATATCCAGGAACTGCCCAAGGCCTGAGTGTGTCAGGTCACTTTGAGCAACATCCCCACAGATAACTAAGGTGGTGTTCTTACCTATACGGGTGGTTAAAGCAATGATCTCTTCTAGGGTGCAGTCCTCAGCCTCATCAACAATAACAAAGGCATTATCCCAACTGTTGCCTTTCACATTCTCCAGAGGACAGAAGTCGATACGCTGGACTTCTTCCTTCATCAGGTCACGTAGTTGCCCGAATGAGAACTCCTCTCTGAGGGGCTTTAGAATTGGTCTGAGCCAGTGCTTCATCTTTTCTTCATGGGTGCCTTTGGCATACCCCACAGACTTCGAAGCAGATACAGCTGGTCTGAGTAATATGATCTTTTGGATAGCTTTCTGTTTTAACCACAAAGAAGCGATACGGGTGGGAATATACGTTTTACTGGTTCCGGGGTAGCCCGTAGCAAAAGTAATCGGTGAGCCGTTAATTAAATTAATGTAATGAGTTTGTATTTTATTCTTTGGTTCAAGTGGGGGTGCTGCTTTAAAGTTTTCTTCCACTTTATCTGCACGAGTAGGTTTACTCGCGTTTCTTTGTTTTCCCATAAAGAGTTTCCCGTATCAGTAATTATCAGGCTTGAGGCCTGTAATTGTGCGCGATGAGAATATCAATTTAATTAAATAAAACACAGATATAATATTTTTATTAATAAAAAACCTTTTCTAAAATAATTAAATGTTGAGTTTGTTTTAATGTTTTAGTTAAACTACGCGCAAATTGGCTCTATTAATATTATTAAGAGCGTTTCTTCAATTTATTATTATTTTCTCTTCATGTTTTTATACGGGAATTAAAATGTCGGAAGAATCCCTCGAAAATAATTCAGAAGTCACAGAAGACAGCCCGGTTAATCATTTAACCGACTGGGAAAACCCACCTTCTATTCGTGACCTTAAGCAGGATTATTCAGACGCTAAACAAGACACGGACAATCAAACCCTTCGTGTTAATCGGTGGCTGGATAACTTCAATGTTGAAGGTGCAGCGAAACCTAAGAAGGTTAGTGGTAACTCTTCTATCCAGCCTAAGCTGATTCGCAAACAAGCGGAATGGCGCTACCCAGCTCTGAGTGAGCCTTTCCTTAGTGGGGAAGATATATTCCGAGTACGTCCAGCTGGTCACACGGATCGTAACTCCGCTTATCAGAATCAATTGGTTCTGAACCATCAATTCAATAATGAAATTGATAAAGTTGAGTTTGTCGATGAGTACGTCCGTACTGCGGTAGAAGAAGGGTCTGTTTTTGTTCGTGTGGGTTGGGCCTACGAAGAACTTGTAGAAAAGTTCGAGGTACCTAAGTTTGAGTACCGTGCAGCCAGAACTGCAAAAGAATTAAAGGATATCCAGGTATTAACCTCCCTGGCTCTACAGAACCCTGATCAGTTTGCTGAGGCACTCCCTCAGTACCAGAAAGCAGCCTTACTCTCTCTGGAGCGTCAACGTCCCCTGTACCCTGAACAGGTAGGTATGACAACCGAGGAAGAGATCCAGGTCATTAAAAACCGTCCAACGTTGGAGGTCTGTGATTACCGTAATCTGACGATCGATCCAAGTTGTAACGGTAACCTGGATGAAGCCCGTTTCATTATCTACAGCTTTGAAACATCCAAAGCAGAACTCCAGGCAACCGGTTTATATAAAAACCTGGATCGCATCATGGTCGATGAAAGCAGTCCTTTGGGGCAGGCCGATCATGAGGTCAAAGAGGGTGCTAATTTCAATTTCAAAGATGAACCCCGTAAACGTGTTATTGCGCACGAGTACTGGGGCTTCTGGGATATTGATGATACCGGTGTTGTAAAGCCGTTTGTTGCTACCTGGATCGGAAACACACTGATCCGTATGGAAGAAAACCCCTACCCAGATCAGAAACTACCGTTTGTCGGTGTGAAGTATTTACCTAAACGTAAGTCTGTATACGGCGAACCGGACGGTGCGCTTCTGGAAGATAACCAGAAGATTGTAGGTGCAGTGACTCGCGGCATGATCGACATCATGGGTAAGTCAGCGAACGGTCAGACAGGTGTTCGTAAAGATGCCCTGGATCTGGTTAACCGTCGCAAGTTCCTGAAGGGCCAGGACTATGAGTTCAACGCTATCTCAGACCCTCGTCAGGCCTTCTACATGCACACCTATCCTGAGATTCCAGCCTCTGCTTTCAACATGCTCCAGCTTCAAAACGCTGAAGCTGAGTCCATGTCAGGAACCAAGGCTTTCAATGAAGGCATCTCGGGACAGTCTTTCGGTGAGGTTGCTGCGGGCGTACGTGGCGCATTGGACGCAACCTCAAAACGTGAGATGTCCATTCTTCGTCGTCTGGTAGCTGGGATGATGAAGATCGGTAAGAAGATCGTCAGCATGAATTCTGAGTTCCTGTCAGATGAAGTGGTGATTCAGATTACCGATGACCAGAACGTACTGATCAAGCGTGAGGCGCTGGCAGGTAAGTTTGATCTGAAGCTGAGTATCAGTACGGCTGAAGAAGATAATGCTCAGGCGCAGGAACTGGCCTTCATGTTACAGACGATGGGGCCAAACGAAGAACCCGGTTTACGTCAGATACTGCTTACTGAAATTGCTCGTCTACGTAAGATGCCAGAACTGGCAAAACGCCTAGAAACCTACCAACCACAACCTGATCCACTACAGCAACGTATCCAGGAACTCGAGATCGAGAAACTAGAAGCTGAGATTGCTGAGATCAAGGGCAAAGCAAACAAACATCAGTCCGGCTCCATGGTGGATGCAGCGAAAGCTGAAAACCTCCAGAGCGAGACTGACCTAAACAACCTGGACTTTGTAGAACAAGAGTCCGGCGTTAAACAAGAGCGTGATCTACAGAAACAGAGTGAGCAGGCCAAGTCCAACGCTCAACGTGATCTGGTAAGTCACCTTATGAAGCAACAAGAAGGTACACCACAACCTTCTGCAATCTAAACCACTCACCCCGATAGGGGGAGGACACGGAGAAATACATGAACGACATGGTTCAAGAGATCGACCTGGAAACTGTTGAAGTATCGATGGAACAGGCAAAGAAAGCTCTGGGTTTGCGTAAAAATCTGGAACGTCTGACAAGTAACCGTGACTTTAAAAAAGTCGTACTGGAAGGTTACTTCGAACAGGAAGCACAACGTTTGGTGCACCTTAAAGCTGTCCCATCGATGCAGACTCCTGAACATCAGGAAAGCATCATGAAACAGATTGATGCCATTGGTGCAGTACGTAACTACTTCAACACCATCATGGTGTTCGGTGCCCAGGCTGAAAAAGAAATGGTTTCTCTGGAGGAAACTCGTGAAGAAATCCTAGCTGAAGAAGGCGAGGAATAATCTGAATGAGTGAACAGGATCTGAATACACAGGAATCATCTAGTCCTCTGGACATGTCTGATGATGCTGTCATGAACATGGATCTATTCGGTGACGGTCTTGTACCGGCCTCTGAAGAAGGTTCTGTTGAGGATGACACTCTACAGACAGATGCGGACATCGTTGCTGATGCGGACGCACAGGACGGTGAAGATGATTCTGATGAAACAGATCCGGAAGGTGAAGAAGAAGCAGAAGATGACCTTACGACTGAAGAAGACTCTGGTGATGAAGAAGAGGAATCTGAGGAAGAAGGTGAGGGTGATGAAGAAGAGGAATCTGAGGAAGAAGGTGAGGGTGATGATCAGGAAAAAGAAACATCTGAAGATACAGATGAACCTGATTACGAAGCCCAGGTAAAACAGATACTCGCTCCCTTCAAAGCGAATGGTAAAGACATCCAGGCGGATTCCATCGAGGATGCCATCACGCTGATGAAGATGGGCGCTAATTACAATAAGAAAATGGCTGCTCTGAAGCCGAACCTGAAAATCATGCGAATGCTTGAGAACCAGGGATTGATGGACGAGGGCAAACTTAACTTCCTGATTGAACTGGATCAGAAAAAACCAGAAGCCATTCAGAAGTTAATGAAAGACAGTGGTACTGATCCACTGGACATGAATTTAGATGCTGCGGATGACTATACCCCAGAGTCATACCAGGTTGATGATCGTGAGATAGCACTGGATGAGGTCTTTAAAGATATTCAAGACACATCTACCTATAAAGAAACGGTCGAACTGGTAAGTCAGAAATGGGATGAGAAATCTCGTGAGATCATCGTTAATAATCCCGACGTAATTCGTCTGATCAATGATCATAAACAGAATGGTATTTATGACCAAATCAGTACGGTTATCGAAAAGGACCGGATGCTAGGCAAGCTACAAGGCCTGTCTGACATCGAGGCATACAAACAGGTAGGCGATCGTCTTCACGCTGAAGGTAAATTTGGTTCTGCAGAACTGAACACCGATGAAGCCAATGAAACTGTACCGGAACCTGCGAGAAAGCCCAAAGAAGCAAACCCTCAACTCAAAAAACGCAAGCAAGCTGCGGGTACCCCGCGCAAGAAGCCTGCGAAGAAAGCACCAACTGAATATAACCCACTGGCAATGTCTGACG
The DNA here is from genome assembly GCA_050633605.1 of Neptuniibacter sp. Taxonomy (GTDB): domain Bacteria; phylum Pseudomonadota; class Gammaproteobacteria; order Pseudomonadales; family Balneatricaceae; genus Neptuniibacter. The sequence continues at coordinate 145,053 of JBOEGV010000019.1, read as the reverse complement.
ATGAATTCGAGAAAATCGCGGCAAGCCAGTACATGTAATTGAGGTTTTAACTCATGGCTGATGAACGTACCTATAACGACCCGGCGGGTGGCACACCTTCCGAGGTCGGTCCACAGTTTCGTACTGACTTCTATCAGAAAAAGGCGCTAATTGAAGCGCAGAAAGAACAGTATTTCATGCCTTTGGCTGATGTGACTGCGATGCCTAAGCATTTCGGTAAGACCATCAAGAAATACCACTACATGCCACTGCTTGATGATCGTAACGTGAACGATCAGGGTATCGATGCGGCTGGTGCAACCTATGCGGGTGGTAACCTGTACGGTTCCTCCAAAGACATCGGTACGATCCCAGGCAAACTGCCTACGCTGTCTGAAGCAGGTGGTCGTGTGAACCGTGTTGGTTTCAAACGTCTGGAACTTGAAGGCTCTATCGAGAAATTCGGTTTCTTCGATGAGTACACTCAAGAGTCCCTGGACTTTGATACTGACGCTGAACTGGAAATGCACATTAACCGTGAAATGGTTCGTGGTGCGTCTGAGATCTCTGAAGATGCCCTACAGATTGACCTGATCAACGGTGCAGGTGTAATCCGCTTCGCTGGTGATGCGACAGCTAACAACGAAGTAGACAACGCCGATGAAGTAACTTACGGCGACATCATGCGTCTGGGTATCGACCTGGATAACAACCGTACACCGAAACACACGAAGATCATCTCTGGTACTCGCCTGGTCGATACTAAAGTGATCAACGCTTGCCGTGTGATGTACGTTGGTTCTGAACTGATCCCACTACTGAAAGGTATGACGGATCTGCATGGTAACCCTGCATTCATTCCAGTACAGCACTACGCTGCGGCAGGTGACACACTCAACGGTGAGATCGGTTCTATCGATAACTTCCGTATTGTGGTTGTACCGGAAATGATGAAGTGGGCGGGTGCTGGCGGTGACGCTTCTGCGACAGCGACACACTACGAAACTTCCAACGCATACGACGTGTTCCCAATGCTGGTTGTTGGTGATGCTTCCTTCACAACTATCGGTTTCCAAACTGATGGTAAGACTGTGAAGTTCAAGATCACTCACAAGAAACCAGGCACAGAAACTGCTGACCGTAACGATCCTTACGGTGAGACAGGCTTTATGTCTATTAAGTGGTACTACGGCACGATGATCCTGCGCGGTGAGCGTATTGGTCTGATCAAGACGGCTGCACCTCTTTAATAGGTAGCTGATGCTCCTCCCTTCGGGGAGGGGCTATTCCCCATTCAAGACAGGTTTCACCCTGACTAAAAAGAGATAGAACCATGACAGATACAGCGACTCCTGAAAACACGGCATCCCCGGAAGTGCAAGTAGATGAGAAGGCTACTTTACAGGCCCGTCTGAAGCAGATGAATATCCCATTCCACCCAAATGCGGGTGTTGAAAAATTGAAAGGTTTACTTGCTGATGCTCTTACCGGCAATGAACCAAAACAGACTGAAGCACCGGCAGCCGCTGAAGCAGTAGCGGAAGGTGTGGATATAGGCGAAGAGAAGCCTCTGACGGATGCTCAGAAACGTGTCCGCATGAAGAAAGAAGGCCTTGCTCTGGTGCGCGTACGTATAACCTGCATGAACCCTTCGAAGAAAGACTGGGAAGGTGAGTTGTTCACGGTGGCTAACTCCTTCATTTCAGTTAAACGTTTTGTACCGTTCAACGCAGAAGATGGTTGGCATGTTGAGCGTATACTATTAAATGCAATCCGTGACCGTAAGTACCAGGCTTTTGTGAAGAAAAAGACGAAAGGCGGTGTGACGCACGTACAGCCTAAGCTGGTACCTGAGTTCGCTATTGAAGAACTAGATCCTCTGACTGAGGATGAGCTGGAAGAGCTGGCTCGTCAGCAGGCTATGTCAGGCTCAATCGAGTAATAGGTGAACCATGGCTCAGGTAATATCTAACGCAGAACTCACTCAAGGTGCACTAACCGGTACGGGTACTTTTGATGTCATGATGGCGGCTGTCAAAGCCCATATTGAACAGGAGTACGAAGACGGTCGCATCAAAGGGGCTGAGTACGCTCAGGTTTACCTGGGCGCTGTTACAGCGGTTATGCAGAATGCGACTCAGTTCCTGATTGGACAACTGAACGCAGAAGATAACGCGCTGCTCATTCAGGCACAGATCGCTAAGGTCAATGCCGAGAAACTGTTGGTCGATAAGCAGCTCGATAAAGTGCTTGCTGAGATCGCTCTGGCAGAGCAGCAGAAGACTAATCTGATTGCTGAGAATGCGAACATCCCTAAGCAGGGGCAACTGCTCGACGCACAGACCAGTAAAGCAACATCTGAGAAGAATCTTCTGGATCAGAAGCTATTCACGGAAGAAGCCCAGATCAAAGACACAGTGGACGGTGCAGCGGTTGTGGGTGTGGTTGGAAAACAGAAGGAACTGTATACAGCCCAAACGGATGGTTTTGCTCGAGATGCAGAACAGAAGGTTGCCAAGATGGTAACTGAGGTCTTCTCAGTACTTCGAACCAGTGATGATACCTTGGTGGTACCTTCGTCTCTGAACGAAACATCCATCAACGCCATAGTGAACAAAGCGAAAGCCGGTATCGGTGCTTAACCAATAACTGAATGAGGAAAGGGGGCGTATGTCCCCTTTTTTATTATGGGATTCTTTGGAAGTAAAACACGTACTTACGTATCCGCCACCACTATGCCTTTGGTTCTGGGTAATCGTAATGCCCTGACTCAGAGCGTCCTGGAAGCGATGCACAACGATGTTAGTGTCTCAAGCTCCATTCTTTATGGGGCACTGAATGGGATGGGCGTTAAACTTAAACAAGCCTACAGTTATGGGCAGAATACCTACGTCAATGGTCTACCACAGGGTTTATCTCAAAACCTGAACATTGATGTCACTGAAATCAAATCCATCTTAGAGGGGATTGAGGGCGCTTCTGTCACAATCAATAGAGCCATTATTGACTATGGTGATGGCGACCTAATGGTGGGAGATCTTCTTACCAATACCCAAGGCTGGGACCGGACGGATGATAGCCTGACGATTGAACCGGATTGGATAGCGGGAGAGGTTCCTTCACGCCAAGCTGAAGTTCAGACTACGGCTGATAGTGAGGCCGCAACGGAAGCGGCTAACATTGCTGCAGCACGTTCTGGTACCACAGTGACCGGGGAACCACCTAATGAAGTCACCACGACTGTTGTTTCCGTTGTTACTGAATCTGTTGTGGTGGCGTATGTGTTGGATTCATGGGCAGCGACCTATGTGAGTCATACCTCTGATCATACAGGGGCTACTATCGACTACACCTATACCTTAGATTTTCAGGTCACTAAAACCTACGACATCGAGGATACGACGACCGTTACGGACAATAGTGGCACTAATGTGACTGTCACCAATACCCAACAGGTAGACGTATCCACGGTGACGATCGTCCCTACGGCTTATCAGGCCTCCCTCTCTGTTGCGGGTAACTTTGATTCTTATTACTCCGTCGATTACGAAGTAGGGGGTGTAAAGAAAACCTGGATCTACCGTGAGAAGGATGGAACTTATCCTTCCCTAGATCTACCGGCAGGCGGAGCTTTATCCAGTCCTTTCTATCCCGTGGTTCCTCTACGTATTAACAACACCAATACCAATGCAGACACCGGATCTCAGGAATACATTACGGGCAGTAAGCTCCTTAAGAAAGTGGGCCTGGATCTGGATGACCTGACTTCAGGGATTGAGGAGAATCCGGATGAGGGTGACATTGACCATGTGTTTGTTGTTTTCGGGGTACAGCTCCAGAGTGAAGAGAAGGCCGTACAGAAGTACCTATTAGCTTTCTTTGAATACCTGGCTTCTGTCTCTGACGTTGGATTAACGGAATACACAGCCTGGGAACAGAGTCGTCCGATCGACGATGGACAGGGCGGGGTACTTTACTATGCGATGCCAGAAACCTCTCCACCTAAAAACAATCTGAAGATCCAGGATAACAAGTACCACATTGATATTCGTTACTCCTATATAGACGTAAATACGGTAACAGGCTCTATCGGTTCAGTAGGTACTGTGACTAGTACAACAACGGTACTGCCTCCCGAAACCACAGCTTATCTGGATCAGGAAAGTGCGTTTACCGGGGTTACCTTTGAGGTGAGCTATATCACCTTCCAACAACAGATCAGTGCGACCCAGTACAAAGAGGTAATCGTTAAAGGGCTGACCTATACCAATTATGTGTATGGTTCGCACACAGTAGAAACGACGCTGGCAGACAGTGTCGATCCTGATGATCAAAACTTTGTGATTCCCTTGAACTACGACGTAGTGAATAGCTTCCCGCTAACAGTACGTAATGAGATTGGAATCGACGGGGTAAACATCATCTTCAACAGTTACGTGAAAGTGAAGACAAAGTGGTATGCCTCGGGGTTCTTTAAGTTCGTGATAACGGCGGTATCCCTTTACTTTGCTGGACCCTCGATTGCCTCGTCCCTGACCGCTATTTCAGGGGCTACTTCACTAACGGCTGCGATCTCTCTGATCGCTAAAAAACTGGCTTTCGCTATCGTGTTGAACCAGGCATTCAAATTTATTGTGAAGGCTTTGGGGGAGGAGCTGGCGTTCATCATTTCCATGGTGGTGTCTGTTTATTTAGTTTCCCAGGGTATTCAGAATGGTTCATTAAAAGGCGTTCCCTGGGCTGAAGATCTTCTTCAATTAGTTAATGGATTAACTTCCGGTATTAAAAATAATATTCAAGCATCCATGGAAGATTTAATTGGTGAATATGAACGCTTCGAAGAATACAAAGAATTAAAATTAAATGAACTGGAAGAAGCGAATGAATTATTAGAAACTAACGACATTATCGATCCCTTTATATTTATTGATGCGGGTCGAGTATTTAATCCAGACGAAAGCTCTGAAGAGTTTTATAATAGAACTATCCATTCAGGTAATATTGGTGCAATGGCCCTTGATGCTATCACTCATTATGTCGATCTCATGTTGGAGTTACCTGAAACACGACAAATGATTGATGAAGGTTTAAGCAATGAACGATTACTCTAAAGCGTTTGGTTCATGGGGCAATTTTCAGGCACCTGGTCCTCTACCAGGTCTGGGCGGCACCCTGACTCCTCAACAGATTTCTGAATTTAATATTGGTACCGATCCGAGTGCTGATGCCGGTTTCTTTGACTCCTTTTCTAACTGGTTAGGCTCTGACCAAGGTCGTAACTTACTTGGCGGTGTTGATCCTATTTCCGGTAAAGCCACAAAAGGCCTGATTCCTACCGGGTTTGGTATTGCATCCAACTTGGCTAACTCCTGGATGGCGATGCAGCAACTGGATCTGGCCCAAGATCAATTTGATTTCTCTAAGGATGCTTTCAACAAGCAGTATGAAAACCAGAAGTCTCTGACTAATACTCACCTCCGTGATCGTCAGGCAGCCCGCCGCTCTTTCTCCGATAGAGCAGCCCCGGTTGACGAATACATGGCTCAGAATGGGTTGAAGTAATATGGCGAATCCGATTACCTGGAGAAATATTAGTACCCCCAACTTCTCCGGGGCAAATAGATTACTGAGTTCAGCTGCCGATCGGTTATCCGGTAGCCTTCAGGATATTGGGGAGTCTTTATCAGACACGGATAACCAGAAGCAAGAATGGGAACAGGACCGCCAACGTAACACGAACAATATCCTGGCGCGTATTGCAGGGACCAATACGATTGAAGGGCACAATTCACTTCAGTCTGAGATTACGCCTGACGCGCTTCAGGGGCAGAATGTTGATGCACTCCAGATCTTGAATGCACTGAACGGTCGTGATGATAGTATCCGACAGGATATTACTGAACAGCAGACTTTTCAGGATACACAAGATGCTCGAGGTGATAGGGATATTACCGGTTGGATCAAGCAACTGGTTGGTAAAAAAGACTTTGGTAATGCTCAGTCACTGATCAACGACGTACAGGGTTTGAGTACTAACAGTCGTGCAGACCTACAAGGTATTTTGAACCAGGCTATTGAGGCGCAGGATGATGACAACTGGGAGTCTGAAGTTCGTAATAACAAGCGTCAGGATCGTGATTACCTGTTGAAACAACGCCTACAGACGCAGCAGTTATCCGCTGCGGTGACAGGCGTAGTGAACCAGGGGCTACCTCCTGAAGAGTCTCGTCAAGCCCTGACAACTGCGATTGCAGATCTGCCGGCGGATCTACAGACTCAGGCCTATACTCAACTGGAGAGTGCTTGGGGTCAGCGTTATGGTATCGATAGTAAAGATGATCAGGATCGTCTGGATTACCTGAACACAGGTATCAAGGATGTACACTTTGGGCAGGATAACCAAGGTAACGACATCACCTTTAAACAGGCTGATAATTTACTTACGAAAGCTGAAACCAGCCTTCAGCAAGAATACGGACGATTACCGGCCCACTACAAACCAGATAATATTGAGCCAGGAAAAACACTGGGGCAACTTACCCGAGACCAGATCGATGCACTTGATTTAAAAGATAGTAATGATTGGCTTGATAGTGACACAGGTTTAGACGATGCGCCAAAATTGGTACGGGATGTCGCTGAAAGACTCTTGACTAGGTTCGATGTTCAGCGTGTGGATCAGTTACCGGCACAATTGGTTGCTGATGTATTCTCTACCGAAGGTCTGGATAATTTATCAGATGGTAAAGGGCAGATTAACCGATCCAGTTTACTGGATGAGAAATTAGATGCGCTGGTTCTTGAATATAACGCTGGAAGTAAACGAGCTATTGAGTTGTTCGAGGCACTCCAGGATGTGAGTGTGAGACGAACAGCCTACGATAAACGTTTACAGAAGGAGAAAGACAACAATATTGCTTTCTTGCAACTACAGAACTTAATCAAGTATCGTAATAAGAAATAAAGACAGCCACCCTTCGGGGTGGTTTTTCATACTAGGAGTAGTGAATGACCAGTAGGAAACTGATTGAATGTGTTGTAGTAGGTGTCTTAGCCATCATAGTGTTTTCTATTATAGAAAAGGAGGTGCCCAATACTCTTGGATTAATTGTTCTTCCTCTATTCTGGGGTGGGGTGTGGTTTGTTTTATCCTTAATGTGGGGAAAAGTAGCTCCAGAATATAATAGGCGCAAAACTATTAAAACAATTAAAGAGTTAACTGAATTAAAAGATATGGGCGTACTTTCTGAATCTGAATACAACCAGAAAGTTTCTACATTAAAACAAGATATATAATGAAAGATGTTTTATGGCTGTTGAAGGATCTGTTAGAAACTTTAATTTATTTATGTCATGAACTTATTTTGTCTCTTATGGATTTATTTAAATCGCCAAAAGAAGATAAAGAAGAAAATGATTAAATATTAAAAGATTGTTTTTTATTTAAGCATTAAACTAAGCCCCGAGATTATTTAATTAATTCCGGGGCTTTTTAATGTACGATCAAAGTAATCCCTCGCCAAAAGAAAACGCCTTAAAAAAGGCGGTTGACCGCAACACCCATCATATTAATGCAGTCACGAACCCGACCGGGTTTTTTGATTCTGAATTAAAACGTATCCAGGAATCTAATCAAATCGCTGAAGACAGTTATCAGCGCAATTCGCAGGCCTGGGCTAATGATACCGAACTCGACACACTTACCGGTAATATTAAACAACTTGCTGCATTAGGTATCAAAGGGACTCTTGATGTTTTCAATGACCAGTATGCAGGTATTGATGATATTCAGGCTGATAAGAATCTGGCAAATACCAGTGAAGAAGCACGAGGTATTTACCAGCGGTTACGTAGTCGTGAACAACTCACCAACTCGATCGGTGAAATTCGTTATCTGGAGCGTAATGGTCAGCTTACTACTGATGAAGCCAATCAACGTGTGATCGCAATTCAAGCGAAACGCGCCGGAATTCCAGAAGTTCTACCAGAAGAAGAGGCTGTTCTGGATCAGGTAGCTAACCCTGAAAATATCTATGACCGAAGCACTCAACGGGAATACCTGGATCGGTTCTATCAGAATCTGGATGAAGCACAGGAAACACGCCAAGCGTTTGAAGACCATACATTGAGTAGTATCTCTAACCCTATCCGGAAGAATAAACCCATCACCGAGCTGGGTGCATTGAACACTAAGAATGCACCGGAATGGGAAGCCGCTATCAATGAGTTATTTGATGGGGATACCAGTGAAGGGATTCTTGACCTGATCCAAGCAACGGGTACTGCGGGCAAGAATATCGGACAAACAGCCATCAATAACCCTCTAGGCACTTTGGATCTGATGATTGAAGATCTGGGGCCAACCATTGCTGCTACGTTACTGGGCGGCAAAAAGATTGGTGCTGCAGTCAATGCTTTAGGAGCCAGTGGTGATGCTCTACGTGCCCATAATGAAGGTCTGCGTAAGTTTGTTGAGGAGAATAACCGACTACCAACCGAGGAAGAACACCTCTCCATGGTAGCCAGTGCTGTTGCTTATGCTGGTTCTGACTTTGTAGCAGACAAGCTTGCAGTGGATAAACTGATCCCTCAGAAGACCTTGGATGCAGCAAAGGCATCAGCGAATAAATTGACTGGTTCCAACAGGATTCTTCAGGCGGCCAAGCGTGTGGGGGGTGCAGGTAAAGACATCACCACCGCTACGGCTGCTGAGTTCGTTGCCGGGGGTGTTCAGGGCTTACTGGAAGAAACAACCCTGAAGGGTAATTACGATCCTTCTGAGATCGATTCAAAAGCTGTCCTGGATAACGCTACTACTGAAGCGTTGGCAGGTACAGGCGCAGGTACGCTGGGTTCATTGAAGCGTATTTTACCCAACAAAAATACCGATATTGATCTTACAAATGAAAGTAATAATGAGAAAAATTCAGAAAAATTCTCATATACAACCAAGGGTGTAGACGATAGTATCCGGTCTCCTAAAAACAAAGACTTAAAAACAGTAAGTGATTATGCACGTGAAGTATCCGCTGTAGATACTAAGACTGCTCAGGAATATCACGCTAAAGCATCTTCTCTGGTAGCTCAGAATATTAAGAAGCTGACCGGTCTGGATGCTGAACTGGAAGCGTTAGAAGACAAGGGTGAAACAGGTACTAGGAAGTACAAGAAACTATCAAAGGAATTAACTCAGCTAGAAGCAGAGGTTGATCGGGATCAGCAGGCTCTTAGGGCCATTGCTTTACGTGCGTATTCGGATAAGGATACGAAAGAACTCGTGCAGACGGTAACATCCGCACAAGAAGTTAGTTCTGACGATGTAGAAAAGGCAGTAAATCAAATTGTGAATCTGGCGACAATATCGCCGGACTCTTTATCACCGGAAGATGCTCAGGCGGTTTCCCAAAGTGGAAATACCAGACCTGAACAGAAGGAACAATTACAGGCTTTCGCGGTTGCCAAGCAAGCAGTTGCTGCGGCTACCTCTACGAAAGAAGAGGACAAACTCACCACTCAAAAAGTACAAAAAGAAGTACTGTTTGGTGGTCGTGCAAAGAAGGGATTAAAACAATTCCGTCAGGAAGTCGTAGCAGCGTTGACATCGAATAACGCTGAGGATGCTCTGACTGCGCGTGAAGCACTATTTAGGTTTGCCAGTCAGCACCGCTTGAAAGCCGATGAGTTCTCCCGTATCGCTCAACCCTATCGTGATGACCCTTCCAAGAAAGGATTCAGTACCACCAACTACACGATCTCTCAGCCCCGTAAAGAAGATGGCTCAACGGACTTCCGTATCAGTCGCGCCAGCCTTCCTGTGGTTGATGCTGTTCAGTTGGAGGCAAATGCCTTAGACGCAGGATTGGCTGAAGTCGATGCCATGCTGCGTGTAGCGAATCTCACGCCTCTCAGTGATCAGTTTGGCTCATCCCAGACTCAGACTACCCAACAGGCACAAACGCCTGTACAGCCTCAACCAGCGCCGACAAACACACAAACCCAAAGCCCAGAACGTACAGCACCGACTGAAGTCACTCCTGATGTGGAACCGGAGATTGATATAGGTGCTGAGATCGCTAATCTGGAAGAAGCTCAAGCGTTTCTAGCGGCGGAACCTCCCGTCTCTGAGGGAAGTTCTGAAACGAATGCAGCGACGAGGGAAGTTCCGCAGGAACTTCAGGAGGAGTCTGCAAGAGTTGAAGAAGTTACCGAAGCCGCCGGGGAGGTGGAGCAAGCGTCACAGGAACCTACCCAACGTCAACAGATCCGTACTGAGATTGAACGTCTTGAAGGGCGTATTCAGCAGCGGCAGCGTTTAGTAAAAAGTAAAGCATCCCTGACCCAGGCAGCTGAAGATAACAATACGACCCCTGAACGTGTTAAAGAAGCGATGGAGCTATCTCTCCGGGAAGATCAGTCGCGTCTGGAAGCGTACCAGAACCAGTTAGATACACTGGACGGTAAACGGGACGGTTATTCCCTGTCTGAGAATCTAGTCTCCGATACCTTAGAAGATGAGGCACTTGAGCGTCGGGTACAAGCAAGTAATGCGACACCTGAGAGTAAAGCCAAACATATTCATCACACAGTTAATCTGGTGAAAAAGCATTTCACAGCAGGACGTAAATCAATCCTGAACCAGGTGCAGAATGTTATTGAGGCTTTCAGGGATGATCCTGAAATTGCTTTAGGTTACGTCGAGCAGAAAGAACTAACTGTTCGTCAGAAAGCGATTGTGCAGAACTTTGTTGAGTTCCATGAGTTCATGGTGCCTGCTTTTGAGCAGTTGTTTAAGCCAAAAACAAAACATCGCTATGATGATTACATCAACTACCTGGTAGATACATCTACTGGGTACCTCGACCCTAACGTATCTGTAGCTATCAACGCTTCCATTTATAACTGGGTGATTACTTCAGCAAACGGTACTTATCTAAATGATGCAGAAGCGATAAACAACCTGTTAGGGCGTGACAGTAAGGCCAAGGTATCTCGAGATGAGAAACTCCTCCTTAGTCGCGCAGGTATCTCTGAAAATGAGATGGCGCGATCGCTCGGTCGTGAGATACGTAACAGCTTAGGTATTCGTGCACTGGACTCAGCTCCAGGGAATGAACAACAACGTCTTGAAGCCAGTCTGGGTAACCATGCACTTGCCATGATGGTTGAGCAGGGTTTCTTGTCTTACAAAGAAATTCCCCTTACTGAACTGGATAAGTTAAGTGGTAAAACGACACCAAAAGAGCGTGAACATTTATCTGCGGGTTTCTACCGTGCCCGTTTTGAAGACTCACCAACAGGCGAACCGCAGTTACATGCTAATGCGCGTCAGATTGTTGAGTTGAACAAAGAGTCAGGTAGCTTCTTTAACCGTCTAATGAATACCTCCTGGGCTTCTCAACGTCCGACGCTAAAGCCATCGGAAGAAGTGGATGGAAAGATGCGGGGTACCGATCAGGACGTACCTGAAGAGATTCAGGAGATCCTGAGAGAGCATCAGTCCCGTGCTCATAGTATTTCCCCAGATACGGATAAGGTCTTCAGCTTCCTGTCACCTGAACAACAGGAGGAAGCGGTAGGTATTGATCGTAACTATAAAGCGACCCGCCATGTCGAAAACCACGAAGAAGTGGAAGGTAAAAATGACACGCTGAAACGGGAAATTGATAACTATCGCGAATGGAAGCAAGAACTGATCGACCGTACGGGTGATATGTTACGTCCGTTCTACATGACCCATTCGGTATGGAAGAACCTACGTATTGGCATGAATGGTTCCGTTATTAACCCACAGGCCAGTAAGGTACAGCGTGGTCTGGTACGGATGAATGACTGGATTCAACAGATCGACAAGTCTAACCCTAAACATGTTGAACAGTTCCGCCTGGGTGTTGCCGAAGCCCTGGATCTGGAGGCTGATAAAAAAGAGATAGAACCTGTTCTGGCTCATTTAGAGGATGTTTTAGGGACGGATGATGCTGTTAACAAAAAAGGCACTAAGCATGGTGTTAAGACTGCACTGGAAGGTATTAAAGCTCTGTTGAGTGTAGGTACTGAGTTAAGTGAAGAGGACCGTGCCAGGTACGAGCAGCATATAGTTCGGGCTATGAAAGAATACGAAGGGACACATACGCTACATGGTCTGGTTAACCTGGCTAAGTTTGAACTGGCTCCGGATGATGGAAGCTTTGAGAGTGACTTGGCTCGAGAAATCGATGGGGTAACTAATGGTCCGATCATCGGTACTGTTCAATTTGCTGCCCAGAAGAGTTTCGGACTGCTTAAGCGAATGTTGGAACGGGGCGGTGTCTTCTTTGACGGTAATCGTAGTTTAGGTAAATGGTTCCAGGCAGGTAACAGTGACAGTTATGAATCCCTGGCAAAAGATTGGGCCGGCGTGGTTGATAACATGCTGTTGGAAGCGCGCAATGCGAACCGTACAGATGATGCCATTAAGATTGAACTGATCAGTAAGTACTTTGCTCCGGTACGAGGAAACAGTAAGAATCCTCTCATGACCACCGTGTACGGTTCAGGTGAAACAGCGCAGAAGAAGAAACTGAACGAGACGTTCATGGAAGCGATCTATGAAAAGATCGAACAGATCGTAGCAGGGGATGACTCTGATCAGGAGAAGATGGATGCGTTGGATGCGATCGAAAGGGATCTGAATACTATCGCAGGCGCACCCGTATTTAATTTCACTGGTTCAATCGATAGCACGTTACACACACTGCCTAATCCTAAAGGACTTACCAAGCTGAACGGTTTTATCGCCAACACCTACGGTAACGCTGTCCTGTCAGCTATCGATTACCAGTACGGTGGCTTTAAACAGAACCGCACCAAGTTCAATGAAGCGATTAGTGCTGTGACTGCGATTTACAAAGTAATGTATGACCGTGAAGTGCAGAAACGTACTCAGGAAATGATTGCTGCAGGTGAGTTGGTTGCTGGCTTTGAGTCTCTACCAGAGACGGAACTGGCGGCTATTCGTGAACATCTACAGGCTGTCATGCCGATCGTCAGCACTACGTTTGATCAGGACAACCTGAATACCGGTGTGTTTGTTTCCAAGGAGGAGAAAAGTACCTCCTATGAGGCCCATCACGCTACTCGTTCAAGTTTTGGGAATAAGCTGAACTACATAGATGAGAATGGTCAGGTAGTGAAGTCCATTAACTCTCTGGAATCTCGAGGCGTGAAGTCTGAGATTACTGATCCAGGGGTAGCACCGGCAATTATTGGTATTCACTCTATCGATGCATCCATTGCCTTGATGACCATGAAAGCCAAGAAAGTTCTGAACGTACATGATGGTTTTGGTGCAGGTATCTTATCTTCTCTAGGTGTTGGTAAAGCTCTTAACCAGAACTTCTACCAGATGATGACGCAGTATAGTCTGCCAGCAGAAGCTCGTAAGACCATGGAACGTACCATGGAGTACATCAATCAGCTGCCTCAGTCAGAACGTAATACAGTGATCCAGGAAGCAGAACAAACATTACTTCAGTGGATGCCAGAGTACGCTCGTAAAGAACATCAGGTTAAAGCCCCTGGCATTCTGATGAATGAGCGTTACAACGCCATTATGACTGTAGGGGATCGAATCCCTACCTTTATCAATAAAGTGATGGCCCGAGCTACTCACATTCTTCAGTACAACATCGAAGAGGGCGGCTACACCACAGGGAACCAAGGCGTTGAAACCGCTCAGGATGAGATCCAGCCTACTCAGGTACAGTCTCGCCCTAATCCGATTGAGAACTTTATTCGGAACAGTGATCAACTGACTCCACGTAGTCTTCTGGATTACCTCGAGAAGAATATGAACGCTGAAGGCAGTTATCCTAGGGCGATGCGAGCACTGATGAAACGCCTTAAGACCGCATTACCTAAAGATGTTCAGGTGAAGTTATACGATAAAAATTCGACGGATGTGGTGATTGATCCGACATTACCAGAAGATCAGCAGGTAAACCTACTGGAGACAGAAGTCCGTGGACTGTTCGATCCGAACACCAACACAGTGTACCTACGTAGTACCGACTTTAAGAATCACGGTATGGGTATCGAAACGGTAACGCATGAAATGCTCCATGCTGTCGTATCTAAACTGTTTCAGACCAAAAACAAACCGGTACATGTCAAACAGGCGATTCGTGATCTAAATACACTGATGGATAAAACTCAGCAGTACATTGCAGCGAACCCAGGTGAATTTAGTAATCTGGCTCCGTTTGAAAGTCTGGATGAGTTTGTGACGTGGGGCATGACGAATAAGGCCTTCCAGGAGCTACTGAAAAAAGTTCAGGTTGAGCGTCGGGCAGGTCAACGCATCATTACTGGATTTAAGACACTGGTTGATGCGTTACACCGTGCCTTGTTTGGTAAGTCAGCTCTGGGCCGATCTGAAACAATGAACACTGCGCTTTATCAGTTGATTGAGAATGCTGGAGTACTATTGGCAGAAGGCTCACCGACTGAAAATAATCAGGCCTATTCTGTGGCCCCTCAACGAGCAGAAAACGTTGATCGGATGACTTCAGCACAAATCCTGTCTGCACTGGGGCAGATTGACGAACGTAACCCACGATCAGGTCAACACACTACGCACTTAGCAAGTATTCAGCAGCGTGTGATTGATGTGGTAGCGGGTCCATTCAACAGTCGCCTGAAGGCAGCTCAGGAAGCGGTAGGGGATGACACGGATCAGTTCATTCGAAATGTTGCTGAAGATACCACACCGTTTACTTCTGAAATGGTGCTGGCGTTTGAGATGTCACATCAGGAAGCCTACGTTGCCGAGCAGGTAGAAGTGGTTTTTGGTAACAGTCTGGATAACCAGAGTGATGTGACTAATGAGCTGGACCGTCTATGGGAAGTGGCGCGTAAGAACCTACGTCCGGAAGACTTTTATGACATGGCTCAGGATGCAGAGCAGGCACAGTGGCAATACGATCTTCTGTTTAATACCGAAATAGAAGACACCAACAGTTACTACTCTGAAGAAGCGGGTAAGGTTGTACAGCGTAAGACTTCGGCTTATCTACAACGCTTTACTGCACTAGCACTCACCAACGAAGCGTTCCGGAATAAGCTATCCGAACTGGATGCGAACATTCCGGCAGAAACACTAGGCGGACAAACTTTTGGGCGTAAGCTGGAGATTCTACTGGAACGGGTACTGAATACCTTGTCCCGATGGGTTCATCCAGCAGAACGGGTGAAAGGCGACTCTGTCGTTGAACGTGCGGATAATTTATTAAATCACCTGGCTCAGATTGAGTTACGCAACAAACAGCGTGTACTCCGTGCACAGGAGCTGCGTGAACATCCGGTGAACCAGAAGCTCAATGACACACTAAATGGGTTCAAGCAGAAACTGGATAAGCTAGGACAATCTGATCGTCTACAAAACTCTCGAGTAGAAACGGTAGGTGCCGTGGGTACTGTAATCTCTACAGTCGCAGGTGGACGAGTAGAGGTGATGGCGGACATGATGAAGAAAGTCCGTGATCGTATCTATGGGGATCGTCTGGGACATCTGGGTGAGTTAGCCAATGAAGTACGAGGCGCTACCCCGGTTACCCGTAAGTTCTTTAACTTACTTCGCTTTGCTAAACGTGACATTGACCAGCAACGTGCACAGGTGACGGACTGGGTAAAAGACTTGGTGAAAGGTAACTTCAGTCAGGAATTGACGAAAGAAGAATCCGAGGCATTAACCAGAGCTGTCCTGCGTACTGATATGGCTTCGTTGCTGGATGACTACGCACTAACTGACCTGATTAATTTCATGGGTAAGGACTCTAAACAGTTGGATACGGAGATCCGAGATCTGCGTCGTCAATTGAGCCAGTTCCAACATCAACATTGGTACCGTAATCAGTCCAAAGCACTGGGTTACCATATGGTGAAAGGTCGTGCGACTTCAGCCATGTTGATGTTGAATGCCCATAACATTGCTTTTATGGGTGGTACCAGCGTAGCGGTTAATCCAGTAGAGGCTGATCAGGCAATGCCGATCATTGATCGACTGGCTTCTCTGGAAGCGATTAAGTACTCCGACCAGGCTCAAAAGGATCTGGCAATCGAAGTATTCCGTCGTGAGATTACCTCTAATGACACTGAGAATGGTGCTACGAACTTGTTGCAGCAAGCGAAGCTGTTAAAAGAGCAAGCACTGAGCGATGTCTTTGCAGGTGATCTGGTGCAATTCCAGAAAGGTTACACCTTCGATATTACTGATCCTCATCAGTCTGTGATCATGATGACTGAGGCACAAGCTAATGATGAGAAGTTAATGGAGAAAGGTTATATCCGTTATCCAAACGGTGTGGGCAAAGATCCAGGTGATCCGGATCAGGATGTGGTCTATATCTATCATCGTCGAGATGGTGGCAATAATTCTTACCTGACAGGTGTTATTTCCTATACCTCGAAGGCTATGAAAGGTACGTCCCTGGCAAGCTCATTACAGCAGGCCGGTGTTGAGGGCGCTTACTTTAGTCGTCAGAAAGATATGCGGCAGGCACTGCAAGCTAAACAACCTGCGATTCAGAATCTACTTAACCGTAGTGACTTCGATCCGGAACAAGTTAAGACTAATCATCTGGTTCCTGTCTTGAACTCTCGTGGTGATGTTCACAACCTACGTTACATGATGTCTGATCACATTAAAGACACGGTACTGAACCGACATAATGACGTGTCAGAAGTGCTGGGTGCGCAGGCCGGTAACATCATCGATAAGGGGGCAACCAAAGACAGTAACGACCGCACGATTGATGCACTGAAAGCGATGTACGATGAAGATTTCCTGTCGAATTCTGAGGCGTATATCAAAGTAGGACCGGACAGTACTGATCCACGATTAAAAGAAGTCTGGGCTATGTTGCCTGCGGAAGCTAAACAGCGGGTTGAAGAAGTCTGGGGAAGTACTCCGGATCAGAAAGGACTCTGGGTACGTAATGATATTCTGGACCTCGTGTTCGGTTACCGGAAAATGTCTGTTTCAAATGTATGGAATAAGGAGTTTGATCAGCGGAATGTTGCTGAGAAGGCGTTTACGTTTGCTACAGAACTCATGTTCAAAGAGAAAGCATCATCGAAAGTGAAAGCAGGGGAGGATATTGTTCAGGAATTGATTAAAGAGGTGAAGGATATACTGGTTATCAAGAACTTCTTTACCCTGGCGGGTAATATCATGAGTAACCTGGCCTTACTATCTTGGAGTGGGGTGCCGATGAAGGAGATCGTGAAAAGCCACAAAGAGGCTTACGAAGGTGCGCTCCGTTATCAGGCAGATCAGAAAGAGCTTTTCCAGACACGACAGAAACTGAACCAGGGTTCACTATCGTCACAGACCGAAAAAGAGTTGAAATCAAAAATTGCACGACTGGAGCATCGTTTATCGAATAATCCGGTGGCAGAGTTGATTGAGGCGGGGACGTTCCAGACGATTATTGAAGATATCGATCAGCATGACGATCAGTTTAGCTTCAAATCTCAACTGGGTGAGTTCTCTGAAAAGTACACATCAAAGGTACCGGATTCAGTGAAGAACTCATTTAAGTTCTTGACGCTCTCTCACGATACAGGCGCTTATAAGTTCCTGAACCAGACAACACAATTGTCTGACTTCGTGGCGAGATACACCAAGTATAAGTATCTGACTCAGCATCCGACTAAACCGGTGACTAAGGCAGAAGCGATTGAGACTATCATGGATGACTTTGTACATTACGATGTACCGACATCCCGTACCATTCAGTATCTGAATGACATGGGGATCATGATGTTCTCGAAATACTATCTACGTATGCAGCGTCCGTTACTCAGACTGTTCCGAAATAATCCGGCTCGTGGTCTGTGGTTACTAGCAATGCAGGGGATTGTGGACTTCAGTGCACCGACCGATTCGGTTATCTGGGCACGAAGTTTCTTGGACTGGTTCTCAAATCCGTTCTCCACCATGTTCGGGGCACCGGATGAGATCATACCGGTTAACGCAACACTTCACGCAACCGGTATTAAGTAAAACAAAAACCCCTCTTCGGAGGGGTTCTTTTTACTTCAATCTATTTCTACTATTTTAAAAGAACGTTCCCAATCAGATACCGGCCTTGACCAGAGCATACCTGTATCCACACTTTGATATACAACAGTGGGTGGGTATTTTTTCGGATCTTTCGCCATTTGGTTGGTTACCATTTTTACTGTGTAACGCTTTCCTGAGTAGTGTTCCCAGAGAGGGTCTGTTAGTAGTTTTTCTATAAGAGTTCGCATATCACACTGCCATAGGCGGACGTTCAGCAATGAACGGTTCTTTATTGACCTCAAGGCCCGTGACAATAATATCGTCCCAGGTGAGGTTTAGAATGTCGTCCAGGCTGTTCAGTTCAGGGAGTTCGATCTTGCCAGGAACACCCAGCTTACGCTCAACCATCTCTTCAGCGTATTCAAACTGGTTCTGATAGATATGAATCTGAGTTAGATCACAGGACATCCAGCCCAAATCAAAACCTAGTGCCTTTGCCATACACATCTGATACAGACGGTATTGCTGTGCCGCAAATTGGAAGCCGAACACGGTATCTAGGGAACGGTTATTAACCTTCATATGAAGGACAGGACTGCCTGTTTCAGGGTGAGGTAGCACAACGAACTGGTGTGAATACCAGCACGGAGTTAGAGCCATGAAACGAGAGGCAGCGGGATTCCAGAATGTAGTCAAATGACGACGACCATAGGTATCATTTTTCAAACCCTCAAAAGTTTCTTTGAGTTGGTCTACTACGTTCCCAGGAGCGATCTGACGATTAAAGCTACGCCATTGCCATCCATAAGCCTGCCCCATATCCCCCTCATCCAGGTAATCTAACCCGCGCTTATCGAGGAACTCTCTCGAGGTATTACCTTGCCAGAAGAATATACCTTTCTCTTCAAGCTCTTTGGTCTGAGTACGTCCGTTCATCATCATCCAGAACTCTTCAAACGCCATGCGTAACGCCGCAGGACGGACGGTAGAGAACGGAAATTCACGAGGACTGTAGACTACTTTGGCATCGAACATAGCGCGTGAGCCAACACCAGTACGATCAGGGACATCCACACCTAAATGTAGGATGTCGTTGACCATACGAAGGTAACCGGATTCACCTTTATAAACTGTTCCGTTAAACATAAAATCTCCTATGTCAGTCTAGGCTCATGCCAGTTGGTGTTCTTCAAGAACTTACCCTTGGGGTAGAACTTTTCGTCTGTGCCTGTTTGATCCTGAGAGGATTTGATTGCCACTTCAGGGAAGTGACCTTCAGCGTATACCTGGATACCAACTTCCTGCTCGTAGAAACCTAACGTTGTTTCTACTTCTTCAGGGGTAGTACACAGTTTGGACATATTACTGTCCTGCACTGCTGCCATGTCAGCATCGACATCGATGCCCATGATGTGAGCCATACCATAAGTGACTACCAGAATGTCAGAGACTGCATCACGCATTTCCTGCCAATTCTTTGTATCAACACCTTCGGATAACTCAGCCGTTTCTTCCTGGATCAGATGTAACTGCTTTTGGATTTTTTCCCAATTAGGATTGTTGGGATCACCTTGCTCATTTCCGAACACAGTGTTCAGTTTTGAGACATTCACGAAATTGGTCATAACGTTTCCTGAATAAGTAAAAGAGGGTGTCCCTATTTCCAGTCAACAGGAAGGGACGAACCTGACTAATGAGGTGCATCTGCATGTCACAGGCACACCGCTGACCTCCATGTTTTTTGTGAACGCATCACTACGTTTTTTGCGCACTGTCTAAGACAATGCGGGTGTGTAAGGAGGACACCACTAATAGATTAACTGTGCGAACATGGACGCTAACCAAGCCCAGAATTGCCACCTGGAGAAGTGATGGGGACAAGGAAACCCCATCGAATAGGAACCTACGACTCTACTCTAGCTAGTGATAACGGAAACCGGCTTTCCGTAAGTCCCTATTCAATGGGGTTAAAGTGGGGGAGGTTAATCCCCCGGATCAGTAGGAGGTTTTTTATAGTACTCATTGAGGCCTATAAACACTAGAAATAGCACCAAGGCTACTGAACCAATAATGGAAAAGAAGTACACTCCGGCAACCAATACGCCTGCCAGAAAGACAATTCCTACTGCTTTGAGGAAGAATATAACCTTTTCCATGGTTACCCCCTATGTTGCAAAGAGGCTTTTACCCTTTGGCTTGTCTGAAGAGGCCATCACTTCCGGCGCTACTTCTGGTAACGATTCAGTATTGTCACCATCGTCCGCTTCTTTGGCTTCAGTATCGTTCTGCGCGAACAGGCTGGGTTTAGGGTCAGTCTTTGCTTCCTCCTTTACCTCTGCTGCTGGCTCAGAAGCCGCTTCCTGCTCGATCTCTTCCTCTTTAACTTCGGGTATCTCTGGCTCCTCTTCCACAGTCTCAGAGGCTGTAGGATCGACCACCAGAGTACCTTTTTCAAAGCGGATGAAATCCAGTAGGTGCTGAGGAATGATGCCACTGACTTTTTTCGTACCGTTCTTACGCAGAAAATCAATGTAGGCATCCACACGCGCCTGATCTTGATGTACTTCTAAGTACGCTTCTGCTTCTTCTTTAGAGTCGAAAATTTCATTTCCGACTGTCCACTTTTGTGCTATTTGCATGAGAAATCCTTATGGGTATTTCAATAGACCGAAATGAGCAATCATCAGAGCGTCACTCATACCATCCAATAAGCCACCCTTGGGGCCACGAATATTTACTTGGGGGTAGAGTCTTTCACAGATGTCAGCCACCCCATTTTTTATGGCTTTTTTGCGAGCAGCATCTTTTAATTTACTGCTTATAGACAGGCCAACTTCTTTTTGCCAAACCTTCGGTTTTACTAGGTCAACAGGGCATCCGGATACTCGTGCTAAGGTGTTGACCACCCCGGCGTTGTATCCGAATTTAAAGTTGGAACCGGCAGACGTACCCTGAACAGGTCCGACATCTTCAACCATGATCATCCGGATAGTGTGATGCTCCTGGATCTCTTTGAACCAGGCAGCAATGACTATCGGTTTTTCAGTGGTTTTCATGAAGATGGCTTTTTGTTCACTTGGTAGTACGGCGCAAATCGCCCCCTTCTCACCGGGATCAATCCCGATGTACACGGAGGGCTTTACCATTAGTTAGCGAACAGAGATTTAGGACCGTTACCAGTAGACGCTGCAGCAGCAGGAGCACCTGGTACACCAGCCTGAGCTGCTGTCATGCCTTTGGCTTTGTTTTTAGTGACACCTGTCCACTTTTCAGCCCACTGATCACGGAACGTTGCTTCAGTAACACCGCCACGAATTTCCGCAGTTGTCAGGCCATCACGAGTACGGAAGAATTTATCCACTTCGTTCTCATCACGAGTTTCACCCGTAGGTTCATAGTTACCTGACTGATCGTTCTTGGCAGTCTTATCCACTGTTTGTTTAAAGACAGCTGCTGTGATTTCCTGACCTACAAGATCAGAGAACATGTTCACCTTCGTTGGAATTTCTTTACCGGCATCGTGGTCATACAGGTTGAGAACCTTTTCTTCAGTTGCTAACTCACCGATACTTTTACCTACGGTTAGTAGGGCCAGTGAATCAGCAGACAGGAAACCAGGTAGACCTTTCTTCTTGCCGTTGTGTTCGTAGTAAGTTTTACAACCTTTAGCAGTACCAGAAGTCATCCAGAACTGTTGCTTAATGTTTTTGTCCTGACCATCTACTGTGGTTTTCAGTTCCAGGTTCAATGCCAGAGCACCGCTTTGCGCTGTGCTGTAGTAAGCGTGAGATACAGTACAGTCGTACACGCCTGATTCCACCAGGAAGCCACCGCCACCCAGTACATCTACTTCTTGCTGAAAGTCTTCAGAGGAAGACAGTTGTGTTAATACAGTCATGATGTAAATCCTATAAATTTATTATTCACCAACACCCCCGGATGGGGGTTATGCTGCTTGTTGTTCAGCTGCGATTTGGCGGTAATTCGGTTCAACGGAAGTCCAATGCACCCATCTCATAAAGGATTCTTTGGGATGCGTTGTGACTAATAAGACGCGCTGTGTGATGTGATCCACACCCACAATCATGCCTTTGGGAAAAGAGAGGTAGCGGTAGTTCACCCGCATACCTATTTTGTAGTTGCGGGGCATAACTACTGCCTATGGGTTACTCGTAGTATTCGTGCAAGCGATCCAGTACTTTCTGTGCGTCGTTATCTACGTAGGTTTCTTTGGTATCCCACATTCCTAGTGGGGCACGGATACGCTCGTTGACCGTTTCTTTCGTCAACTTGGTCTGATACACATATTTGAAGCCCAGGGCTTCTTCTTCCGGTGTCACCACCAACATGTCAGAGCCGTAGTCTTTCAGCTTACTTAGGGGAACCTTCTTCGCTGCAATTACCGTAGAGAAGTAAGATTCAATACCCTGGTTCATGATGGAACCTTTTACTTTGACCATAGTTTCCATGATCATTTCAGATTCATTCATGACATCCATAGAGTGAGCCAGGAAGATAACGTTCTTCGTAGACTTCGCCACGTACTGAGCCATCAGGTTTTTCCAGAACGTGCCATAATCGCCCCAGGCCTTCATGGTATTAGAAGAGTTCAACACGTAGTTGTTCTCATACATATCCATCATGTAGGTCAGGGTATCGATCACAATCGTATGCACGTCAGGCATGGACTCAGCTGCTGTGAAAGCTTCGTATACCTGCAACGGATCAGTCACCGTGTATTCTTTAAACTTGCTGCGGAACGGTAGTTTTTTGTTGTTCTCGCAGTTTAGGTACATAACCCCTTCTGGGTTACGTAGGTTCATCAACGATGCTGATTTACCGCCAGCGGATTTACCACTGATCAGCACCAGATGATCATTCATTTGGTTAGACATAACTTAGCCTATAGGGGTTGTTTGTAAGAAGGGGGAGGTTCTTAGTTATCGAACCAGAAAACGAAACGTTGGTCTTCTCCGCCGATTTCATTAAGAGAAGAGATAATTTCTCTTAAGTCATTAATGAAGTACTGCTGGTGTTCGATGGGTTTAATCAGCATTTCAGTAACGGCTTGCTTTAGTTCTGTGATAGTCACAAAGCTATGGCTATGACCATCGCAATCCCATTGATCTGAGCACTCTTTGACTTCAGTACTCACGTCTTCTGGCAATCCTCTAGGATCGCCAAAGCTCCCATCAATATCGGCTCTGACATTAGCTAAAAAACCGAAGAGAGCGTAATTACGGCTGATATGTAAACCGTTTACTACGCTCACCCACGGTCTCTCATCTTCTTCTTCTTCTGTTTCCCACTCATCAGCGGAAACCCATTCCCCGTTTACTTTCTTTTCACGGAATTCATGGATGTCGCATCCCATAATAAATATCCTTTATTGAAACCACAGAAGGGGCCGGATGGCCCCATGAGTATTAAGCGGCTTGATTTGAATCGCGCTCGATAATCTTCTTCGCAGCGGTCTTCATGATGGTGCTCTGAATTTCAGCGTCTTTGAGCTTGTTAGGCAACTTCTCATTTAACGCCTTAACACCTTCTTCGACTTGATCGTAAGAGTGGCCTGCATCGACCAGTAGACGGGCATAACGGTGTAGTTGGTTGGAACGGTTACCTTCACCCGTATTGTTCACAAACCAACGCTCCAGGTTATTCAGGTTAGATTGAGCCAATACCTGTTCCTGGCGCTTCTCGTTCTTCGAGGTACGTGGAATGAACTCCAGTACATCCAGAAGTTTGCCGTCGTTGTACTCATAGTGACTGTTGTGAGACAACCATTTACGGGCACGTTGTCCGGTCTGATCATCTACACCAAAGGGGAGCCAATCAAAGATGTTCTGCATGAACTCTTTGTAATCGTCAGCGTCCAATTTCAGGGTGTAGTTCAGGGGCATCACAATACGGAAGCGGTTTTCCTGTTCAGTGTGACGCTTTGTGGTGTAGAACAGTGCTTTGTAATCCTTCAAAAGCAGTTTCGCAGTGCTCAGAGAGCACCCACCATCCACGTCTATCACTACCATATTGAAGCCGGACATGACGTTCTCTTCGGCACGATGCCCGTTTGAAACGTGATGTGCTACCCAGTGGAAACCCTGAGCCTGTGTCACTTTATGAAGGTCATCAAACGCTTGATACTCATTCATGTAGTTGTAGGCGATGTGGTCGGAGTAACTGAAGATCATTTGGTTCAAGTCAGTTTCCTGTAAGGCTTCCCCTGACAGAAATTCAATACCATCCACATAGGACTTCTTGATGACAACGTTATTCTTATAACCCCAGGCGATTGCCATGGTCATCATGTCCTGTTTCTGAGATGCACTACCTTTGTAGAACGGTAGATCTTCAACCAACTCATACTGAGTAACTTCACGGCCTGCTTGTGCCAAATACTTAGCCAATTTCACCGGAGCACGATCCCGTGCCATGACCCGATCCAGAGACTTACCGGATTCCTCTGCCACTTTAATGGCGAAGTACAGGTGGTCTTCTGTGATGTTGTAGGTCTGGTCAATGAAGGCGTAGGCACCTGCCAGCTTCATAACTTTCCAATAACGATGGTTCAACTCAGCCCGACGGATCTCATCATGCTCTGGAAGATCCATAGCACGACGTTCACAGTCGATTTTGTAGTCCATCCATTGAATTGCTACACCATCTTCCATCACCGTTTTCTTACGGAAATGGGTACGATCAGCAAGCTGCAGTAGCGTGTCAGAGAGGTCACACAGGAATTGAGAATGCGCTTGGGATTTCATCCCAGCCACTTCCGTAGCACCGTTAGCGTTCTGGTTCCGGTGATTATCTTTCACATAGGCAAAGAAGCAGCGACGGGCATAGCCTGTATCCAGAAGGGAGTAGAACTCATCTTCTGTTTTGCCGCCATTTAACAGTCGTGAAGGTGTACCGAAGATCAACATATTGGCAGGGGTCTGCCCGTAGATCTCAGAACCACGTTTGTTATCGGAGGTGTGCTTCGTCAGTTTGGATTTGATCTTACCTTTATCGTACAACTCCAGGAATGGAGGAAATAACTCCATATTACCTAGTAGGTTCGAACCAATCTCATCAACCTCAAAGTTGATCGAGCCAGCTTCAGAGATCAGGAGTTGTTCCCGGAACTGTTTGAGGGCAGGGGCCGTACCTGAGTCAAAGCTGAAGAGGTAACCCCCTTTACCTTCAAATTCAGCACGGACACGTTCCACTTCATCATCAGGATCGGTTGCTTTTCTGCCGGCACGTTTACAGCCCAGATTATATATCTGAGTCTCCGCAACAGTAGGGTAGGTATCGTCCATGAAACGTTCCTGGAAGAGTTTGATAACTTCATCTTCCATCACGTCTTGGGACTTACCTTTACCGAAACCTGACTGAGCCAGGTTGACCGAGTAGAAGTTGACTGGGGCAATCTTACCGCCCGGTAACTCAACGTTACAGCGCATGGTAGAAGCGACTTTAGCCAGGTAGTAACCAATCAGAACGTGAAAATACTGTTCTTCATTGGTACCTACCCGTTGTTTCATGATCTCAACAAGTTTTTCAGAAACAGGGTGATAACTGAGGGAGGATAAATCTCGAAGTGTGCTCATGGTTCACCCCTTAAAATTCAAAACTTGGAGTACCAGTAGGTAGACTATCCCTCTCAACACGACCTGACCAGACATCGCACAGTGCGCGGTATGACTTATTCATACCCATCTTCTCGTTAATGCGTTGGATAAATTCCTGACTGGTTTCACGCTCAGCAAGGGGTTTGTCTTTGTTGGCTAGTTTCCATTCTTTGTACTCACTACAGATGTAGTCGTAGTGGTACTGAGTGATTTTGGTACAGTCACGACGTTTGCGCGGTTTCATAGAAGTGAACAGTTCTTGCTGTTTTGGCTCAACACCGACAGTGGCTTCGATAACAAAAACACTATTCAGAAATGCTTTAAAACTGTTAATGATTTTTCTAAACATGGCGGGTTCCTAATTAAGTACTAATTCACCGGACTCGATGTATTTATCTTTTTGTGTACATACATCAAATGAATCACAATAACGACAAGCACCGACGGTACCTTTTTGTTCAACAATAATGCCGACACCGCCATCCTGAGCCATTCTTAATTGGGCTTCAGATATATTGGTGAAGTTTTTTGTTGAGCGGGTCATTTTTTCCGGGTTTTTATAATATTTAAAAACCGGATCTTTTCGCCAAAGTTCTTTATCAGAACATTCAGGAATAGTTTCTTCCGGAGCTGTTAAATATTTACGAACTTCAGTGAGTTTGTTTTTAATCCAGGCTTCAGTTTCTGCGATCGATTTTAATGGAATTTTATATTCCATGATTCGACTAGACGGGTAGCCTTTGTCTTTTTCAACACGGGCTTTTGAAGCAGACCAATCTGTAAAGATGAACTGAATAGCCATCTCATCCTGGGTGATCTTGTCAGGATTCAGCCAACGATAGATAGATCCCTGAAGGGAGTAGTCATCATCTTTGGTTCCGAACTGATAGGTGTATGTACTGGTGGACTTGAAATCCTCCAGGCGACCTTCAGCAATGAAGTCAAACTTGCCGGAGACGATGAATCCCATGATCTCTTTCTCAGCACGTTGCTCCAGGTAAACCGGGATGCAGTCTTCGTCGAGTTCAGAGGGTAGGGGATTGATCTTCACACGGTTAATGACACGCTTTGAGACACCTAATTTAAGTAGGGAGTCTTTGTAGTTCTTTACCCAGGCGTGTTCAATGCCGTTGTGAATCGCTGTACCGAGCGTTGAAGGAATAAGCCCTGAAATATCAGGGGTTTGTTCAGCCTTCTTCACACGGGTTGATAGGACGATCTGACGGATGCTCTTCAACAAACTCGTTGCTGAGATGTGGTTGTTACGGTCGTCATAGTCGTATTCGTCGTGAGCCAACCAGACAGCGACAGACAACGGAATATTCTGTAAGTTGGTGTATGCACCCATAACTTACTCCAGTAGATTTTGAGGGGTTGGTTAGTCGATACGAATGTCTTCGTACAACGGCGTATCAGGCGTGTTCTGGGTCACGATATAGCCCAGTACATTGATCCAGTGAATACCGTGAGAAACGTACACTTCGTCATCATCGCCTTCGACGATGGACCAGATCTGATCTTCATCCGGAGTGTGTTCCGCACGGAACTGTTGGAGGTGATTCCAGTGCATCAGGCTGCTGCCTGATCCGTAGTCAAACCCCATTCCTGTACAGAAGGGGTTAGGTATGGGAATCATTTTTTCTGCCCAAATATCATCCGTAGGGAACGGAGAAATGGGCGGGTTATCTGAGGATTGCATTGCTAATAATTCCATAAGGAGTGTTCCTATTTAATTTCTACGGAACACGCCGGAGGCGTGATTAACAATTAAACCATATCTCTTGAGCTTTATTAATATTAAACGTTTTAAACAAATCGGGATTTAATATAAATGCTTGCTCGTTTTTATCTTTTTTATAATATGCTGCCTTTACTCTTTTGATAATATCTTTTCTTTTTAATTCATTAAAAGAACGAGAAAAGGCTGCTTTCTGTGAGGCACTATTAAACTCGATGCGAGTTACACATATATTAGTTTCTGGATCTCGAGTTAATTTAATCTGATTAAATAACTGAAACGCTGACTTGGATACCTGAGCCAGTAAATCAAAAATATCTTCTTCTTTACTATCCATGGTTCTCATTGGGCCGATGGCCTGAAACTTACCAAAGTTGTTTTTTACATTCTTCCTGACGACCAGGGTGTGATCTTCAGGCACTTCTATAGTGTGATGCTGTGACTTCATTCGTGTCCTCTGGTAGGTATCCTGAAAGGCAGCGAGTATACTTAAAATTAACGAGAATTGTTAATTATTTTATAAAAGTTAACAAAATCTGTTAATTTTGTGCTCTGTAACTTATTGATTTGTAAGGTTTTTCTGCTTATATGATGCACATATAATATATGTAGATAATTTAATAAAGCGCAGCACCACCCGGATGGGTGGTTAAGTAGGTACCTAAAGTTTACTTAAATATAAACAAGGTATTCACCTGACGCAGTTGCGAAGGCCTAGCGCCCAAAGGAATGAGCGCAGCGAATGACTGCCGGAGTGCGGCAGCCGGATGCAACAAGGAAGGAAGGTGAAATTTAAGAGGGTATGTATTCAGGAATGTTAGGTAATTCTTTGCGTATTTCTGGGGAAGCCCATTTACCTCCCCTGACGTTATCTACACCGTACTTTGACATATACGCTATGGTTAGCTCATCTTCTCTTCTAATGTCCCCCGGAAGTATTGCTTCAACTTCTATAGGTTTGTACATCCGGGTCCATTTACTCCCGCTTTTGGGTTTATTCATATGACTATGAATTCTTTGAGCAATATCTCTGGAATGACCTATGTACCATTTATTTTGCTCACAACGTAGGATGTATACGTGACTCACTCTTACCTCCGACTAAGGTACCGACAAATATAGATTGGTGGCAGGGTGATTGTCGAGGTCACCTTTTCGGTCGCTAAACCTAGCCACAACTTAATTATACCATCTAAAAGCAGCGAGACAGCGAGACAGCGAGACAGCGAGACGGCAGCCGAAGGCCACAAGGGAGGGGGAAATATAAGTCTTCTTATATAGGGTGAAAAAGTCTGGGAAGACTATAGACAACCTGAAAAACGCTGGTATAGTACGCGCCATCACTTCAGACCTGTAGTTTTTTACGGATTTGAAAGTGGGGGTATCTGAGGGGGGATCAGAATGTGATTCCAGAATTACAACTCCCTTAGAATGCGGTCTACAGCCTACTTTATGAAGGCGACCCGCGCCTCCATCTTCCCAGCCCGGGTGGTGAAATTGGTAGACACAGGAGACTTAAAATCTCCCGAGCGCAAGCTTGTACCGGTTCGAGTCCGGTCCCGGGCACCATTTTTTAGAATCTATCCAAGTTAGCGCCTGCTAACTAAAAGCCTACTTCACTTTAAAACCTGTTTCTTATAGCCCCTGCTTGATTCTTCTACCAGTGGTTCTACATATTGAGCCGTGAACCGTCTTCCTTATCTGGGCTTCTGGAATCCCCGAATTTTTCATTCCGCTTAAAATTTTGAACTGCATTGTGTTTTTCATTTATTGCTAGCTTTAGCGAAAAAGAGCAAATTGAGACTATTCTAATGTTGCATTGCAGCATAGTTCGAAATTGTGTTGTACTGATAGTGAAATAATTCTCTTATCTGGTTCGTTTAGTATGCACTGACGGCATTAGGTGCTTCCGTGTATTAATAAGAGACCATGTGGTTGGTTAGATTCTATAAAGGATAAGACGAATGAGTGGGAAAGGTGTAGAGCGAAAATATTCATCCTCGGTTAGATTGATTTCTACTACAGACCTTCAGGGGAATATTACTTATGCAAATCCTGAGTTCTGTCAAGTTGCAGGTTATTCTGTTGATGAGTTGATAGGTAGGCCGCACTCAATTGTAAGACATAAAGATATGCCTGCTGCAGCGTTCGGTGATTTATGGGCGTATGCCAAGGATTCAAAGCCCTGGATGGGAATGGTTAAAAACCGTTGTAAGAACGGAGATTTTTATTGGGTTCAGGCTTATGTGACGCCGCTTTACGATTCAAATGGAAGTAAAATTGGATATCAGTCAGTAAGAACCCGTCCGACAGACGCTCAAATCGAAAGGGCTGAGAAGGTTTATCAAAAGATTAATTCCCGGAGTAAGGCGCCAAGCCTGAAGCCGCAAAGTGTCTCTGCCAGGATTACAGTCGTAGCACTAATATTCTCTTTTCTAACAATTCTGTCGGGCTTGTTGCCGCTTCCTGATCCTATTCCTTTAGTTGTCCAGTCAGTTTTGCTTTTAACAATGATAGGGGGCATCTGGGCACTGGCAAAATCAGTTAAAAATATTTCGAAAAGTGCGGATCAAATTTACCCAAATAAGTTAGCACAGTACGTTATGACGCCTTATATGCATGAAGTGGGTGCAGCGGAACTTTCTACCATGATGATGCAAGCTCGACTGAGAACGGTTATTGGTCGTGTAGAAGACAGTGTGGATACCTTGACAGAGTTTGTGGGTCAGACCCATGAGTCGTTAGCTCTGACTTCAGCAGGCATTGAACAGCAAAACCTTGAAACTGACATGTTGGCTAGTGCC
Organism: Neptuniibacter sp.; assembly: GCA_050633605.1. Lineage (GTDB taxonomy): Bacteria > Pseudomonadota > Gammaproteobacteria > Pseudomonadales > Balneatricaceae > Neptuniibacter. Next base: position 114,876 of record JBOEGV010000019.1, on the reverse strand, counting down.
GCAACTGAAATGTCTGCGACGGCACATGAGATTGCGGAAAACACCTCTCAGACTTCCGTTGCAACTCGTGAAGCTGCAACTCTGGCTGATGAAGGAAAGAGTATTGTAGCTGAGATGATATCAGGTATTAGAGATTTGGTGGGTGAGGTTAAATCTGCAAGTGAATATTCTGGGGAGTTAAAGCACAAGGCTATCGCGGTTAAACAGGTTGTGAATATCATTAATGATATTGCCGAGCAGACAAATTTATTAGCTCTGAACGCAGCGATTGAAGCAGCCCGAGCTGGAGATCAGGGTAGAGGTTTCTCTGTTGTTGCCGATGAAGTACGTGTTTTAGCGCGAAGGACCCGTGAATCCACCAATGAGATTAGAGAGACGATCGACGCGATTCAACTTCAGGTTGATACCACTGTAGATGCAATGCAGCGTTGTGGTTCTAATGCTCAGGAGAACATTGAGCGTGCAGAGAGAGTTGGGTCGTCCTTTGATAGTGTTAACGGTGCTATGCTCGATATTACCGACCGAAGCACCCAGGTTGCCGCTGCATCAGAAGAACAGAGTGCAGTATCAGAAGAAGTAAGCAGAAATATTGCTAATATCAGGGAAATATCGGCAGAAAATAATTCGATTGCCCAGCGGACAAGTGCTTCCTCCCAAGAGTTATCGGTGCTGGTCAACGATTTAAAGTCGATGATGAAAGCTATATAAACATATTGATTATTTGTAAATGCTTAGTGGATTTTTATGGATAAGATTTATACTTCAGAGCTTCAGGAAGGCATGTATGTTGATTTGGGAAAAGGGTGGTTAAAACATCCCTTTCTTAAGCGCCGCTTTTACATAAAGAACAGAAAACAAATCAATAAAATAAAGGAATATCTGGATTGCGTTTTCTATTGTCCCGAACGCAGTCAGGTGGCCATCCCTCCATCGAAGCCAGAACTTAAGGATGAACGTGTTGAAGTTAAAGGTTTCGTTGAAAATTCAGAGGTAGAAATAGAACCGCCAGCTCCTGAAAGCTGGGAAGAAAGTAATAAGCCGACGGAAAGGCTATCTGCTGCAATTCAGAGTGATGAGCCTCCTGAGAATAAGGCTAGGGCAATATTTACTCATAGTACCGAGCTAATGGATGCTCTCCTTTCTCAAGCTCCTACGGCAGATTTGATTTACGAAAGTTCTGAAGCAATAAAAGATCTTGCGGGTTTTATTGTGGAGGACGATGCCGTTTCTAATAGGTTATTAGCAATTACCTCGCATGATTATTACACCTATACTCATAGCGTAAATGTTGGTCTTAAATCACTTCTAATCGCCAAGAAAATTCTTAATACCAATGATGCTGAGTTGCTTCGAGAACTTGGAGTTGGTTTTTTTCTGCATGATATTGGTAAATCTCAGGTAGACCCAGGTATTCTGAATAAACCCGGTAAGCTTTCGGAAGATGAGTTTGAAATTATGAAATCTCATCCTCAACGAGGAGTGGATCTATTGAAGTCTGCAGATTCCTTAACTGAGACCGCACGCATCATTACAGTACAGCATCATGAGAAAGTTAATGGCTCAGGGTATCCCTATGGGCTTAAGGGTAAACAGGTACACGAATTCGGTCAGATCTGTGCATTAGGTGATATTTATGATGCGCTCACATCAGAAAGGTCGTATAAAAAGGGAATGACACCTTTTGAAGCTCTGTACCTTATGAAGAATAAAATGGTTGGGCACTTTGATGACAAATTGTTTAATGATTTTATACGTCTTTTTGCTGAAGAGTCCCAGAGGAAACTTTAGTTACCAGTTAACTACATTGCGCGTTTGGCTATTCTGTATAGCGAATAATCGGTTCGGGCAGGCTTTAAAATGTGCGTGTTTCAGGTTTGCGACTTGGCTTATTAAAGATGAATGTCGATCAGAGGTATTAGGGGATGTTAATACTAAATATTATTTGTCAGCCTAAGAATATTGCGATCATCAGATCTTGAATACTCACAGTTATCTATAAAATTTTTGATCAGTTTAATGCCTAACCCTCCAATCTCAGCTGCTTCTACGCTAATCGGTATTTCCGGGTCAGATGCTTCCAGAGGGTTGAATGGATAACCGTAATCCGTAATTAGCAAGCTGGCAATATCCCCCTGAGCAAGTAGCTTTAAGGATATCTGATGATTTTTCTGGTCCTGAAATGCATAACTAATAATGTTGATAATTGCTTCATTAGCCCCTAAGTCAAATCTGAAAAGCACCTCAGGTGACACTTGGCACTTGTTCAGATTTTCTTTGAGCCACTGGTTCATTTTAGGAACTTCAGAAAGCTCATTATTAATGGTTAGCTCACTAACCAGTATTTCAGTCTCTGGATTGCTCAAGGGTGCCTCGAAAACTAAATGGAAACTTTCTTGAGTGCATCATCCATGGAGTCACAGACGGCTATGATCTGATCAATTCCTGATACTTGTAATACATTTTTCACATCTGGCTGTGGACTAAGAAGGACATATTTCCCGCCACGATTATTTACTGTTTTAGCATTGATCAATAATGACCGGATTCCAAAAGAACAGATATATGGCACTTTTGACATATCAATAATGATGGATAGAGCTCCGTTTTTAACAAGGTCAGCAAACTTATCACTGATATTCCCTACGCCATCAATATCCATTCGGCCAGAAAGGTTTATCTTTAAAAACTTATCGGTTGGTTCTTCCTGTATTTCCATACCTATTCCTGAAGGTGAGAATGTTCTTTAATTATTATCTTCTTGCCATCTGACAACCATAATGGTCAGGTCGTCAGAGGCCTCTGTCTGGCCAGCATGACTGTGTACATCATTAACCAAGGTATTCAGCAGTTTTTCAGAATCCCATTGGTTGTTCACTTCAGATGCTGTAGCTAACAGTTTTTGATAACCATATAAGTTCTGCTTTTCATCATTAGACTCGGTGAGTCCATCTGAAAAAATACACAGAAATTGCTCTGGAGTCATCTGATAGTTGTATGTTTTATATACATGGTGTTCGATGATGCCTAAAGGAGGGCCGCTGGCATCTAATAACTGATCTGTTGTAGCTTCAGGTGAAAAAAGAATCGGCCGTTCATGCCCTGCATTGCAGAAGGTTAAAAGACCATTACGCAGATCAATAATGCCCGAGAATAATGTCACAAAAAGCGTTTCTGGGTTATCGCGACAAATCTCAATATTGGCTTGTGTTATCAACGTGCCAAGATCTGCATAATCAGCTTCTTCTCTCAGGACAATGCTTTTACAAAGGGTTTTGCTAATTACCATAAACAAACTAGCAGGAACTCCTTTACCGCATACATCACCCAATGAAAAGAAAATGTGGTTTTCATCCAGCATGAAACAGTCATATAGATCACCACCAACCATTTTTGCGGGTTCCATCATAGCGGCGATATCTATACGGTTTTCTTTCGATGATATTTCCTTTGCAGAGGGCAATATTCCCATCTGGAAGCGTTTTGCAGCTTCCATTTCACCCTGGATTTTAGCGGCCTCTTCACGTTTCTTTCTTAAATCATGCTCTAATTCTTCAATTTGTGCTTCTTCTCGTATGAGTGAATCAGCCACCATTGCGCTGTAAAGAGCCATAAATACAAATGAAGGTGAAGCTGCATCTAACAATAACAGGTGATCTGTAAATGCTTTTGTTCCGGCATAGCAAATGAGCAGAACTAAGGATATTAAACTAGGTACCTGCAGCCAGGCTTTTACCATAGGGAAGACATATATGACTGTTATGCCCAATACTAAAATCAGAGCGGCTTCGAGCCATAAGGCCCAGTCCGGCCTCTTCAGGATTGTTCCGTCAAAGATAGATTCCAGAACCTGAGCATGAATCTCTACTCCAGGAACGCGCTCACCTAAAACAGTGCTGGGAAAGTCTATAAGCCCTACACCAGTAAAACCAATTAATACCAGCTTGCTTTCCAGATGGCTGGAGTCGACTTTATCCTCAAGAAGATCAGTCACAGAGATAAAACGCGACGGATCATGAGAGCTATAGTGCACCCAGATGCTTCCATCGGGGCGAGTGGGAATTTCGAGATCATGAACACCAACAGATCTGATTCCTGATTTATCTGCAGTAACATTATAAAAGGGGCTGTTAACGGCAAGTCGTAAAATCTCCAGGGATAATGAAGGCAGCATGGTATTGCTAACTGATGCTATCAACGGCACTCGCCTTACGACTCCGCGTTCAGTATCGATACTCAGTATTGCTTGCCCAAGGGCAGCTTGCTCAAGAGTAGAGATGTTTGTGATTGCAGACTGATAATTGCGAACAAAGGGGTAAGGGTCTTCACCCAGAATTCTTATTGGCGCCGCTTTAAGGCTGGTGTTCTCCCTGTTATCTAGACCTGCTATGCCCAGCACAACTTTGCCTTTAGCTATTTGAGAAGCCAGTAGCTCATCGTTGCTTGGCAATTTGCATATATTTTTGACTAGTTCAGGGTTAATGCCGGGAATATATGAGGTTGCTTCGCAAGGTGATGAGCGATCGGGTTCGGGCATTATGATATCTATAGCAACGGCTGCGGGGTTGTGGGTGTTAATCTTTTCAACTATCTGCCCCAATAGGCCTCTGGGCCAAGGCCATTGGCCGTATTTATTCAAGCTTGCTTCATCAATCTCAATAATAACGACTGGTGATGAAATCCTCTCCCTGGGTGAATTGTATTGATAAAGGTCAAACGCGAAGGTTCTTAATTGATCCTGAAAAGGGATAGAACCTGTTAAATGGAAAGCAACCAGCAAAAATAAACCCGTAAGTGCAAGCCAGTTGTTCAGGCTTTTTTTATTGCGGTTTCTCAGTGCTGGAAATTTCAAGATTCATATCCACTGGGTTAACAAAAATAATTACGTGTGACTGTTCTTTTTGTTCTAATCATAAGAGTCATTACTGTCAACTTGGTAAAAAACGTACTTAATATGCTTTTGTCGGTTTAAATAGTGGGTTAGGGCGTTAGATTGGATAAATTATTAAGATACAACTATAAATGTTTTAGTGTTTACCTGTATAACTTTGTATAAAGTTTATGTGTAAGTTTTTTGATAGTTGTAGTTGGTTTCAGTAATTATGTAACTCTATGCGGTTCTGAGTACGCATAGGCATATTCCTATCCTTGCGGAGAAATTAAAATGTTAAGCAAGATTAAGGCAGCGATACTGTTATTTGGTGGCTTGGTTCTTTGTACGACAGTTTGGGCTGAATCGGATATTGGCAAAATTAAAGTTCTTCAAGGCGATGTTCAAATACATCGAAACAGTCAGGTCATTGATGCTGAACTTAATGTTTCAGTTTATGCAAGTGACTTGATTGAAACGGGTAAGGGCAGTTCGGTAGGTTTGTTGTTTAATGATGACTCGCGTATTTCTGCTGGGCCACATTCGCGGATTTCATTAGATCAATTTAGCTTTGATAAAAAGACCCACGATGGCCAATTTGATGTTTCGATTAAGAAAGGCACTCTTTCTGTGATATCCGGCAAACTCACCAAGAAACGCCCTAGAGCACTAAAGGTTAAAACACCTGCTGCTATTCTTGCTGTCAGAGGTACAGAATTTTCAGTCAGTGTTGATCCAATTACAGAATAATGGCTTCGGGACTTTATGATGAAAAATGGATTTCAATTTACAGTAGTCGCTTTGGTGTTTGGGTTTTTAGCAGGCTGTGGTGCTTACAGTGATTTAGTTAATGGTTTTGCACCTGAGAAAAACACCTGGGATATCGAATTAACCTCTGGAGGTTTTATTCGTGGAGGCACTGGTCAAGCGCATGTCTGTGTGGCACCTCCGCATCGTGAAGTTTATATGGTCATGCCTGAAGAGGGTAAAGAGGGAACTGTAGTAGTCACTCTAGCTGAAGGCAGAGAGGTCGTTCTACACGGTGATTACAGCGCGATGAGTGTTGTGGGTGCAGACGAAAGAGTCTATACCGGCAATGAGGAAGAGTTGCGTAAAGAGTTTGGCTCTGCGGTGTCAGCGTTACCACTTGCCCCTCTTGTTAGTCGTCTGAATTTTATTACAGGTACTTCAGCCTTAACTCCTGAATCAGAAAATAAAGCTGATGCGATTTATAGTAACGTTTTGAAGCGGCAGGCGGTAGAAGTTCACGTTGTGGGACATACAGATACAGTAGGTGGTGACGATTTAAACGAGAAGTTGTCTCTCAAGCGAGCTGAAGCTGTACGAGGAAGTTTGATTGAATTGGGCGTACCAGCAGATGCCATTAAGGTTTCAGGCGCTGGAGAGACAGAACTCTTAGTAGAAACACCTGATAATAGCGATGAGCCACTGAATCGAAGGGTGGAAATTAATGTACGGTAATCACAATAAACATGCCCAATATCGGAGAACCAAACCGATGACAATGTTACGGAAAACAATTGCATTGATGCTGTTTGTTTCAGGGTCTACTTCATTACAAGCTTTCACACTTCAAGAGGCTGTAGATCAAACGATAAAAACCAACCCTCAACTTCTGACTCAGGTTAATCGTAGGCTGGCGGCCGCTCCAGAAGTGGATATTGCCAAATCAGGTTACTACCCTAAGTTAGATCTGAATGCTGGCGTAGGCTATGAGAGAACAGACAACTCCTCAACATCTCCAGAGGATGTAGAGTATCGGCGGGAAGAGATTGAACTAACATTCCGACAGATGTTGTTTGATGGCTATGCTACAAAATCAGCAGTGGATAGAGCTGAATCACAAGTAATGGCTGCTGCTAATCGTGTAGCAAGCGATTCGGAATCTACTGGGCTGAACGCTGTTAGTGTCTACTTAGGGGTCTTGTTTAATTCAGAACTATTTGAATTGGCAAAAGTTAACTTGCAAGCCCATCAGGATACATTTGAGCGGATTAAAAAGCGTGCAGATAGTGGGTTTGATACCAAGGTTGACTTGGAACAGGCGGCTGGTCGCTTAGCGTTGGCGAAAGCTAACCTAACTTCCACAGAGGGTAACTTACTGGACGCTAGGGCTGCTTTCCTTCGAGTTGTGGGTGTGCCTGCAGAGGATTTGCAATTCCCTGAAGGTGATTGCTGTAGTGTCTATATGCCTGGAAGTCTTAATGAGGCAATTGAACAAGCCTGCAGTAAGCACCCTGAATTATTGTCAGCAATTGCATTTTACGAATCAAGCTTGGCTGAGCATCAGAGCTCTAAAGCACTTCATCGTCCTAATCTTTATCTTGATATGGGTGCTAGCTGGAATGAAAACCTTGATGGTGTAGAGGGTGGCAATGATGACAAATATGCGATGCTTCGCGGAGAGTACAATGTATACCGTGGTGGTTCTGATGATGCGCGTGTGCTGGAGGCCGCTCACGCCAGTGAGGCTGCTAAAGATAATGTGCGAACAGTAAAACGAGATCTTGATCAAGCTGTGCGTACCACTTGGAATGCTTTACTGATTTCTGAGAAGACACTTCCTTTCCTGGAACAAAGAGCTGTATCTGCAGAGCGGTCGCGTGATTCATATTATGAACAGTTTGTAATTGGTCAGAGAACTCTGCTGGACTTGCTGGATTCTGAAAATGAACTCTTTACTGCACGATCTCAATTACTTGATGGCAGATACGCTAGGGTGCTTGCTCAGTATCAGGTAATGGCTGCATTGGGGGTGTTGTTGGATAGTTTAGAAATTCAAGGCAGGGAAGAAGCGTCAGTTGTTTTGAAGTGAGTCTTACCTTTAAAGTTAAATAAAGCCTCGCAGCGAGGCTTTAATCTTCAATTATATCAGCATGTTAAAAATCTAAGTTAATCCAGATTGTTGCTAATGTATGTGGCGAGATCAATCATTCTGTTGGAGAAACCCCACTCGTTATCGTACCAGGCAAAGACTTTCGTAAGGCCATTGCAGACATGAGTTTGGGTGCAATCAAATATGCACGAAGCTGGATTATGGTTGAAGTCTACTGAAACCAAAGGGGCTTCATTGCAGTTGATAATACCTGAAAAATCAGTGTTGGCGGCATTTTTAATCAGAATGTTTATCTCTTCTGCCGTCAGTTGAATATCAGGCTGATAGGTTAAATCTACTAAGGAAACATTGGGTGTTGGTACGCGGACGGCTAACCCTGACAGTTTATTATTAAGTTCTGGTAGCACCAATCCTACAGCTGCGGCTGCGCCTGTTTTTGTTGGGATCATTGATATGGCTGCAGCGCGTGAGCGATAGGGATCGCCTGAATTAACATCGCTAAGGTGCTGGTCGTTGGTGTATGCGTGGATCGTAGTCATGATTCCGGATTTGATATGTTGTGCTTGATGGATCACATCAGCTAGTGGTGCCAGGCAGTTTGTTGTGCAGGATGCATTGGATATAACTCTGTGATTATTGGTAAGGGTTTGGTGATTGACGCCATAAACGATTGTGGCATCAGCATTGGTGCAAGGGGCTGAAACAAGAACTCTCTTAGCGCCACTTTTAAGATGGTTGCTGGTCTTTTCTTTGCTGGTAAATCTGCCAGTGCACTCGAAAACTAAATCAATACCCAGGTCACCCCATGGGAGATCTTCTGGCTCTTTGTGTTGAAGATATTTGATGAAGTTGGACTCAATTTGAATGCCATCATCGGTGCTGGAAACAGCAAAGGAGGAGGGGCCGTGTACACTGTCGTAACGGGTAAGATGGGTATTGATCTCAAGATCACCTAAGTCGTTTATGGCTATGATCTCAATATCATGGGGGCCCTTATTTTCATATAAAGCTCTTAGGATGTTTCTGCCAATTCTTCCGTAACCATTTATCGCCACTCTTAACGACATAACGCGCCTCCGGCTGTAACAAAAAAACAGGGTTTCTTATTGATCATAGAAGAGGTTCCTGCATTTCATTAAAAAAAGAGGCATTTCAAGAGTTAAGTTATTATAATATGTATCATATGGTACATATTTGATATTAAATGGTGGTTTAGTGAGAAATTCTACTCAGGAACAGGCCAAAAAGGCTGCGGATAAGTTGCTTATGGAAGGGGTAAGGCCAACCCAGCAAAATGTTCGTGCTGAACTGGGTTCGGGTTCTATAACAACGATTAACAAGGCTCTAAATGATTGGTGGGCTGAGCTTGGGGATAGGTTAAAAACGAACACCTCGCATCCTATGATTCCGGACCCTGTTGCGGAAAGCGCAAGCAAAATCTGGGTACAGGCTCTGGCTTATGCGGAAAAGCATTTGGAGGAAAGAAGGGGGGCTCTTGAAGATGAATATAAAAAAAAGGCAAAGGAGTCATTCCGGGGGCGTGATGAGGATCATAAAGAGCTAAAGGAGCTGCGGGCGCAATGCCTCAGGCTGCTACAGGAGTCTGAAAAGACGCAAACGGCTAAGCATGAATTACAATTAAAACTGGCGGAAGGTGAAAATCGCATCCTTTCACTCCAGGCTGAAAGCGATAGATTAAGGCGTGAAGTTAAGCAGCTGGAGGCGTTGGGTAATAGCGGGAATCTTGATGATTTTATCGAGCTGAAAGTTACAAATAGAACTCTAAAAGAGGAAAATAAACGCCTTAATAAACAAATAGATATACTTGTAAATGAAAAATCATCTCTAATGCTTGATATTGCACGGTTAGAACAGGACAATCAGTTATAGTTAGTATTAATCATATGGTTTGAAAACATAAGGTGTTAATCTGAATGGATATAACGCTCAGTAGTGAGGCGGATGATCAGGAGGTTGTTGGCGCTATTCGTCAGTGCGGTCCTGATGATGCAGTATGTTGTTTAAATGAAGAGTCATTTAAGCGAGCTAAAGTGATTCTTGTGCAGGAACAGGTTAAAGATGTCACGATTCAGCTGCTCGATACTGATGGTTATGCAATACGGCAGGTAACCAGTAAGCAAAGAGATAAAACGGTAAGGCAGGATCAGCTCAATGATCGGCAAAGAAGTGTCATTAGAGCTCTCGAAAAGGTACTTATTCACTGTAAGAAAGAAGGTATTCAACTTGTTGGATACAGTGATGAGTTAGTGGCTTTGCCGGCTCATATTCCTCTTGAGGAGGTTTCGAGTGCCGGGGCTGTGGAAGTTGAAAGCACGGATGTTTATAAAGGCGCTGACGCTATACTTCCTGAAGCTAATATTTAGTTTAATAAAGTATTTTAATGCTTTGAATTTATATGGGTTTCTCATTGGAAGAGATTCTGATACGTCATAGGAAAATGATTCATGATCGCCTCTATTAGAATACTGCTTGTTGATGATCACCCTCTGGTCAGAGCTGGATTTCAGCGTTTTCTTATTTCAGATGACAGTATTGAAATTGTTGGTGAGGCAGATAATGGCTTGTCAGCATGTGATATGTATATGGCATATCACCCAGATGTGGTCATAATGGATTTGAATATGCCAGCAGGCCCGGATTCAGATGAGCAGGACGCCAATACTAACGGCGGTTTAGAGGCGATTAGGCGAATTATTTCCCATGATCCTAAAGCAAAAGTCCTGGTAATTACAGCTACAGAAACGGATCCATTTCCTGCGCATGTATTAAGTGCCGGAGCGAAAGGCTTTCTGACTAAGCGCTGCCCGCCAGATGAGCTTCTTGAGGCTGTAAAAGCGATACATGGTGGAGAGGAGTATATTACCGAAGAGATTCGAAACAGGATCGCGAGTGGTAGTTCGTCTGTATCCGAGGCTTCTCTTGCTAGCCTTACTCGTCGAGAGTTGCAGATTTTTTCATTGCTTGCTGAAGGGAAAACAGTTTCTCAAGTGGCAGAAGATATGTTTATAAGTCCTAAAACTGTACATGCGCATAGAACCAATCTTTTTAGAAAACTTAGTATTAGTAATAATTCTGAACTCGTACATCTCGCAATTCGTCACAATGTAGTCCAAGCTTAAGTTATAAGCTTCTTTAGGGGTGTGATTTATGGACGGTATAGATTTTACAGAATTGCATCTGGAAACTGAGCTTTTATGGAACGAAATTTCGGTTGGCGACAGTGTGATGCTGGATGCAGACCTTTACGAGTCAAACACCTGTAAACTGCGCAAACATCATATGTATGAAGTTGTTGCAAAACTTCAGAAAATTGCACCTGAGGCATCTTTTCTTGTTGTTGAATCTGATATGACAGGTGAGCTAATAAACCTTCATCCAGCGCTTTTGTGTAGCTATCAATCCGCGCTCCAGCCTGTACCATACGCTTAGAAATATCATTTCTTAGAAAATCCCTTCGTTTCTGGTAGGTCATCCTGTAAGCGTTTCGCGGCTTGTTCGGCTGAGTCTGTTTTGATCGGTTAGATAGGAGTGCACACCGTTTTATTTTTAGCCCTAAGTTGATAATCCAGTCCATATAGCGATAGTGAATGTTCACTTTAATATTAAATTTTGGCGTTTCTGTATCGATTAATACATATGCGCATAATATATATTATGTTAAATGCGATAATTTATTTCATAAAGGCACAAAGCTAATAGTGTTAATAGAACTTAACTGTGAGATTGATCTCACGGCCATGTAAAAACGCAAAGCCTGTACTGGCCTGCTCTACATAGTTAGCTGTTACTTTCGTAAATTGAGGTATTGGAAGTTAAGCATGAGATCCGCCTTATTTGTACGCAAAGTAGATCTGGTTTGCGTATACGCTTCTATCGTGCGGAGAGCTTCGAAGAATTTTGTTTCGTGGGTAAAGGTATCGAAAAGAACAGCGTAGCGCACGCTGCTCTTTTGACTTATCGGAGATTAATGTACGTAAACGCTTTGACCCTGACCTGGGCATTTCCCATAAACGCGCATAAACATTTCTGAGCACGCCTAGGGCTACACGTAGTGGTCAACTAACTCAGACCTTGATTAAAACTCCTGTGCTTGAAAAAATCCAACTACACTTGTGTAAGAATGTCAGGGACATGCGACTTATAAGCTATTTAGTTGATAAATATGTGAGCTTTTTAAATTGTTTCTGCCCTCGAGAAACTGAATCCAAAACCACCCCTAATGAAAAACATATTAAGGCTGATAGCATTAACCCTGTCGCTAGAATAGCGCTCGGTATCTTGGTGATATATTGAGTGTTTAGAAACTCCAATACCACTCCCCCTCCAACGAACAAAGACAGTAGAACTAAGATGAAACTGATGATAGAGAAAAAGTAGAAAGGATGTTCATATTTAACTAATAATGCAATAGCACTCAATATCCTGAAGCCATCTTTATAAGTATGTAATTTACTTGCAGTTCCTTCTGCTCGATCATGGTATTTAGTTTCCACATTTACTACTCGGAGTTGTAAAGAGAGGGCATGGACTGTAATCTCAGTTTCAATTTCAAAGCCTTTGCTTAAAAGCGGAAACGATTTTACAAACCTACGACTAAAAATACGGTAGCCCGAAAGCATATCGCCTACCTTTTCCCCGAAGGACCATTCAACCATCTTATTTAGCATTTTGTTACCAAACTGATGGCCATGACGATAGGCAGAATCACTTTCATGCTTCCTCACCCCAACAACCATATCCGCTGATTCTTGAATCAAGGTTTCAATCATCAGTGGAGCTGTTTCGGCATCATAAGTACCATCACCATCAGCCATTACATAAATGTCAGCCTCAATTTCCATAAACATATGTTGAACAACATTACCTTTACCCTGCTTGGGTACATGGCGTACTACTGCCCCCGCGTCTCTAGCTACTTCCGGCGTTCCATCCGTAGAGTTGTTATCATAGACGTATATAGTTGCATCAGGACAGGCAAGTTTAAAGGATGCAACAACTTCCGATATTGCAGCTGCTTCATTATAGCAAGGTAGTAATATGGCAACTTCTTTTTGTCGTGAATTCAATTATATATTCTCAGGTTGTATTAACTTGATTTTTGAAAGGCCAATAGCCAATTTTCGCTGGTCGGGCTCCCCCCATTCAGAAGGTCGCCGGGGAGAATCTATACTGATATCAATCTGAGTAGGCCCATCAAGGCTACTTATGCTCTTGAAGGAATACCAGTCAGTTTTGGAGCTTATAATCTCTGTTTGCCACACCTCATCACGACCCTTTATAGATACTGTGAGTTTTATGGGTCGATCCTCGGCTCGATAAGCATGCATCTTCAACGAAAATCCAGCGTTTTCTTGTGTAGGAAAAAATTGAATTGTCACATGATCTGATCCTGACCAACTTCCCCAATCTTCGGTATCGCTCCAGCCGCCAATAAGAATACCCTCTGCTTCAGACTCATAAATACTTAGCCCATTTGCATCCAATTTTGGAGCTATAGGAACTAATAAAGCTGGCGTTTTCCATTCTCTCTTATTCATATCCAAAGAGCATATATGACTATGAAGGATACTATTCTGTCGAGCCCATTTATGGGCCGATTTTTGATAATGGTTATTACCTGGATGCTGCAAAGCCCAACCTTCTGGGAACCATGTGCTAATACCATTTAGTGTTGGCACCTCCCACATTGAGGCAAGAACCATCGCATCTATATTTGGAATATAAAAACCATCAAGCAAAGAATACCCTGTAAAAGAACTGTCCCCACGCGAAATATAAAACGCTTCACATTCAGAGGGCGGCGGCGAAAATGATAAGCGTACTTTCTCTTTACTTCGTGAGATTTGTTGTAATGGTGCAGTATTAATCTGCTCGGCAAACATAATAGTTATAATCATGATTGCCACTCGGCTTTTCCCTATATTTCGGAAATAGGAGACCAGTCCCAAAATAACAACTGGAATAACAAAAACAGAGACAAACAGTAAAATACGAGAAGGCACCCTCATTGCACTCCCCCCCGGCACCAATTCATAGACTAATTTCCAAGGTGTGAAGTCACCATAACGTACGGATATCAGCCAGAAAACCAAACCCAACACCGAAAAGTATGCTGCTAGGCAGCCAGGGCCATTATTCGTTCGAATATGGCGACTCCAATTTTTGATAAAGATGATACTAAAAATCAGAAACCCAACAGCAAGTACTGGTGTGAAACCAGACATACGTTCGTAGTCACTAATATAGTTATAGTCGCCTTCAATTTCAGGATAGAGAGGTTTGAAAAGAAAATTTTCCAACCAACCCCAAAGCAGATTATTAGGGCCTACTCTAATGAATTCAAGTGGATAGAGTGCATTGAAAATAACGGCTGTAAAATCATGTCCCTGTTTTTCAATAAGGACAGGTAAGTATAGATACAAAAAAGGCAACATACCCACTACAAAGGCTGCAGCGCCTAAAAGCAATCTATATTGCCAACCTTTTTCAGGGTGAAAGTTTTTTGTAAGCAATGTAATAATTATTAAAAGAATTACTGATAGAGCGCTAAACCATGCCATATAAAAGCTGGTGAGGAAAAAAGCTGAAAAAAGCACTCCTAGCATGATAGAAGTACTTTTTCTCTGACCTTCTGTTATCCATTTTAACGCAAGACCAAGCACCCACGGAGTGATGGCAACCGATGCAAGTTGCATATGGATAGAATGCCAGTAAAGGCTATTCAGAATAAAAAAAAGGCCTCCTCCAGCAATCGCCCAATTTTGTGATACGCGAAATCTTGATGATAGTAGCCACGTCATCCCACAAAATCCCACGAATTTCATCGTATGAAATGCCCCCTCCATACTCAAATATGGATCAAAACCAATAGATCTTAGGAATATATGGGGAATTGCAAACACAAAATATGCGTCTGTGTAGCCTAGCGCTCCTTCTTGAGGCCAGAAGAAGGAAGGTGAGTTCCACTGAGCCTCGCCCCGCCACCAATGTTCCCAGTGCTCTAACAATACAAGTACAATTCTTGGATCACCTAAATCACCAAATATTAGATCTCCACCGGAAAGATAATTATGTCGAAAGAAAAACAAGTCCAAAAAAACAAACGCCAGCATCAGTTTCCATATAGGCCGATACCAACAATCTAAAGCTTTTTGTTTAGTTATTCCCAGATCTGGATGAAAAGCCCACTTAGAAGAAAGCACATAGGAAAACCATGGTGTGATCCCTACAATAGCAATAGCCGCCCAGTTTGGGGAAAGGTGTAGTGTTGTTGTGACAATATGAACAAAAAATGCGTTACAGCTAAAACCGGCTAAGGAAACCACGATGAATCTCAAAGCTCGGACTTTTGAAGCTCCTACCCGGAATGACCAGTATGCATTTCCAAAAAAAGAGATTGATACAGCTGCAAGATAGCCAAGAATATTAGCACGTAGAGGTTCAAAACCTAGAAAAGAACAGAGCAAACTATATACAACAAAGTGCATACAAGTTGCTAAGCCGCCAATCAAAATAAATCGAATGTCCTGACGGTGAAATAATTCTCTATAAAAATTTATAAATATTTCAATAAACTTAGTGGGGCTAAGGTACAAAACTATCACCAATTTCATTAATACAGATTCAGAGTACGGACTTTATACTCATTATAATTTCTGCAAGCTTAAGGCGTTGTGTCGCATTAGATATTAAAGTGTTATTCAAAATATTCTCAAGCAGTCATCAATTTTTCCATTGAACTCCTACCAACACTTTTTTCAGCAAGTAAAATAACATCCACTGCATCATGACTGCTACCTTGACAACTCATAACACACAGCTCTTTTGACTTATCCGTGGTTAATGAACGTAAACGCTTTGACCCTGACCTGGGTATTTCTCGTAAACGTGCATAAAGACTTCTGAACATGCCTTGGGCCACAGGTCGTCGTCATAAGCTTCTGGAAGCTCGTCTAAGACTTCTTCAATCAGGTTTTTGATCTTAGCCTTGGTTCGTTGTTTTTTGCGCCAGTCGATCACCAGAGCATCCTGCATCTTTTCGATAAGTATTTTAGCGATCCCTTTTACCTGTGTACGTTCCTTGTCAGATAAGGTTACGTCTTCTAACAACAGATCAAAGATGGCTAGCTCTTCCTCTGTAAGGCCTTCCTTAACAGTGCGCTTATCTTCTTCGTTCAGCTCTCGGATAAACTCTTCAAGCCTTCTAAACAGCTCCTCAGCGTTATAGGCACCGAGGTTGTATTCCTCGATCATATCCATAAACTTCTGCTGCAAGTCCTGACGTGTGCGGTTACGCATAATCATTGGCTGAAGCTTTCGTTCAATGATGTTTTTCAGGCGTTCAGCATCAGATTGTTTAGGGCTGGTAATGCGCGAAACCATCTCAGCAAGTGCATCAAAGTCGATACCTGCGATATTAATAGGTTCTGGTAAGTTGCTGTTTATATTGATTGTTTCAATAGATTCATCCAGCAATTCATTAACCTGATTCCTTACAACATCCAGTACATCTTCATCATCGATACTCAGGCCCGATTTCTCACGCATTTGCTTATATATCACGTTGATAGCGATACGATGTGGTGTGAACTGAGTTGCACTATCATCAGGCAATATGGCTTTAAAGATGCGGTTTATCTGCCTCAGGAATGCAACAAAGTCCTCTTTATATTCAGGGTTCAGGAGTATTTCGCTGGCTTCATCGAGCAACGTTAGCTTGGTGAAATCTGTTGCAGGTGCATTGATAATTGCATGAAGATCGATATCGCATTTTTTCAGATAGATAACCAGATCAGTGATCGCTGTCTTAAGTGCAGAAAGCAGCTCTGATTTATCCCTGGCAGGGGTGTCAACCGTATAAGTCCCCTGCTCTTCAGCAACTCCGCCCCCGTAGAGGCCCAGCGCATGCTGTAGGGCTCCGAAGATATTGATGTAATCAACGATCTGACCTGCAGGTTTACCTGGGTAAACTCGGTTGGCTCTGGCAATGGTTTGCATCAGCGTGTGGCTTTTTAAAGGCTTGTCGATATACAGAGTCGAAACCGAAGGTGCATCAAAGCCAGTCAGCCACATGGCGCAGACAAATACTATTCTTAGGTCATCATCGGGATCTTTAAACTTCTCATCCAGCTTCTCTTTAACAAAGCGCTCACGATGGGTTTTGTAATCCAGGCCATGTTTGGCCAATTTTTCATCATCATTCTGGCCGCCTGACACAACCACCGCCATATCAGCAGATTGCATATGTTCTATCTGATATTTAATTCTGGTAAGTCTTGAGCCTGACAGGTGCTTAGCCTGTAGCTCAAGACTGGATAGCTTCTTCTTCCAGGCCTTTTGTACCTGGTCGTACATGCGAATCGCGGTGGCTTTATCGATGGAAACCACCATTGCCTTGCCTAAACGACCATCTTTAAAGGGTTCTCGGTTGATATAGTGGTTAACCAGATCTTCAGCGATCTCTTCAAGGCGGTCTTCGCGGGTGATGATGTGATACTGCTTTGCGAATTCTGTTTCTAATTTCGCTTCCTGCTCATCGCTCAGGTCTGCATCGTCCAGAATCTCTGCGATCTCTTCCCCAATGTTATCTGCCAGCAATGTAACTTCGGGAACGCGGTTCTCGTAATAGAGAGGCAACGTCGCGCCATCATCTACCGCATCAGAGAAGTTATAGGTTGATACATAATCACCAAACACTTCACGGGTTTTCTCTTCGCCAGAGAGTAATGGCGTACCTGTAAATGCCATAAATGAAGCATTAGGCATCGCTTTACGCATATTCATTGCTAAGGAGTCATACTGGCTACGATGGGCTTCATCGGTGATAACAATAATGTCACCTCGCTCAGACAGAATGGGGTAATCGCCCTTCTCATCACCTTTAAACTTCTGGATCAGCGTAAAGACAAAACGGTGGTCTTCAGCTAGTAACTGCTTAAGCTCTGCGCCTGAATCAGCCTGACAGGCTTCTGTGATCATGCCTGTAGCATTAAACGTTTTATAAATTTGATCATCCAGGTCAGTACGGTCAGTTACCAGCACAAAGGTCCAGTTACCAGTGAAGCGTCGGAAGGCCTTACGGGTAAAGAACACCATTGAGAAGCTTTTACCGCTTCCCTGGGTATGCCAGAAAACACCCAGCTGCCCTTTTGATAGCTTGCCATCTGCTTTCTGTTCGACTGAATCTAATCCAAGCAACGCCTGATTCACCCCCAGATACTGGTGGTACTTGGCTACAATTTTGATGGTCTCTTTGGCACGAACATATAGAACATAGTTCTCAATAATATCCAGCAGTCTGTTCTGCTCACACACGCCACGAATGACCACCTCTAAGCTCACTTTACGAGGCTCTGATTCCGATTCAATCTTCTTCCATTCGGCAAAGTGTTCCCACTGGCTGGATATAGTGCCAACGCGAGACTGGATACCATTTGAAATGATAATTATCTGATTAAATACAAAGAGTTGCGGAATAGTATTACGGTAATCTTTAAGGTTGTCTTTATAGCCATTGATCAACTCTTTATGACTGGCTTTCAGCTCGACAAACAACAAAGGTAAGCCATTAACAAACCCTAAAAGATCAGGGCGGCGGTTCTCTATTTCACCGCTGATAGTCATCTGGCTACACAGCAGGTAATCATTAGCTGAAGGCTCTGACCAATCTATATACCGAACCGTACAGTCCTCTTCATCTTCAGCATTGCTGATATAGTCATAGCCGTCTTTGAGAAGATCATAAACCTCTTCATTGGCTGCAATCGGCCCCATCGCACTGCGGTCACGGCTAATCTCATCAATTGCTTCCTGAAGAATACGCGCAGGAATGTCTGGATTAAGATGGGTTAAGGCATTACGAAGACGGCTATACAGGATAACATCGCTACGGGTTTCCCTGCCCAGCGGCTGCCCTTCGGCCTTCCCTGTGTCCCCAAAGCTCTCCTCCCAGCAGGTGACAGTCGTCCAGTTGAGCTGGCCAAACAGGTTAATGGCAGGTTGTTCTATGAGCCCATCTTCTGTGTATGTCATATCAATCCACCAGATCTGGATGGTTATGGGTTAACCACTGGCGAACGTTCTGTGACAGATCAGCGGCCAGTTTGATGCAGGCCGCGCACTCCTGGTCGGTGACCTGTGCCCCGGAATAGTCAGCGAGGTTGCGCTGTTTGCGCAGGGTGTCGAGCTGAATCATCTGCCCGCGGGGTAAACCGATGGTTTTGGGTAACGACTGAATCATCGTCTGGTGGTGGCCCGGTACGCTGGTCAGGGTGCGGTAGCCGTTGGCCTGAAGTGCGGCATTCGCCAACTGCATAATGGCCTTGTAAGCCACATCAAAGCGGGTTTCGTTGCTCAGCTGCTCCACTGCGGCATCTTTAAGGCCGGAGTTTGCCGCCTGCAGCAGCTTCTGGATCATGATCGGGTCGGCGGTTATCGCTTCAAGTCTAATCCCTAACAAATTCTCTAAGGTCATCCCTGTCTCCTATGATATTGATAACTTCCTTGTGCAGCAGCTCTTGCACAAATACAGACGGATCAGCACATTGTTCCTGCCACTCATCCAGCGAGAAGCATTTCGGGTTGATCTCACGCCCTAATATGTCCTGTGTATCATACAAGCAGTTCACCACTGCAGAAAACGATATATCGCCAATAATGCACAGATCCACATCACTATGTGAACTCGCCTTTCCGTTTGCGACAGAACCAAATACAAAGGCTGCTTTAATCTGATCCTGAATAGGCAACAGAGCTTCAGCCAATACATCCGCAAGGCCCGAAGTTTTACGCAGAATAGACGCTAATTCATTAAAGATCGGGCACTCTCTATTTGCCGAATAAAGTAGATGATTCCCCCGTCGGGACTGGCTCAGAATACCCGCCTCTTCCAGCTTTTTTAGCTCTCGCCCGGTTGTTCCGGCAACGGTGCCCGTCAACCGCGCGACTTCACGCACATGAAACTGCTGCTGCGGATGCAGCAGTAAAAGGTTAAGCACGCGGCGGCGGTAATCCTTAAACAGTATCGAAGATAGCGTAGCTGGCATACATAGACTCTTATGAGACAAAATAAAATGTTGCAAAATTAGATACAAATGTAGCCTTTTTTAAAACATCTGGCAATTCAGATCTCTATTCGCGCCTGAACTCAGCGGGCTGACAATATCCTCAAATGTCTCTCCATCTCCTTAATCGGCCAGAAGCATTCGCTTTCTTTCATCCCTTTAATACGACGGGGTCGCTCACTCAGTCTCACACAGGTGCTGTAGATTGGTAAGTCCATAACAGAGATATCATCATACTGTACAGTCCATTCAAGCTCCTGAATCAACTGATTCAGTGTGCCCTGCACTGAGCGGTCGCAAGCGGTATCGAATTGTAGTGTAGGTAGTTGCTGGCAGGTCGATTCAATCAGAGCAGGATCAACACCCGCTTTCAGTAAGGTGTTCATTAACAGATCACTGAACCAGTAATCGATTGCTTTCAGCTCTTTTACTGTTGCGCCAATCAATACCAGCGCAAAACGGGTTTGATCATGACAGAACACCACACACTGGCGGCGCTGTATGGTGGTGATATTGGCATGCCATGAGCCAATTGACTGCTCTGCACTATTTGAACACTGCTCAGAAGCCAGCGGCGTTTTACTTACCGTATGGCCAGCACTCTTTAACTTGGCTGATAGCTTCTGAGTGCAGTGAATAATCATGCTTTGGCTTGCTCTGCCTGGCTCAGATTGATCTGGCCACTGATCAGTTTAGGGAGCAGTAGATCGCGTTGTTTTTTTAGATTTTGGTTTTTCTTTTCCAAATTGACAGCAAGGTTTATCAGGCTATTAACCTGCTCATTAAATATACTCAGCAGATCTATAGGAGGCACTATTGTTTTTGTTTCCGTTAAAGTTGACCTGCGAATGTGCTTCATTGTGGCACCAACCGATTGGTTCAGCATTCTGGGTAGTGCTGCCTGAAGAGAAATTTCAATAAATCTTTTATTATCTTGCTCAATAGGTGTGACTTTAAATAGATGCTGATTCAGCAATGCATCACCAAAGGTCCATTCCTTAATCACAAAACTTCCAGACCATGAAAAAATTAAGTCCCCATTTTGAATTAGATATTTTTCAGGAACTGTATTCTTTAGGCAGTACGGGGTTTTGGTGGTCGGGCCGTTACGCAACTCTGGGATTTTAACAACAGCTAATCCATCATCACTAAAATGAGAGGCTTTAAATGCAAAGCCATTCATAAAGGAAGCTAAATCTGTAAACGCTTTTATGTCCCACCCCTCAGGAATCAATCCAAGCGGCGACTCAACCATCTGGCTCTGTTCATGCCCTGGGAAGCGGAATTTAACAAACCACTCACGGTAGAGGGACTGAGCCATCTCTTCCAGAATAGCGATACGGCGGTTGTTGTTTTCGATTAGAGCGTCATAGGAACAAACAATATCTGCGAGTTTTTCCTGATGAGCTTTTGATTCAGGAAATCTTACAGGAACACTTCTCAATATACTGGTATTCAAGTTTGGCATTGTCGCGCCAACTGCTTGATTAGCGATCCATGATATTACATCATTTTGCCTTAGATAAAGGTGAAGAAAGCTTGGAATGACTGGTGCAGGCTTCCCTATGGTGACTCTTAAGCAACCTGTTCCACAGAGCCAGCCTTCAGTTTTTTTAGTAATCAGCGCTTGACGACCAATATCACCTCGCCTTCCATAAACTATGTCTCCTTCATTTAGCTTATGTTTAGATAATCGATCTACGTGATCTGGACCAACTCTGGCTATAGATAAATCAGACACATCGCCCTCTATTATGTCCTTGGGCATAACAACTGGGGTTCCGACGGTGCTGTAATCAGATTGATGAAGCTGAGACCCAAAGGGTCCTGTTTTAACTTCACCACCTCCTGCATCGCATACATCGCCAATTGTGCTTTCAATCCATTTCATCTAGCTGCATCCAATAACATGTTTACGTTTGATGAAATAACTTGCTCCAACCCATATGCTTCAGAATTGAGTACTTCCAATTCTTCCTGAAGCGCTTCAAGCTTCGCCGCGAAGTCTTCGTCATGCTCCTCTTCACCTGCAGCGACACCAACATATCTGCCAGGGTTAAGAGACCAGCCCTGTTCTTTGATCTCTTCAATCGTTGCAACCTTGCATAGCCCAGCAATATCCTGATACTGACCCTCAGGGAAATGCTTATCGACTGCCCAATCGCCATTGCTGGCTTCTGTCGCTCCCGACGTCCGGCCTCCCACGACATTAGTACTTCCCTGTACGTCATCTGGGTGCTGTTCAAGGTAGGTATTATCCACGCCTTCTCCACGGTAGAGGCGCACGATATTGGCGATAAAGTTAAGCTGTTCGCTGGTGTAATCGCGTACTGCACGGGTAACTTGACGGAAGATGTGTCGTGCATCGATAAACAACACTTTATCTTCCCGATCTGTTCCCTTCTTGGCTTTATCAAAGAACCAAAGTGAGCATGGCAGGGTTACGGTGTAGAAGAAGTTACTGGATACCGCGATCATTACATCAACGGCTTTGGCTTCGATCAGCTGCTGACGGATATCCTGTTCAGAAGAGCGGGCATCACTGGCAGAGTTTGCCATTACAAATCCTGCACGACCTTTATCGTTTAACGCCGCATAGAACATCTGAATCCACAGATAGTTTCCGTTATCGGTACGTGGCATACCGAATGGGAAACGGGCTTTGTCGTCTTTAAGGCGATCTTTCTGGATCTCGTTAACATTGAAAGGCGGGTTAGCCATCACAAAATCAAAGTTGCCCGCACAACTATGGATATCCTCGTAATAGGAGTTACCTTCACGGACATCACCCTGAAGGCCATGTACTGCCAGGTTCATCTTACTCAGTCGAACCGTATCGCCAGTTTTCTCCTGACCGAAGATAGACAGGTGATCAGAAGCGTCGCTCTGCTCCTGAGATGACTGCCCCTGAGATAAAGCGTGTTCCTCAACAAAGTTCGCGCAGCTCACAAACATACCGCCAGAGCCGCAGGCAGGATCAAATACTTTGCCGTGGAATGGCTCGATAATCTCTGTGATCAAACGAACTAAGGTAGAGGGCGTGAAGAACTCACCACCGCCCTGTCCTTCAGTTTTGGCAAATTCATTCAGGAAGTACTCATAGATACGCCCAAATACATCCGATCCCATACCAAAATCAATCGCAGCGAAGTTTTTCAGCAGGTCTTTCAGAATCGTATTGTCGAAACGTGTGTAGGTTTTAGGCAGCGCATCTTTAATCGCCTCATTCTCAGTCTCAAGCGCCTTCATTGCCTCATTGATGTTAGCACCAATATTCGCGCTTTCTGGCAGCTTCAAAAGATTGGAGTACAGCGCTTCATCGGGCACATACATCGCCCCCTCAGCTTGAATGCGGCTCTTAATATCACCACCACGGCGACGGCTGGATTGACCTTCCAGCTTAGCCTTAGCATTCTCAAAACGGAACTCTGCATAACGTAGGAAGATCAGCCCCAGAATCGGGCGGGAATACTCTTGCGCGGTAAGCCCTGTGTTCGCTCGTAAACTATCTGCCGCAGACCACAGGCGCTTTTCTAGCTCTTCAATTTTTTTGAAATCAGACACTGCTGTTCCTTACTAACATAGATACAGAAACAGCGGTAAGAAGATGAAGCATCCGCTGCCTCTTTTTGAATGGAAATCAGTGTACTACATCGTCTTTGCATTACACAGCTGATGATTATTCAGGCTACTTCTTCGCTTGCAATAATTGCTTTTTCTTTACTTTTAGTAGAAATTGATTCAGCCCAAGGTTTGTAGAACGGCGTTAAGCATAAGCGCAAAGTTAACCACCAAAGATATACGACTGATGCTTGAAAAAATGAGTTAGCGCTCATACAGCCGTGAGCCATTTGATTCCTTAGATTTCCATACAGCCTATCAACTAACAACCCTTTCAAATCAAGTGAAACATCTTTACCAAATACTTTTATAAACTCCTCATGCTCAAGGATTTTACCCAGAGTGATTCGCTCCTGAATGCCATAATCCTTTAATTCGGACGTCTCTACTCCATTCTGCTCCATTACATATCTAAAAGAGTTTTCTAGTTGCGGAATAAGCAAATGGGCCGCAACTATAAAGTTACCCCGCATCCCTTCGATTAATCCTTTCATGAAAAGGTATTCGTGACCTTCTGGTATGAATGGATTGTCACTTAGATAATCTAATAAACATTGTTCATCCAAAGAGTGCTGAAGGCATATTTGGTTGCGAGCTGGTTCGATAGCTCCTTATACGTCAATTCCATGCTGTAACTGAGCAAGCTTCAAAATTTCCGCCCAAACATTTTTACCTTCTTCATCATCTTCCAAACCAAATGTTGATGGAACTTCAGCAATAAGTAATCCATCAGCATCGAGTCGAGTCGAGCCGACTAGCTGACTGAAGATAGATTCCTGCATACTTTGTTTGGCATTATCTTTTAACTCCTCATATTTTGGGACCTGAGATACAGCAAATGCGAGATAGAAAATACTATCCTCAAAGCTTTTATCCTTTACTAGGTTTTTTGAGGAAACAATGGATTCCGTTAAGTCCACCTTCGGCCCTTCAATTGCATGCATTTGTTCCAACGAGTCGCGTTGATAATCACGAAGTAGAGAATAGAGTTCGTCCTGGCGTATTTTGCTATTAGGTATCTTTTTATATGCTTTAAGCGCTTTGGTCATGAAATGTGAAGATGCAAGACCTGAATCAGCAGCTTGAGCTTGAGAGGCAAGTGATTCCGCATACCCCTTTTCTGCAGTAATTCGATCAGTGGTGCTTTTCTTCATTTTCGCGGCTGTTATTGCCGCTTCCCAAGCTGCTTGGGAATGTGACCAATCGAATTCGATTTCAAACTGGGCAGCTAATGAGATTGAATTTTGGTAATTGAGACCTATATCACCTATTCCATAATCAATTGCTGCCTCTAACATATTGAGCAAATGCCATTGCCGTTCTGAGTGCCCCTTGGAATCATTTATTTGATCTTCAATATATTTCGAAACCGTAGAGAACAAAGACTCTTTTTTGCGACCAAATATGACAGAGAGTCGGACGGTTCGTTGAATGCAATCTTCTAGAACATGCCAATTTTGTTCGGTTTCGAGCTCACTGCACAGCTCTAAAAACGAGCTTACAGCACCTAGGGCGTACTGGGGCTGACGAAGCCTCAACCACAATACGTCAAATATTCTTGCCTTGATGAATAGCTCGGAGATGATTTCTGATAATGCTTTCAATATCTCAAGCTCATCTGCAGAAAGGTCCGCTGGTATAGCACTTCTCTTCCCTTCGAACTGACATAAAGGGCCGTATGGTTCGTTACGATCTTCGGGGCGAAAATGATAAGAGCTTACAGCATTAAGTATCTGCCATATTTTATGATGGGAGGGATCGGAAGAAGACTCAGCAAGTTTTTTAAACTTGGAGGAATAATCTCGATAGCTCGATTTCTCAAAGCTGCCCACCAAAGAATTAACATCAAGATCTTCTAAAATTGATTGTAAGGATTGTTCTTCCATGATTTTCTATATTCCAAGCAGTTCGAATTGTATTAGTGGCATTCATCATAATTATTAATAATGGTTTTACTACGTTTAGTAACGGCAGTGGTCAACTAATTACATAAAATAGCAAATATTTATCTAACTTCTTGTTTTAATTTGCAGAAGGTGCAAGCATATTGAACTGTTAAGGAATATCCCTGCCAAATTTGGGGATAGTAAAAGGAATTAATAATGACTACTACCAGTGATCCTTGGTCTGCTGCTAATGATGACCAAACAACCTCTGAAATTAATAACTTTTCATTTGCACCCTTTGCTTTACTGTCATGTAAGAAAGCGTATGAATCACGTGAGCTGTGCAGGAAGAAATTACACTTAATCATCTACTCAATAGTTGCTATTTGCTATTGCGCACTAACTTTGTACTACATTTGGGTGTTTCTAAGCGAACCAAGTCTGTTCAATCGTTCTGATCTGCTTTTTTTAATATCAGAGCTGCTTATAGTTGCTTGGATGTTCAAACTTGTTCTTGAAGCTAAAGGCCAGGCAGCTTTTTTTCATTACAGGTTTCACCTCTTTGTCATTACGCTCACCAGATCAAATCTATGGGCATTAGTAATTGCTGTACCAATATTCATCTGGGCTATACTCAAACCTAATCTGGGGTTGTTCGCTTGGTATTCAGATGATTTATGGATGCTTTGGTATTGCTTTTATTTAGTTCTTTTAATTCAAGGAGCTCGTTATTTTAGGAAGGACAAAGCTCATGTTTAAAAGGACACTAATTCTCTCCATATTTCTTTCTATGTGTTTTACTGCACAAGCTGAAACATCATATGTTGAGAAGTGCTCTGAACTAATCGAACAAGCCAAAAGTCCGACTGCAAATTGGACTACATCTCTTAATGAGGCTGCCATGGCTGGCGAATGTATTGGTGTAATAAAAACCGTATCAAGTCAGATCCATAACCTACGAAAAAGCTCTTATGGACGCTATCGTTGTGATCAGGGCTCAGTGCTAGAACTAGCCTCTCAAGTGGTATCACACGGTGCACAAACGATGAATGAGGTTGTTGAAGCGTTGTGTAAGGCTAGAAACCGTGTCGACCTTTAAAACGATTCCACAGACAGCTAAAGGAATAATTGGCTGCAAATCGGCCATAGCTGAGTCACTGAGGAATGAGCTTAATAATGTATTTATAAGGCCTGCTAAGGGATTAAAAAAATGGCAGTTAGTCCTTTTTACTCAAAGTGACTCACCCGACGCGGTTAGGAGAGCACTTCAGCCTCAGTACAAACCTGCAGTGTCGAATGCGATTATTCTTTGCTACCTACTCGGTGATAGTGGAAAGGTTCGAAACTTGTTCCACGCTCAAATTACAGGAGATCGCAGAGACAAGCTTGTCGCTGAATACTTGGCATTAATCCAGAAACGGTACGAGTTACAGTATTCTGAATTCTTTTGCTTGGGTATTGTTCAGGAGAACCTTGAACCTATTATGGAATCCTTACAGTGTGAGGAATGGAACCCTTTACTGGATGAGCTTTCATCCCCTTTTTCTACAGGCAATCTACATCCAATTGCATGGATATATGGAGAGCAGATTCATTGGTCAGGTTATCATCAAAAATATAATGCCGCTCTATCCCTATATGAGAAAGGTAAACTCACTGAAGCGAAACAAACTCTTCATGAACTAGAAGTTGAAGCTGTCATTAGGCTTCCTGTGGTTAGCACGCTTCTCAAACAGCTTGAGTTTCGTTTAAACGAAGCTGAGAGCTATTTCGAATATCTTCAAAAAAATCTATAAAAAGCCTTTTCTGTGCTCGTCACATCTTCAATCTGGTTCTGTCTCAATAACAGATCAAGGATTGAATCATGGAACAAAAACACTTCCCTTCTAATTTCAGGAAAGACCTCAAACAACTGTCAGCTCAAATGCCGAGCTACGTTGCCAAATGCCATCACATCCTGGCAGAACTACGCCTTGGACGGCATTACGCTGATTTAGGCGGTAAAGCTCTGCGCTGTCGGCCAGATTATGTGCGTTTCAAACTAGGACAACGCTACCGTTTGTTAGTGCGTAAGAACGGTATTAATTGGAAACCTTTCTCCGTGATCAGCCATGAACGCTACAACGCCTTTTTAAAACGAAGAGGCTAACAAGGTTAGTCGTTATTTAATGATTATGGAGATGAGTTATGAACACTCAAACTATTAACATCACAGTAAATAAACCTGTTCTAGCACCTAAAGGCCTTCATCGTGCTGTAGAGAAGCTTGATTTCTCGAAGCTAAAGCATAAGTACGCAGAGTCATCAGAGCAGGAGATGTCTGTTAGTGATTGGAATAAAGCTGAGCTAGAGTACCGTCGCTTCTTGAGCTTAAAGTGCTGGTATCCTGGTAAGTCACTGGTTCCGAGCAAAGAGATTGATGCTATCTGGCATGCTCATATTCTCGATACTCGCGCTTACCGTGACGACTGCAATTCACTCTTTGGCCGCTTTATGGATCACTATCCATACTTTGGCATTTATGGTGAGGAGGATTATCAAATGCTGGTGAGTGCTTTTGAGCAAACGAAGGAGCTTTACGAGAAGCATTTTGGCAATTGGCCTTATCCAGATCCAGTACATGCCACACGTTGTGAGGGACATGCCTGTCATGTTCCTAGTGAATGCGCCTGCAGGGTTCCTGGTGCCTGCACATAATTCAGAATAGTGATTCAAAAGGGGCTGCTTCGCGGCTCCTTTTTCTATTTTAACTAGTGATTATTCTTCTGTAGTGGAACAAGTTTAAGTTTAGGCCATGAAGATTTGTTGCTAGTCTGAAAGTATGAATTATTAATAATAACTAATTGATTCTACTCGTTTTTGATCTGATCAAAATAGTTCAGCGAGTTATGTCCCAGAACTGAATAGTTCAAAGAGATCTGACATTTTTGCTATTTGGCAAATGTCCCTACCTCCTCTACAGCCCCCGTAATTACGAAAGCGATAGTTCAGACTCAGTTGTCCATTAACACTAGATCTACTGGGTAAAGTATCGAAAAGAACAGCGTAGCGCGCGTTGCTCTTTTGTGAACGGCTATTGGCTGGATATCTCACCAAGGAAGTGCTTCACCATTCGAATGCCAGAATGTACCGGTGTTACTCAGGTTAAGGTCGTCGATCCTTTGAGATAGTCTCTCGGCGGCTTGTTCTGGTGTGATGTCGCCTATGCCGCCTATCATTTCGGTGCCAACAAGCCCTGGGTGTAATATGGCAACTGCAACTCCTTGGGGTTTTAGATCGTGAGCCAGTGAAACGCCGGCGATGTTTAGGGCTGCTTTTGACATGCGGTAGCCATATCTTCCACCACTGGTGTTGTCTTTGACTGAGCCCATTCTGCTGGTTATTAAGGCGACCTTAGATGGGTTGGTAAGATTGTTTGAAAGTGCTTCTGTGACTAATAATGGAGCCAGTGCATTGGTTTCGAATTGTTGGCGGATTGTTGCTTGATTGAGATCGCCTAGTACTTCGTTTCTTAGGATGCCGGCATTGTTAATCAGAAGATTGACCTCCACGCCTTCCAGTCCAGACTTGAGGCGTTGAATGCTTTCCGGGTCAGTTACATCTATTTTATCGATAATGTTTACACTAAGAGCTGTCAGTTCTGTTGATGCTGTTCGGCAGGCAGCGTATACGTGGTAGCCGCGTTTGGCGTAAAGGCTGGCAAAAGAAAGGCCGATGCCTCTGCTTGCACCGGTAATAACGACAGTTTTTGGCATGACTGATCTCCAAGGCATTAACTATGTGAGAATGACTGCTAAATCATACAGTGCGATCACAGTTCTTCCTATGCAATGTTAAGTTCTTTGAGGTCATAATCGATGGAGTTTTGTGTGGTTATGCTTCTAAAAGATACTGTATATTTATTCTTAATAAATTAAATGTAATCAATAGGATACGTTGCTTTTATGATTTTAATTATGCAATGTAATTATCTTGCAGCGGCAGGGTTTTTATTTATATGTGACTGTCACTGATAGCCTTTTAACTGCCCTAACCTCTTCCAGGCAAGTTCACTCATTGCCTTTAGTTTTCCATTGGTAAGTACCCGCAAGCAGTCAGATTCTGTCCAGGATTCAAAGTCTGAGCTCTGGATGCGTTCATCCTGATCTCGTCTCTGCCGGGCCTTTCTTTGTGCTGCTGTCATGGCTTTAGCAAAGATTGGTTTTCTACCTAATTTAACCGGCTCTTTTATACCGGGCAGTGTTGCTGTCGCTGTGTCTCGCGGATCTACCATTTTGATTTCCTACAAATATGTGACTGTCACGAAATATATAATGTTCTATCGGGCTATGCAAGTTATTTATGATTGTCACGTTTTGGTGATTTGGCAGGTATGGACTAGATTTGTGTTTGAGATAGTAGTTTTCGAAGTTGATCAGTAGTTTGTGGTTAAAAGCGTGTGTTTTTATGCTGTTATGAGTAGGTAAAGGTTTGATTGGTTATGAGCTTTCTGATCAGTGTCAGGATTAGGAGTGGTTTTTTTAAGACGATCGCTTGTTCAACATGCCTGATAGAGGGGCTTGTAGGCTGCATCTTGTGATAATGAACTGCGAACGAACAGAAATTTCTGCCCTGTGGGTAGGTGTTTCTGGCTTTTGTCATAGCAAACGAATGTATATAGGGTGCAGTCTTCAAGCTACGTCGCCTGGCCAAGCCCTTTTTATAACGTGTTAGTGCTGCTCTGATTGCGTTCTAATGCATCTCGGAACTCGATTGGGTTGCTGACGTAAGGTTTCTGTTTCTGGCAATAATCATTAGTTTTTTTCTGTAAGTTTTCATTGTGTGATCGGCTAAGGGCTCTTTAAAAGCAGCGCCTTTAAGAAACCAGGCTTTAGTGCGATAAAACCAGCTTACAGAAAACAGAAGTTTTACATTGTCATAACAATCTGGTTTGCAGTTGGATAAATAGCGCATATCACCGCCATGCATATATTTGTCGTAGTGTTTTTTTAAATAGCTTTCTAAAGCGGTACCAAAGACAGGTATCCATCCCGTTGCAAAGGCAATGCTGGAAACTATATCACTACCGGGTGGCAGCATAGGCACACAATCAGCCGCATTAACTACCCGGTACACCGGGGTTTTTAGGTCTGAGACCCAATCTTCGTCCCCTACCCTTGGCGATCCAAATGTATAGCAGGCGACCCACCTTGCCTTGGTGAGTTAGTCGCTTTGCGGCGGTCGTGGCCAGTGCTCCTCCCAGACTGTGGCCTGTGACCATTAGGGGTTTTTCTGTAAGTTCAGGTTCGTTGCGTTTGTCCTGGATCTTAAGGAAAATATTATTAAAGGCTTGTTTGAAACCCGAATGTATTCGACCACCAGAGTCGCAGTTGGTTGCCTTGGCTTTAAAGTCTGTTTTTATATCTTTGATGCTGGTCGTTTCGGTACCGCGAAATGCTAATGCTATAAACTGATTGGTTGATATGATAATCGCTTGTGTACCATCTTCATTGAATTCACCGCCATCAACGAGTTGCATATCCAGTTCCGATAGCTCATTTATAAGGGCGAGTTTCTCCTCTTCATGGTCATAAGCCAGTAGATCTATTGATTTTAAAAGATCACTCTTTTTATTGCTTCCTGCCAGCTCTGCTACTTTTTCGACAATGAATTCTTTTGTCTGCTGTTTCTTGAATAATGGATTAAAGCGCAGGTATGCCAGTTCAGACAGGCACGCCATCAACTATGCAGTGCGATCACTGTATGCTTGGCGGTAGTGAGGTATGCTTTTGGCTAACAGTGTATTTACGGTGTGTTTTTCTTGCGGGGTTTGGGCGATGATGTCCTTCATCTTTGAATCACTCCTTGAATTCATTTCTATAAACGATGGTTATAGAAAATGTAGATGGTGATTCAGTGTAGGTGATTATGGGGTTATTTCATATGCTTACCCATGTATGTATGCAGGTCGTCGTGCAGCGTTTTCTAGACCCCCGGCCTTTCATAACATTCTATTCTGTTCCGGCCACCCGTCTTCGCAAGGTAAAGAACTTTATCCGCCTGGTCACAGAGTTCGCTGGATGTTTTGGCCCCTTGTTTGATTGAACTAATACCAATACTAAGAGTTACCTTATCCGAAACCTCGGAAGCGGGATGGTCAATGCCGCGTTCAAATACGTTCTTCTGAATCTTCTCCGCAATATGGTGTGCGCCAGAAACACTGGTATCAGGAAGCACTACCAGAAATTCCTCTCCGCCGTAACGTGCTACAACATCTCTGGGCCGGTTCGCGGCACTTGTAATGCATTTGGCGATTTTCTGAAGGCAGGTATCGCCTTTGATGTGCCCAAACTGATCGTTGTAGTTCTTAAAATAATCAATGTCGATCATCAGTACGGTTAAAGATTGGTCTTCCCTTTGCGCGCTACGCCATTCTTTAAGCAGTACGTGCTGTAGATACCTGCGGTTATGTACTTTTGTGAGAGGGTCTTGGTGTGTGAGTTTTTTCAGTTTCAGGTTGGCGTCATCAACCTGTTGTTTCATTAACGCGATTCTTTCAAGGGTTTTTAATTTGGTTTTTACAATGATCGGTCTGATTGGCTTGACCAGATAATCATCCCCGCCAACGTCTACACCTCTTTTATAATTTTCGTCTGAGTCTGACCCGCTAATAAAAACAACCGGGACCCATTTAGAGTCGAACTTTTTGCGCATATCTTCTGTAAACTCAAAACCATCCTTGCCAGGTAAATATACGTCGACGAACACTAAATCAATATCATGTTCAGACAATATCTGGAATGCTTCGTTATAGTTTTGAGCTGTGTAACTTGAATGCCCCTCCTCAGTAACGATTGCTTTCATGAAGTCACAAATGGACTGGTCATCATCAATAATCAATACATGCATAACGCAAGCCTGCCTGTTGAGCGATAATTTGATTTATACGTGAGGAACTTTGGCTTCCGATCAGTATAAACCTACCGGGCATTTTTTTTGAAGAGCTTGTGAGTATATAAGTAAACGTTGATGTATTGGGTTTGTATTGCCGGCTTAGATCTTTGTTGCTTTAAATACTTGCCTTTCGATTTCGTCTGCTGTTACAGGCCAGCTGTAGAAATAGCCCTGTCCCAACTCACAACCCAGCTCCTTGAGTTTTTCTGCTTGATGCTCTGTCTCAATACCTTCTGCAATGATTTTCAGAGACAGGGCATTCCCGAGTGAGATGATGGCGTTAACAATGGCTACGTCATCATCAGGGTTATCGTTAGATTCAGACATCCCTGAGACAAATGTCTGGTCGATTTTGAGTTTATCAATGGGTAGGTTTTTCAAATAATTCAAGGAAGAGTAACCGGTTCCAAAGTCATCAATAGCAATTTCAATTCCCATGTCTCTCAGCTGGGCTAAAACTTTTTGGCTAAGAAGAGGATCTTTCATTGCGAAGGTTTCAGTGACTTCAAGTTCGAGCAGGCTAGCTGGGAAATTTGTCTGTTTCAATATCGTTGATACGACTCCAGATAAATTATTGTGCATCAATTGGGGGGCTGATACATTGACCGCTATCCGACCGAACTTATAACCTTGCTCCAGCCATGCTGCACCTTGAATGCATGCTTGTTCAAGAATCCATTTACCTATCTCGTTTATCAACGGTGACTTTTCTGCAATAGGGATGAACTTGCCCGGAGGTATTGTTCCAAGCTGCGGGTGCTCCCATCTGACAAGAACTTCAAAACCATCTAGTTCGCCAGTATCAAGTCGGTATTGTGGCTGATATACCAGGTATAACTGGTTGTTTGAGATTGCAGCTCTCAATGCATTTTCTATCTGCATGTTTTCTTTAGCAGCTGAAGTCAGTTCTGTTGAGTAGAAATAGTACTGATCTCGTCCCTCTTTCTTCGCTTTGGATAAAGCGGTGTCAGCATCACGGATTAATGTGTCGGTTTTCTCTGCATCATGCGGATACAAGCTTATGCCTGCACATGCAGAAAGGTATATGGCATGTTGATCTATTTGAAATGGGGCCTTAAGTTCTACGAGTAATTGCTCAATAATTTTGTCAATCTGTTTGGAGTCTTCAATATCCTCTAGCAATATTGCGTATTCATCGCTGCTTATGCGGGCGATGATGTCATCCTGCCTTACTGCGTCGATAATCCTATTGGCGGTTTGTTTGAGAAGTTCATCACCTTTCTTAAACCCGAAGCTATCGTTGACGTCTTTAAAGTTATCAATGTCCAGTAGAATAACCGCGGCTATCTTGCGGGTTCTGTTGGCATGTTTTATTGCCCGGTCAACGTGTTCGTGGAATAGACTGCGGTTTGCAAGGCCTGTAAGAACGTCATGAGTGCTAATATGAACAAGGCGGTTTTCAGTGTTTTTTAACTGAGAAATGTCTGAGAATACTCCAGCGTAGCCATGCACTATTCCATCTTGATTGGTTACAGCGTTGACGGTGAGCAGTTCAGGATAGACTTCACCGTCCTTCTTCCGGTTCCAGATCTCTCCACGCCAGTAGCCTTTGTCAGTAATCTCTTGCCAGAGAGATGAATAGAATTGTGAATCATGACGGCCTGATCTGAGAAGACTGGGGTTTTTTCCAATAACTTCATTGCTTTCATAACCAGTTATATTGGTAAAAGCGGCGTTTACTTCTGTTATTTCTCCCTTAAGGTTTGTAAGGATTACGCCTTCTGAAGTGCTGTTAATTACGAGAGCTGCATTCCTGAATTTATCTTCAAATTTCTTTTTGTCAGTAATATCCGATGCAACTGCATAGATAAGCTTGCCGTTTTGGGGCATAAGTGCTGACCATGAGAGGAGTCTGTAATTGCCGCTTTTAGTACGGTAGCGATTTTCGAAATAAAAGGTTTTCTTACCAGCTTCAAGGTTTTTTAATTCTAAAAGAGAAGATTCGATATCATCCGGATGGATTAAGTCTAAGAATCGCTTACCTTCCAGTTCACTGCGATCGTAGTCTAGAACCGTTTTCCAACCTTCGTTGACTCTAAGTATTGTTCCATTTTTAGTGGCTATCAGATGTAGGTTCATATCCAAGTCAAAAAATGTATCAACTGCTTTCTGAAATTCAGTTTTGGTTGTGACATCTTCGACTGCAACAATTACAGTGCTCCAATCACCTTTGGCGATTTCGGGCATGGATATCGAGGTGCTTGTTAGAATTTTCTGGCCATCGGGTTTGGTCAGTTCATCTTCAAAATGAACGGAGCCCTGCCCTTGCCAGAATGCTAAGATTTCCTGCTTAAAAAACTCATAAGACCTTTCAGTGAAAATATCGCTAAGCTTGAGGCCTGAAAGGAAGTCTTCAGAGCGGATACCAAAAATTTCATATGTTGGCCCCCCAAGAGATATTATTTTTACCCGGTCCACCATCTGTATAAGCCCTACTCGATTTTCGTCCATCCAGAGTTTCAGAGAGTCTGTGTCAGTGGGTTTTATCTCATGATCGATAAATCGTTTAACTTCTGAAAAGTCCTGTTCCCACACTGAAACGGGCATTGATTCCAATAAGGCTATGTTTTTTTTGTTGGATTTGGAAAGGTTATATAGGGCGTTTTGTAGCTCGTGCTGGAGCCCCAGGGCCTCATTGCTGGAGATTTTAAGCAATGTATAGATAAGGGCGCTGGTAATTACAACAAACATCCAGCCTTTTGAGGTTTGCAGAGTGTGTTGATATTCTGAAGGAAATAGACTGACTGCCCAGTCTGATGCGACGATCCATAAAGTGGAAAATATAAAGAAAGTAAGAGTGGTCTTTCTGGCTAGCGAAGCTAACTGCGACATATCAACGCACTCTTTCATAAATATTTTTTCATTATAGAACAAGCTTGTTGTAACTCATCTAAAAGCTTGTTTGTCTAGGAGTGATATGACATACGTCAATATTGTTTATATTATGTGCGCTAGAGGTTGCGGATAGGCTGATTCCCTTCACCCTACTGTGCCTAACAAGCATAATAAAAACCTTGGTTGGGGAGTTCTGGGAATTAATAATAACCTTGACCGAGGCGGGATTACGGGAATTAGATTTACATTTTTCTGCCTGAGTGTGCTAGTCAATACGAGAAGCATGGTGCCCGCTTTGTGGTTTAAATGCAGGCTGTCGAGAAGGATTTGGTTGCAATGATGTTTGACTCTGAAAATCAGATTGTTGAATCCCCCTGTATTCGAAACTGTTGTCTAGATGAGCAAGATGTGTGCTTAGGTTGCTTTCGCTTAATTTCAGAAATCACAGGATGGAATTCATCAACAGTTGAGGATAAGCGAGCTATATTGCATCGTTGCGCTATGCGTAGAAGAAACCGTGAAAAGTCATTGGGTTCTTAGTGTTAGATTGCTATAGCTGCCTTTCCTTCAACGTCCAAAATACTGGTCGATCATCTCAGGCAGTTGATCAAATACTTCCATCTCAAATTGGTCAATTTCAATATCGAAGTGTTGCAGGTATTTTTTTGCATGTTCACGCACTAAAGGTCTGGTGCCAATGCTGTAACCAAGTTCAGGCAATGTTTTGTCAAGTCTTGGGACGACCTGCCAGTGCATAAAATCAGTATGTGTGTTTTGAAATTGTTTTAAGGCTATTCCGCAGAATCGGGCGACATGAGAAGTACCTTCTGGTCCGAGGCATCCAGATTCTATTCGGAAAATGACAGTGAGTTTTTTTTCTTCAGGGATGTGCATTTAACTTTTTTTGATATGTATAGGTTTGGTTTTTTTGAAGTCTACCTGATTTTTCTGGCAACTATTAATGTACTTTAGTCTTTTGAATAGTTTATTGATCTTTATCGGTAATCCTGACTATAGCTGTATAAATGCTTTATAATCGCGCGTCCGCTAATTTGCTTGAATGAAGAAGGGTTGGTTATGAAATTTTCAGCATTAGATTTTGCGCCAGAAATTCAGTTAGCGCTGGATGAATCCGGCTATTCGGAAATGACCCCTATTCAGGAAAAGGCAATCGTGCCTGCACGCCGTGGCAAAGATATTCTTGCAAATGCTCAAACAGGAACCGGCAAAACGGCTGCTTTTTCTTTGCCTGTTATGCAGAAAATTTCTGATAACCCTAAGGTGCTTGAGGCCGGTATTGTAAGGGCGTTGATCCTTACCCCTACTCGTGAATTAGCTCAGCAGCTTCAAGAAACCATTGGGATGTATAACAAGCACCTCAATTTACGAGTGCTTTCTGTGTATGGTGGTGTCAGTCTGGAAAGTCAGCAGAAAAAGCTGAAACACGGTGCCGATATCCTGATAGCGACACCCGGTCGTTTGATAGAGCACCTGACAGCAACCAGTCTGAATTTGGCTAAAACGGATTTTGTTGTTCTTGATGAAGCAGATCGAATGCTTGATATGGGGTTTGTTTCAGATGTGTTAACTATTCTGGCGGCCACACCTAAGCAGCGTCAAACCATGTTGTTCTCCGCTACTCTTTCAGAGGCAGTTCACAAATTATCTTCTCAGATTCTTACACGGCATGAGCAAATTAGGGCGTCTCGTCAAAACAGTATTGCGGATACTGTAAATCATGTTGTCTATCCAGTTGAGGAGCGTCGGAAAGCAGATTTGTTTGCAGAATTGATTAAAGAGCAAAGCTGGTTTCAGGTTCTGGTATTTACCAGTACCAAAGCGCAGGCAAATGAGTTAATTCAGGATCTGAAAATCGATGGTATTGATGCGGTTATCTGTCATGGAGATAAAAGTCAGGGCGCGCGTCGACGTGCGGTATCTGATTTTAAAGCAGGTAAGGTGCAGGTCTTGGTGGCAACGGAAGTCGCTGCGCGAGGTCTGGACATCCAAGGGCTTGAGCACGTTGTTAATTTCAATCTGCCCTACCTTGCAGAAGATTACGTGCACCGTGTTGGTCGAACCGGTCGTGCAGGTATGGAAGGTCATGCCATTTCATTCGTCAGTCGTGAAGAAGAAGCAGCGCTTGCTAATATAGAGCGTTTGATTGGTGCTCAGATTAAACGCATCTACAAACCTGGTTTCGAAGTTGGTGGTCGAGACGGGTTGCGTAAGCGTATCCATAAAAAAGGACCTAAAAAACGCACGAATAAGGCGACTCGTACGCAAATAATTGGCAAGCGAGCCGCTAAGAAAAAATAATTTTCTTAGAAGTCCGGCCTTTCTGGATTGCGACGTTTCAGGCTTCTTAATGTGCTCAAGTCCTGGTGATCAGGCTTGTTGCGTTTGGTTTTTCCCGCTTTGATTTTATGGTGGGTTTCTAAATCCTGGTTGTAAAAACCATCTTCCATTTCGTCGTTGTCTAAGGACAGTTCGCTTAATCTCATTTTGCTGCTCATGTCTAATAAGTCCGCTGGTTTTGTTCTTTTCTTTTGGGTTGTTACGTCATTGAGAGTGGAAACGATCATATAAAAACGTGTTTATATGACTATTAAATTAAGGGCTTGTTACATTTGAGTGTTTTGTGGATCGAGGTTTCAAGGGAGCAAAACCAAGATGAATGAAAGAGAAGAAGTAAAAGGAATTTACTATGCTGTGCTGGCTTTCGTTATCTGGGGATTAGTTCCGGTATATTTTAAAGCTGTCGAGCATGTTGATCCGCTAGAAGTGGTGTCGCATCGCATAATCTGGTCTGCACTGTTTCTTGCTTTAGTTTTGTTAATTCTGCGCCAATTAACAGCGACTGTTAGGTTGTTAAAATCGCCCAAATTAATGCTGAGTTTATTGCTTTCTGCGTTGGTCGTTTCAGTGAACTGGCTGGTGTTTATATGGGCTGTAGGTCAGGATAGAATAGTAGAAACAACACTTGGTTATTTTATTAACCCACTGATAAATATAGTATTTGGCTTTCTATTCTTTTCAGAAAGGATGCGTTTTTTGCAGTGGTGCGCAGTGGCCTTGGCTGCTACTGGGGTGATCTATCAGTTGCTGAATTATGGAGAGTTGCCCTGGGTTGCACTGGTGCTTGCCTTCAGTTTCGCGACTTATGGAGTGCTGAGGAAAAAGATCGAGGTTGACGCTGTAGGAGGTCTGTTCATTGAGACTCTATGGCTATCCCCTGTCGCCATTTTCTATCTTGTGATGCTCAATCATGCTGGCCAGCTTCAGTTCTTAACGGAAGGAACGGATACTTTATTATTGTTGCTTGCCGCAGGTTGTGTGACCAGTTTTCCGTTGTTGGCTTTTGCTGCGGGTGCAAGAAGAATCAGTTTGAGCTTATTGGGTTTTATACAGTATCTGGGGCCTTCTATCGCGTTATTGATCGCCGTCTATTACTACGATGAGCCAATGGATTTTGAGCGCTTAGTTACATTTATCTTTATTTGGTTGGGTTTGATTCTCTATACAGTAGAAGGTGTTGTTCAGAATAGAAAACGGGCTATACGGGCGGCTAGGTGAGCTTCTATTGAATGATGAGTTGTGATCGCAGCTTCCAATGATTCAGAGCTGCGATCACAGAGTGTGCCGGTTAAAGTTCGCTCATAATACTTCGCACTTTATCCAGATAAACCTCTTCAGGCAGTGTTCCGCTGTTGTAGAGTGCTTGCAGTTTACGTAAACGCTCTTCGATACTGCCCTGGCTGCTGGTTTGTTCTACGTTTTGCTGTTCTAGTTTTTTGATCCGCTCTTCCAATTTGTCTGTGCTTGCTACTTTTTGGCGTTCGGTCAGGTACTTTTCTTCTACTCTTTGTTGTTCATTCTTAGGGATGGCATATTCATATTCTTGAGAAAGATCAACGGTAAGCCAGTCCGCGCGCCCCTTGATCTGTTGTGAACCAGTGAAGGCGCTGAGTTTCCAGTCATGAGGGAATATCTCATTGATTGTGCCGGTACTAAGATCATTCTTAATGCGGCCATATGTACCGGTAATGCCTGAGCGAACCTGTCGGGCAAGCAAGTCGGCATGCATGGTACCCACTAGTAGGTTAAACTGATTATCATGAACAAATACCGTTCCGCTAACGGACAGTCTCTTACGACCAATAAATGATGATCGGTAATCTGAGACTGAGAAAGTGAGAACCTGATTGGGGTTCTGGGGATTTCCCCTCCTAAAAAGACAAAAATCGCTGTAAGCCTCGCCAGCCATGGTCTCCAGATTGGTATTAACTTAGCTATACCTCTTCATTTTCCGTAATTGGGCGCATAACCTCCTCGATGTCGATCAGATTTTGTTCAAAGTTGAAGGTATATGTCCCGTTAAGATTGATGTTGTGCCAGGCTACCGGTGAGACCTGCTTTGTGATGGCCAGCTTTTCTTCATCTCCGATCGCTTCGAAGTGTGTCAGTAATCGGGTTAGTATCATAGAGTTGAAGTAGATGATGGCATTCGTCAGAAGACGCGCGCACTCATTCCTGAGGCTGATTTCGTAATCTGACGACCCTCGGAACCGGTTCCCATTAACCGAGGCGATGGCCCGGCGTAACTGATGGTAGGCTTCGCCTCGATTGAGTGCACGTTGGACGTAACCACGCAAACTGGCGTCATCAATGTAATCCAGCAGGTACATCGCTTTGATCATGCGATTGTATTCTGTGAGTGCCTGCAACAACGGATGGTTTTTGCTGTAACCCGACAGCTTCCGCACCAGGTTAGCTTGGGTAGTGCTCTTTTCTTGCAGTGATATGACAATCCGCTGGATGGTATCCCATTGCTCAATGACAGGGCCTGTTTTGATCGACTTTTTCAGAGTCAGCGTGACACCTTGATCCTCATATTCACTGACGTTAAACATCTCTTCGACAACCTTGCCGAACTGCGCATATCTGGGCGCAAAGGTGTACCCAAACAAATCCAGCAACGCAAAGTTCACATGGTTTACCCCATGTGTATCGGTTGACAGTACATCTGGTCGAACCTCGGAGGTATTGCTTTGTAGCAAGTCAAAGATATAGTGGGATTCATGCTCGTTGGAACCGATGACTTTTGCATTCAACGCGGCGTGATTGGCGATAAGGGTGATGGCCGAGATGCCTTTATTGGTCCCAAAATACTTAGAGGAGTACCGGGTTTTAAAGGTTTCCAACCGGGTTTCGAACTTCTGGCCGTCAGCGCTGGCGTGGATCAGATCCTCCTGGATATTGTAATGCTTAAAGATGGCCAGTTTGGCTACTGCGTTGTTGATAACATCATTGGCATTGTTTAGCGTTTCGGGACGTAGGTAGTTGGCCTGGATGCCTTTTAGTTGATCATACTTGCGGTCGGAGATATTGGAGATGCCATACAGCCCATAGTTGGTACCGTTGCCGATGATAACCGCGAGCAAATCATTAATATGATCACGGCCTTTTGACTGAATCGGGAGCACATGCTCAAAGTGCCCCATAAAGCCGGTTTCCTGATCCACGTAGCGCAGTACATCTGCGATATTGATAGGCTTGATATGATCAAAGAACGGATTGTTCAACATGCTTTTAATGCCTGCGGATGGCAGTCGCCACTTCGTTTTACCGGAACGGTTGCGCAAGATAACATTCTGGTTGTCACCATTCTCAATACGCCGGCTCACCTGTTGTAATTTATTGCTCATCTCTTCCGCTAAGGATTCAATGAGTTTGCCCGGCCTTTCTTTCAAGCGCGGCAACATCGATTGCTGAATCAACATGTCTTTGTCTTTCCAGCGGTGGTTATTCACCAAATCATCCTGTAGGGACCGGTACTTGATGACGTTGGGCACATGGAGTTGGCCAGTCAGTTTATTGGGAATTTGTAAATACAGCAGCCACTCAAAGCGATCCGAGCGGACGTTATCGTCCAAATCAATGAGGTAGGGTTTGTGTTTGCCAAGTATTAACCTGCTATCGGTGGAGTGAAGCGCTTTGTGCTCTAACAGCTCTTCTTTGGTGATAGCCAACTGTGCAGCCAGGGCTTGTGTTTTTTCAGTGGGCTCAAAGGTTAAACACAAAAAGATCGGACGTAGAACCCGGTGGAGAAAAGGTTTCTGCAGGTCGTAGAACTCCCAGAGGTAATCGTCAATGGCCCGTTTTTGTTTGTTCAGGTACAGGCACAGTGACTCAATATCCTGATTTTTCAGCACCGCCAGAGCTTGGCGCTTTACCGCACCAAAGGGTTGTTGTTCGTCGATGGAGTCATCGATAAACAGATGCAGCAGCTCTGCGGCCTTACCGACGTTTGCTGCAGCACCCTCCCAGTCCTGGTAGGCCGCTTCTTTGGCATAGGCCTTTGCCTGCTCCTGGAGCTTTCGTAAGTGATAAACAAAACCATCAGTCAGCCGCTCGACATTCTGTTCGGCTCGTTCTTGCAGGTAGCACAGTAAATAGAGTTGTTGGGTTGATCGCTCAAAGCGCTTAAGCTTACTGCCATAATACTCGACCATGGAGGCAAAGTGCTGCTGGTTTTTTAGCGACAGTGACAGTGTTTTTACCATTGTGTTCACGTCACTCATCCAGAGTTGAATATGCCGATTGACTTTGAGTTCCTTGTCCAACTCTGGAGGTGCAAAACTCTTGGCAGACTGCCTTAGATCAGATAGTGGCAACTTCTCTTTACCATCCACCAGGTCTGTCAGGTTATTGGTCATCTCAGTTGTCATTTGGCTGTTTAGCGTGTCAGTGATCCGGGCTCGCTCTTCGTTAATCGCCTGACTCACCAGCGTCTGCATCACGGTATATTTCGGGATTGCTATACAACGCATCGCCAGGTATTCAGTCGCCGCATCGAACAAATATCGGGCATCGATCCATGACCTGGCTGCTTGTAGCAGGTGGTTGAGTACGTGGCCACGGTGAATGTTGTCGCGCCACTTTTCATAGCCTGCAAGCTTAAGCACCTTTTGATAAAGACGGTCTTTTTGCCTTTGATCCAGTGAGAAGCGCCGGAGACCGGGGCCAGGCAACTGCTCTTTGGCGATAAACCTCAGATCGTCTTCGACATCACCAAAGTTGGGATTGAGCATCACGGGTCTCGATTTGAAGTATCCAAGCAGGGAAACAAAAAAGCAGCGTTGAGACCGATTCCGAATGGAATTGGCAACTTTGGATTCACGGTCATTCAGCGCGAAGTAGAACCTGCGTTCTTCAAGGGTAAAGCGAGGTGGGCCGTAGAGATCATTTATTTCGGACTCAATGAGAATTTGGAGTCGCTTTCGAATTGCCATTTTGATACCCCAAAACGGGGCATGATAGCGAAAATCGGCGATATTTTGCTAAAACTGGATCTAATGCCGTTCTGGAGGCCATGTCAGGCACGGCTTACAGCGATTTTTGTCTTTTTAGGGGGGAAAATCCCCAGAACCCCTGATTGGCTTTAATCTTGTTCAGCCCCTCGCTTAGCTTTTTTCCTAACAGGTCAATTTCTCGATCGGTAAAAACTCTTTGTAAGTTAAGGTCGTTATCATCCCAGAATGAATCTTCGGGATTGTATGGGCTGTCCTGAACCTTTAATTGGCTTAGGATGCGCGCAATTTTCTCAGCTGGGATATTAGCTGGATGGTTATTTTGGGTGGCTCCATCTAGTGAGCTGATCGCAATGTAATCAACTTGTTTGTGCCAGATATAATCCGGTTTGGCATGTGTCAGCATTGAAACTACAAGCATGACTGGCAGCAAGTAAAATACTTTAAGATTTGTGTTCTTCACAGCGACTTTCCTTTTGATAATTGTTATAGGGAAAATAACGCAAGAAGCGTGCCCTGCTTTTCTTCAATTTATGTGGTGTTTAACCCTAATTTAATGTTGAATTTTGAGGGTTTTACT
Organism: Neptuniibacter sp.; assembly: GCA_050633605.1. Taxonomy (GTDB): domain Bacteria; phylum Pseudomonadota; class Gammaproteobacteria; order Pseudomonadales; family Balneatricaceae; genus Neptuniibacter. The sequence continues at coordinate 71,880 of JBOEGV010000019.1, read as the reverse complement.
TAAGGTTGCGACACTGTGTGTCACATGCATGCTTCACTTTGTATGAGTTGTCTGCGTTTAGATTTTTAAAGACTACCCATTGTTACAAAATCACAGTAAAGTTCAGCACAAAATTTACTGATTAATAGTGTTAGAAAAATGAACATAACTACCCTGCAAGACCGCTTTTACACGCTAAGAAGTAATCGTTTCTTTGAGCTTTTTGTTGTCGCAGTTATTCTGTTCTCTGCAATTGTTATTGGTGCTAAAACATACGATATCCCAGAGAATGTTTTGATCGCCATTAGCTGGCTGGATAGAGGTATTACGCTTTTCTTTCTGATTGAAATAACTATACGTTTTATGGGAGAGCCGAACAAAAAGCGTTTCTTTTTTAATGCCTGGAATGTCTTTGATACGCTTATTGTCGTAGTAAGTCTGATACCCATTCAGGATAGTGAAATGGCTCTTATAGGGCGCTTGATTCGTATCTTCAGGGTTCTGCGTATGGTGTCTATAGTTCCTGAGTTACGTTTACTGCTTAATTCGTTGATTAAGGCGCTGCCTCAGCTTGGTTATGTGATATTGCTGATGTTCATCATCTTCTATATCTATGCGGCCATTGGAGCCTCTTTTTTTGCAAGCATCAATGAAACCCTTTGGGGAGATATATCGATAGCTATGCTCACTCTGTTCAGGGTGATGACTTTTGAAGACTGGACGGATGTCATGTATGAGACGATGGCAGTCTATCCTTTTAGCTGGTTTTATTATTTGACGTTTATCTTTCTGACAACCTTTGCTTTCCTGAATATGGTGATCGGTATTGTTGTTAATGTCATGGAGAATGAACACGCTCAGGAAGAAAAAGAAAAGGCTCTGGCTGAAGGTCAATTAACTATTGAGGATCTTTCTAGGCAAATTGAAGAGCTCAAAAGTATTATGCAAGAAAAGCGGTGATTGGGAGTTGGGGCTGAAGGCGCTTATTCGGTGTCTTAAGTGGTGGTCGTCTCTAAAACCAACTCATGATAAAAACGCAGTGGGGCGTCATGGTTCATAAAAAGCTGATCGCATATCTGACACCAGTCAGGATTATTGCTGTCACTAAGCCTTTTAGCGGCTTCAGACCATAACTCTCGATTTTGCTTCAGAAGTTTGTCGGCACACAATAAACAGTTATTACCCTTTTCCATTTTATTTCCAAACATCCTGTTGATAATTCAAGCGATAACCCTAATGCTTGGATATTACTCATTATGATGTTGGAATGTTAGGTGACTTTAGGTTGATAGGCGCAATGGCCTGGTTTGGGGCCTATTTTAGGGTGATTTCGGCAGGTGTCCGGGCGATTTAAATAAATATCACAAAGGCGTGTTTTTTGGTTGAGGTAGATGCAGTCATCATTGGCGTAGCGGGCCAAGGTGAAGACCTCTGTTTTGTTATTGAAGTGACCTACGATTCCTTCTTTCATTAAGCGCTTTGCAATCTTTTTGCTTGGTTCATCAGCTTCAAACTCATCAGCAAGCCCCATTCTGACAAGGTCAGAAAAGCGTACTTCTACGGGCAGGCTGCAACAAGTGCCGCGACAATGTTGACAGTAACTGCTTTTGTATTTAACCCAGGTTGATAGGTTGTCTATGTTGGCTGCTGGAATGTGCTGTTTCATCGGAGAAATGTACTGGTCTAATTAAGGCGTGATGATACATTAATGCGGTGCTTTCAACTACTAAGGTAATTAATGCTATTTGAAATTGCTAGAACACATAAGGTGTCCTTCTTGGGTGTCATATAACTAACATACATAAAGCGTAATCTTGTGTCAGTTCATGGAAACGAATGCATGGATTGGCGAAGGATCGCCACCCTCCTTTTATTTCTGCGCTGTTGTGATTGTTTGTGCCAGAAACAAAATAGCTTATTGATATATTTCGATTTGATGCTGAAATTTGTCTGTGTCAGTTAGTGTGTTGTGTTGGCGAAACAGGCATAAAAAAGCGGCCCGAAGGCCGCAATCAAACGCAAGAAGCTACCTAAATAGCTTAAGGTTTGGAAACCTGTGTAGAACAGGTTTCCATGCCAGCTTCCCTTAGAAGAAGCCCAGAGGACTTTCGCTGTAGCTAACCAGCATGTTTTTAGTCTGCTGGTAATGCTCAAGCATCATCTTATGAGTTTCACGGCCTACACCAGATTTCTTGTAGCCACCGAACGCAGCGTGTGCTGGGTACAGGTGGTAGCAGTTCATCCATACTCGACCAGCCTGGATGCCACGACCCATACGGTAAGCTATGTTTGTGTCGCGAGACCATACGCCTGCGCCCAGACCGAACTCAGTGTCATTTGCGATAGCCAGTGCTTCAGCTTCGTCTTTGAAAGTAGTTACAGAAACTACTGGGCCAAAGATCTCTTCCTGGAACACGCGCATGTCGTTTGTGCCTTTGATCAGTGTTGGCTTGATGTAGTAGCCAGTACCCAGATCGCCATCCAGCTGCTCTACGCCGCCGCCCATTAGGATTTCAGCGCCTTCTTCACGACCAATATCCATGTAGCCCAGGATCTTATCGAACTGTTCCTGAGAGGCCTGAGCACCCACCATTGTTTCAGTATCAAGTGGATTGCCACGCTTGATCTTGCCAGCGCGTTCGATCACTTTAGCGATGAACTCATCAGCAATATCTTCCTGAACCAGAAGACGTGATGGGCAAGTACATACTTCACCCTGGTTGAAGTAAGCCAGAACGGCACCTTCAATTGCTTTGCTTACGAACTCATCGTCCTGAGCCATAACGTCGTTGAAGTAAACGTTTGGAGACTTGCCGCCCAACTCTGTAGTGGATGGGATGATGTTCTCAGCAGCACATTTCATGATGTGAGAACCTACTGGTGTAGAACCAGTGAATGCGATCTTAGCGATACGTGTGCTTGAAGCAAGAGCCTGGCCTGCTTCTGCACCGAAACCGTTAACGATGTTCAGGATGCCTGCTGGCAGTGCTTCAGCGATGCATTCCATCAAAATCAGAATAGAAACAGGAGTCTGTTCTGCTGGCTTCAGTACAATGGAGTTACCTGCAGCCAATGCTGGTGCGATTTTCCATGCAGCCATCAGTAGTGGGAAGTTCCAAGGGATGATCTGGCCAACAACACCTAGTGGCTCATGGAAATGATAAGCAACAGTGGTCTCATCGATTTCACCGATAGATCCTTCCTGGGCACGGATGCAGCCAGCGAAATAACGGAAGTGGTCTGCCATTAGTGGTACGTCTGCAGCTAGGGTTTCACGAACAGCTTTACCGTTGTCCCAAGTTTCAGCTACTGCTAATCTTTCAAGATTGGCTTCGATCAAATCGGCACACTTCAGTAGAACGTTCTGACGTTCGATTGGAGAAGTTTTGCCCCAAGATTCTTGTGCTGCATGTGCAGCGTCTAATGCTTTATCTACATCTTCTGCCGTCGAGCGCGGGATTTCACAAACAGCTTCACCGGTGACAGGGGTGTGATTTGTGAAGTACTGACCATTAACGGGAGCTACCCACTCACCGTTGATGAAGTTGCCATAACGTTCTTTAAATGAAACAACAGAGCCTTCTGTACCTGGCTTAGCGTAAATCATCTTCTAAGTGCCTCTTTTGTTTTTATTAACTGTCTCTAGATCGTACGGACAGAAATTTAGTTACTTTACAGGACAATATTAGCCATCCACTCTGAAACACAGGTATCATTCCTTGGCACTGAAAAATTACTTATTTAGTACTAGGTAACGCGGCTAGTAACCCCCACTGTTTCTAAAAAGTGTTAATCTACGCCCTCCTCTTTGCTGCTTAACCTGTTGATTAATTGGCAATTAAATTGTTGTATAGAATTGTTGGCTATGCTTTATAGGCAATATTGATAGCTCGCTGGTCCAGATAGATTTCTGAGGTGATTTGTAATGTCGCAGGTGTATAAAGTCGAAAGTTGGTCAGAATTCCTACAGTTAGTGGAGTCAGATGAGTTACGTGGATGGGCTTTTCGGGGGCAAAGAGACTCTGAGTGGGTGCTGGAAAGCTCGTTGACCAGAAGGTTAAAGCAGTTTGTTTCTGAGGACGCTTGGGAAGAAAGAGAGGGGCGAGCTATTCGCGTCTTTAAACGCAAAGCACACCATTTTCTAAATGATACTTCTTCTCTTAATGATGACTTTCGCTGTCTTGCTTTGATGCAGCACCATGGCGCCCCTACTCGATTACTGGATTTTACCAAGTCACCTTATGTGGCCAGTTATTTCGCATTACAATCGTGCACGACTTCAGCGGCGGTTTACGCGGTGAATACTCCCGCCCTTTGGCACAAAGCAACCCCGCCTGGGCATCCAGAGTTGACACGTGAAGCTATTGATCCTCGAAATCCTGGCGCATTGGCTCGCTATTATTTTTCAAACGAATATCCCGTTGTGTGGCCAGGTGAGCCCTGGACCATGGATAGGAGAATCGTTGCACAGGCTGGAACCTTTATGCTGCCAGGAAAGGTTGGAACTTCTGTTGAGGATTTGCTGAATAATTACGTTTACGACAAGCCTCTGTTGGCTAAGATTGTGCTGAATCCAGATATGCGCAAAGAGGCGATGGAAGCTCTGTACAGAATGAACATCACAAATGCGACTCTGTTTCCTGATCTTGATGGTTTGGCTCGCTCGATTTCATATGAGTTGGAAGTCAGCTGGGTTGGCTCCTCGGGACCTATGAAGTAAAGAGCTTTGAAGTAAGGGCCTTTGGAATAAGGTGCTTTGCGGCATGTAGCTCAGCAGTTAAAATTGTAGGAAAACTTAATGGTAGGTTCTAATGTCCACTGAGCACTCGCAGATTGAATCCATTCAAGCATGGTCATCGCCTTTATTTACAACCATGGCCCCTGATCATGAATTTCTTAAAAGCGATCTTCTGAAATATATTCAGCTTTATAAGGAAAATCAGGTTCAGCCTGTGGCCAGTGAAGTTGCAGTGACTGCTAAGCATCAGCTAAGTGAAAGTAAGCTCTGCTTTCTTGAATCGGATGAACCGGTCATTATGGAGCTTCGTCGTATGCTGGAAGAGTTGCTTTCAGTCGTGGTGTCTGAGGTGAATAATGGATGTTGGCCAGAAGGTGTTGAAGGCGAAGCTACCATTATTGAGTCCTGGTTTCATGTCACTCAAAATGGTGGGTACCATGATGTTCATTCACACCCGAACTGTTCATGGTGCGGCATCTATTATCTTGATCCCGGTGAAAGTGAATTAGTTACGCGTAATGGTGTAAACCGTTTTTATGACCCAAGGGTCAATGCAGAACATTATGCCGACGCCGGTACTGCATATATAAGCCAGCAGGGTTTTTGGGATTTTGAGCCCGTTGAGGGTCAGATCGTGCTGTTTCCATCCTACCTAAAACACTCGGCACTGCCCTACTTCGGAGAGTCAGATCGGGTGGTTATTGCATTCAATGCCATTGTTGACCTGGTTTAATAAATTCCAAAATGTAAAGTCTGCCTTTCTATTGGCAGTAATTACCATCTGACAACTTTGCCTCGATCAAACACATGACCTGTGGCGACTCTGTGATAATTTATGAAAATATTACTATGAGAGACGCCGCAACGTTTAGAAATTGAAAAGGCAATGCATTCCATCATGCCTTCAACGCTGCTCTGGTTATGGAAGCTTGGAGCGTGCAGTTCAACCAGAATTGGGTGTCCGCCATTCTTCGGTTGTGTTGCTGGCATCAGCCCTGCAACTGCATAATGTCGGGAAGGGATAAACTCCCAGGTAACTGTGATGTGTTCGATACTGATCTCAGAACTACGAGCTAAGTCTTCAGTGATGTGTTTAATCATGGCGGGCACATCAATATCACTCTCAAAAGGTAGTGACTTTATACAAATTAAGGGCATGGCCGTTTGCTCATAGTATTTTTATCAAAAACTTAGTTTAACTAGGTAATAAAAACAAGAGTTTATTGTTGTGGCCTTATTTCCTTTCGGAAATAAGAATGTACTCTTCAAGTTTTTTGTCCACGCCAAAAATATGGCGTTTAAGCCATTCTGATAGGAATGAGGAAAGCATTTCTCTTAAGCCAGCATCATATGACGGGTGTTCATCTATCATTCGATTTAGCTCAATTCGGAATTTATTGTGTGCTTGTAAATGCGCATCATAATCAGGGTATGAGAGCTCCAGCATATAGGCTTCTTCCATTAAAAAATGGTGTTCTGCATAGTCATTTAATCGGGCGAAGGTGGTCCCATTTACTTGTTCTGACTTTATCTCGTCGATCAGTTCAAATAGAACCTGATGCTGCTGATCCTGCCAGATCAATTCACTGGTGTTTATCATGGATGCTCCTGATTATTTTTATTGCACCGACCGTTTATACTGCAATATTTGTAAAATAATGGAACTGATCTGCATCAGTAGCTTTGATAAGTTTTTAAGGTTCGGAATATCATTTACAAATAATTTACATAATCCAAAACATTGTCTGACTTTTGCTAATCAGCACTGGCGTACATTGCTATTAACCATTTGAATCAATGTGAAGGATAAAAATCATGAACAGTTTCATATTTCATAAAATGTTTGGTGTGCTTTTGGCAACTGTGATCGCGCTGCTGCCGTCTATGCTTGTTCAGGCTAAACAAGTGGAATTAGATATTAGTCTGGCGACACCGGTTATTGAGGCTGAAAAGCGCCACAGTACCTTTATCAAAATATCTCTGGAGGGACTCAAGAATCATCAGGAACAGGCCCGTATTCCTGCAAATATAGCAATCGTTCTGGATAAATCAGGCTCCATGCAGGGAGAAAAGATCCAAAGAGCGCGTGAGGCTGCAATCATGGCAATCAAGCGCCTTAACGGAAACGATATAGTTTCGGTTGTAAGCTACGATACCCGGGTTAAGGTCATTGTGCCGGCCACTAAGGTTAGTGATAAAAAAACAATATTCAGAGCCATTAACAGCATCAGAGCTAATGGTAATACAGCTCTTTTTGCAGGCGTAAGTAAAGGCGCGCATGAGCTGCGTAAATTTCTGGATATCAACAAGGTAAACCGGGTTATATTGCTGTCCGATGGCTTGGCAAACGTTGGCCCCAGTACTCCTGACGAATTGGGTAGTCTGGGGTTATCGCTGGCAAAGGAAGGCATGAGCGTGACAACCATTGGTCTGGGCTTGGGCTATAACGAAGATCTGATGACAAAGCTTGCAGGTTATAGTGATGGTAATCATGCTTTTGTTGAAAAAGCCGAAGATCTGGCAGAGGTTTTTCAGTATGAATTTGGAGATGTTCTCTCTGTGGTTGCGCAAGGTGTGGAGATAATTATTCATTGCCGAAATGATGTTAAACCTCTGCGAATCCTGGGTCGAGAAGCAGAAATTCGCGGCGGCAAGGTTTATACACGCATGAATCAGCTATATAGCCAGCAGGAAAAATTCATCATTCTCGAAGTTGAGGTTCCTGCGCAGAAAACTGGCAGTGAAGTAAATCTGGTTGATGTTAACGTAAATTACACAGACCTTTATTCAAGAAAGAATGAAAGCCTTAAAAGTAATGTCACAGCATTATTTAGTCGTTCACAACAAGAAGTACAAAGCGCTGTTGATACAGAAACATACGAGTCTGCAGCAGAACAGGTTGCTAACGAATTAAACCGGGAAGCAGTGCAGTTACGCGATAAAGGCGATATAGAGGGTGCCAAAAGTATTCTGCAGAAAAGCGCAGATTATCTGGATAATCTTGGACAATCACTGGCGTCACCGAAGTTGCTTGAGCAAAAAGAGGAAGCCCTGCAGGATGCAGATGATCTCGAAAACGAAGAAGAATGGAATAAAAAGCGTAAAGAGCTGAAAGAGCGTCAATATAAACGCTCTACTCAACAGAGTTATTAATGCGGAATAAATCTATTTTGAAAAAAACACCCCTGCTTTTGATGATCCTGATTCTGCTACCAGTGCTATTGCTGTCCTGGTACTCGATCAAGCTGGAAAAGCAGCAGCAATTGCTGCTGGGTCATCAGCTCACAGGCTTGATTGAAAATCAGCTTTTGGAGGTTGATCAGCAATTGCAGGGACATTTTTTAAGAATAGAGAAGGCTCTAAGGAGTGCATCCGAAGAGCAGTTTGCTCTTAAGGATTCTGAATATATCCCTGACCATTTGCGGGAGTTAGAAAGAAATAGCCCGTATGTAGATCAGATATTTATACTTAATCGCAATCGAAAAACTATCTACCCTGCTCTGCCTGATTCCAGTGTTCAGGAACGAGTATTTCTGGAACAGTACCGCCCTCTTTTGACGCAAAGCCATCTTTTTTCCATTAAGACTGAATCAGCAATCAGGCCAGGAGTGGCAGATGCAGCGATTGAGGAAGAGTTAATGCAATTGGGTCGGTCTGCTGAAGCGGTTGGTATTGTAAGCGCACAGCTTAAATCAGCTCCTGCTGCACCTGAACTGGAAATATCTTCAAGGCGAATTGCTGAGCCTGAGCTCGGTTATGAAGCTATGTATGATGGTGAAACAAAATCAAACCAGACAGACACCAAAACTGAAGCTGAGCTGCTGCAGCCAGAAGCTTCCGGATGGATAGCCTGGCATTTAGGCGCGGATTTACAGCATATCTACTGGGTAGAAGACCCGGATGGTCAGGTGTTTGGTTTTAAACTTAATGGTCAGCGACTCTTGTCTGATCTTCTGAATATGTTGCCGGATCAGTCAAGCACTCAGATTCATAAGTCATTAACTAATTCTGCAATTCGGCTGGTAAATAATCGGGGTCTCACCACTTACGAATGGGGGGAGCTAAATGAGATTGATAAGCAGCTTAAGCCTATCGACATGCTTCCATTAAGCCATCCTCTGGGAAGCTGGTATCTAGAGTTTTATAGTCCCTCTTTACAAGCACCTGCAAGTAACTGGTTAGAGAAGTTAATGATTTTAGCCCTGGTCTTAGCGGGGCTTCTGGCCATCGGCTGGATTGTTTATAGAGAGCAAACCAGAGCTACAAGGCTTGCGGAGCAAAGGGTGAACTTTGTTAATCAGGTTTCTCATGAGCTTAAAACACCTTTGACCAATGTCCGTATGTATGCAGAAATGCTCGAGCATCGGCTGAATGAAACAGATATGCAGGAGAAGCGCTACCTTGGTGTTATCAATAGTGAAAGTTTAAGGCTCTCACGGTTGATAGAGAATGTGTTGAGTTTTTCAAAGTTAGGAAGGGGTTCATATTCGATCAATCAAGACTCGGGAAATCTTAGTGACGTAATAGGAAGAGTTATTGAAAACTTTGCCCCTGCGTTTAATCAGAAAAATATTGAACTTCAATTCGATAACCAATGTGATAGAGAAGCTTACTTTGATCTTTTTGCGGTTGAGCAAATCTTAAATAATCTACTGAGTAATTGTGAGAAGTATGCAGCGGATGGTGCGGTCGTCCATCTTCGGTGTTGGTGTGATCTGCAATTGGGCTTTGCTTTTGTTAGTGTGCTGGATAACGGCCCTGGCATCCCACAGACTGAGAGTGAGCGAATATTTGAATCATTCTATCGTAGTAGCAATAAACTGACTGATGGTGTTAGTGGTACGGGTATTGGTTTAAGTATTGCCAGAGAGCTTGCACGGTCACACGGCGGAGATCTGGTGCTGGAAAATAGTCAAAGTGGAGCCTGTTTTTTACTTAAGTTGCCGCTCAGTGAGGTTTCTTTATGAAGATCTTGATTGCCGAAGATGATGTCAATATACGCACAGGCCTGGAGGATCTTCTCGAGCTGGAGGGCTATGAGTGCATAAAGGCAATTGATGGTGAAGAGGCCTTGGCATTGTTTGATAAATATCAACCAGATATTGTGCTTCTGGATATCATGATGCCTAAGGTTGATGGTTATACCGTATGTCGAAAGATAAGGCAGGTTGATGAACTTGTTCCTGTTATTTTTATTACGGCTAAATCTGAAGAGATTGATCAGGTACTTGGTCTGGAGCTTGGGGCAGATGATTATATTAAAAAGCCTTTTGGTACTCGTGAGGTTGTAGCTCGTATCAGAGCCGTTTCCAGAAGAGCTTTGAAACTCAATAATCAGAAAGAAAATTCAATAGGCGAGTCAGATTTTGAGCTGAATGGGTTAACAGTTCATCCATCTCAACTGCGTGCTGTACGTCAGAATAAAGTGATTGATCTTAGTCTGCGTGATATTAAGATCCTTACCTTACTATTTGAAAAAGAAGGAAAAGTAGTAAGCAGGGACTCACTGTTTGATTATTGTTGGGGTCGAAACTATCTGCCAAGTAGTCGCACCCTGGACCAGCATATTTCAAAATTAAGGAAGCTGGTTGAGGTGGATTCAAAACACCCTGAGATTATTCAAACAGTCCATGGTATTGGTTACCGTTACGATAAGAAATAATCTCAGATTTGAATACCTGCCCCGGGTGGTTCTAGCCTATATGTTGCACCAGCTCATCAAGAATGTGTCTGCGGGTTACTACGCCAATAACTTTATTTTTCTGATCAATTACCGGGTAGGATTTAGGTTTGGCTTCAAGCATCTGCTGGGCTACCGATAAGAGGTCGTCTTCAGCTTTCACTGTCAGAACATCCTTACTCATGATTTCAGAGACAGTAGCCACTCTTTGATTTAAATAAACCACCTGAATGGTTACTTTGAGGCAATCTTGCTCAGATACCCAGCCAGCCAGTGTTCCGTCATCGTTAATTACAGGGCCGCCGAACAAAGGTTTCTTAATCAGGTGTCGAGAAGCTTCCGCAACGGGCATTCCAGGTTTTATGGTTGCAAAACTCTTACTCATGCAGCTTTCGATTTTAGGTAAGTCCATATCCGCTCCAGGTTCTCTGCTGCCTTGTTTTGGGGCAGTAAGCACATAAGCTGCTTGGCCGCACCAAAAAAGAATACAAAAACATTTAAAAACAGCTTTTTTAAGTGTTCCTGGAACTAAGCAAATTAAGCGCCAGAACGGAGATGTGGCTTTGAGGTTAGACTAATTGCTCCATTTTTCAGCAGAATCAAGGTCGCTCTGTTTTTGTTCTACCCAGCTTTCTCCAGAAGGTGTTACCTCTTTTTTCCAGAATGGTGCGTCCCGCTTTAGGTAATCCATTATGAACTGAGCTGCTTCAAATGCTGCAACTCTGTGTGCGCTGGCTACGCCGACAAAAACGATGTTGTCGTTTAAGTTCAGCTCACCTACACGGTGGTAGACCACTGTATTACCCAAAGGCCATTTGGCTCTTGCCTTTTCAATGATCTTGTTCAGGGCTTTTTCTGTCATTCCTGGGTAGTGCTCTAGAAAAAGAGAGGTTAACGAAGAATCAGATTGTTCCAGTTCACGGACGATGCCAGTGAATGTTACAACCGCCCCACAGCTGCCGTCATGACATCGCACTTGTTCAGTCAGTTTGCCGATATCAAAATCTTCTTCTTGGACAATAACTTCTGTTACAGGCATGTTTTTACTCACAATTGCAGGAAGTAATATCCTACCATTAAACTGTTCTGTGGGCTGATACTTAAAGGTTATATATCCTGCTTTTAACTGCAAATCTTTACGTTTAATGGTATCGTGTGCCGCTTTATTCAGCGCATAAATCGAGGGAAAGGATGGGTTGGCATCCACATGCTACAGTGGCTGTAGTTGTTGAAAAAGATGGGAAATTTCTTCTGGTTGAAGAGTTGTCATCAGGAGAAATTGTTTTCAACCAGCCTGCTGGTCATATTGAAGAAGGTGAAACATTTATTGAAGCTGCATGCCGGGAAGCTCTTGAAGAGACTGCCTGGCAGGTTAAGCCTCAATATCTGATTGGTTTTTATATTTATAAAGGTGGGAATGACACCACCTATCATCGTGCGTGTTATGCAGCCGAAGCGATTGAGCATCATGCTGAGCTGTCTCTTGATGATGGCATCATCCGGGCCGTATGGCTAAGCAGGGATGAAATTGCAGAGCAATCCCATAAGCTTCGCAGCCCTATGGTACTTAAATGCATTGATGATTATCTTGAAGGCAGGCATTTTCCGCTTGATTTTATATACGAGTATCAGAACTGATTTGAAGTATGACTGACTTACGTAACATTAAAGTCATTGTCGGTATGTCCGGCGGTGTAGATTCATCTGTTTCGGCCCTGCTTTTACAACAACAGGGCTATCAGGTTGAAGGCCTGTTCATGAAGAACTGGGACGAGGACGATGGAACTGAATACTGTACTGCGAAAGAAGATCTCGCAGATGCTCAGGCAGTATGCGACAAGCTTGGTATTTATCTCCATACAGCCAATTTTGCAGCCGAATACTGGGACAATGTTTTCGAACATTTCCTGGAAGAATACAAAGCTGGACGTACACCTAACCCGGATATCCTGTGTAATCGTGAAATTAAGTTTAAAGCGTTCCTTGAATACGCAATCGAACTGGGTGCTGACCTGATTGCAACAGGTCATTATGTGCGTCGAGGTGTACGAGCAGGAAAAATCAGATTATTAAAAGGGCTGGATGGAAATAAAGATCAGAGTTATTTTCTTCATCAAGTCGGTCAGAAAGAGATTGAAAAAACGCTGTTTCCAGTAGGCGAACTGGAAAAGCCAGAGGTGCGCAAGCTGGCTGAAGAGCATGACCTTATTACGCACAATAAAAAGGATAGCACCGGCATTTGTTTTATAGGCGAGCGCCGTTTCAGTGATTTCCTGAAACAATACCTTCCGGCGCAGCCTGGGAAGATTGAAACACCCGATGGCGATGTGATTGGTGAACATACAGGGTTAATGTACTACACCATAGGACAACGTCAGGGGCTGCACATTGGCGGATTGAAAAATTATCCTGAAGACCCCTGGTTTGTAGCGGGTAAAGATTTGGAGCGCAATGTGCTCATCGCAGTTCAAGGCAAGCAGCATGATCTGTTATTTACTGATTGGTTAACCGCCAATGACATTTTCTGGATAAACGAAGAAGAGCCTGCGCTGCCCTACTCTTGTAAAGCTAAAGTCCGCTATCGGCAGGCGGATCAGGACTGTATTATCGAACGATATGGTGATTCAGGCTATTTAATCAGGTTTAAAGAGCCGCAAAGAGCGGTAACTCCGGGGCAGTCTGTTGTTATCTATAGTGACGACATCTGCCTTGGCGGTGGTGTTATTGAAGAAGCTGGAAAAGACGCAGCGCTTAAGAATTGAGGTTATTACGGTGTCACGTGTGCATGACGAACAAACTTTAGGCTTGGCGGGTTTATTTCAGGCAGCCGCTTTGGTTGAGCAGATTGCAACAAGAGGTATTGTTTCTCAGAACAGTCTCGAGACCTCGATCTACAGTATCATGCAATTAAAGCCAGATAGCACTGAAGAGATATTTGGTCGCCCCGATGATATTGGCTACAACCTTCATCTTGGGCTTCAGAACCTGAAGGATATGGTTGAAAAACCATCCTCTGCTCATAACAAAGACGTGACGCGTTATGCGCTGAGTATGATGCATCTGGAGTCAAAACTAAGTAAAAATCAGGAAATGATGCAAACGTTGGGTCAGCGACTGGCGCAGGTCTCTGAGCAGGCGCGTTATTTTAATCCAGATGATCCTGATGCTTTAAGCAACCCAAGTACATTCTGTCATCCTAATGTTGTCGCTAATATTGCCAGCGTGTATCAGGACACAATCAGTACCTTCAGTTTCAGAATTCAGGTAACCGGTGATCCAAGGCACTTACAGAACAGTGAAAATGCCGCAAAAATCCGTGCGCTTTTATTGGCGGGTATTCGGAGTTCAATGTTGTGGCGCCAGAAAGGCGGGAAACGCTGGCACCTTCTGTTTTTCAAGTCGCGCTTGCGCCCTTCCCTGAAGCATTTTTTAGAGCGGTAGAATTAAATAAGTGCCCTGAGAAAGCCGGATAATGTGTGCACAATTATCCGGCTTTGTTTTATCCGAGCAATGTATAAAAGCTGTTACGCCTTATTGAAAACCTTCTTGCGTTGTGGGTTCTGAGAATTCGTTCTATATCCCATTCCATATTGTCAGCGGTCATCACTTTTACTGCGTTCGCGCCTTCATCTATAAAAACCTGCTCTCTGGGTATGCCCTTAGCTATCAGATCCTCAAATACCATTTGAGTTTGATCGCTGGATGCATAGGAGCCGGTAACGGTAATAGTCATCTGGGCTCTCCTCTAAGTTCCTCATCTCTAAAGACGATGTTTTTAGCATAGAAACGCTCTAACAAAGTGTCCAGAATAACTTCGTCGCCACTACGCAAAAAAGGTCTACTCAGGTATAATTCGCGCCTTCCTTAATTCCTAACTAATGGTAGAGATCGATTCATGGAGCTTTCCGCACTGACTGCCGTATCTCCGGTTGATGGTCGCTATGGCGGCAAAACAGCTGACCTGCGTGATGTTTTTAGTGAATATGGCCTGATTCGCTTCCGCGTGGAAGTAGAAGTTCGCTGGCTACAGAAACTGGCTGCACACCCTGAAATCACAGAAGTGCCGCCGCTGAGTGCTGACGCTAACGCTCTGCTGAACTCGATTGTTGATGACTTCGGTACTGAAGATGCTCAGGCGGTTAAAAACATTGAGCGAACCACCAATCACGACGTTAAGGCGGTTGAATATTTTATTAAAGACAAATTCAAAGATAATGCCGAGCTTATGGCAATCAATGAGTTTGTTCACTTCGCTTGTACATCTGAAGATATCAACAATCTTTCTCATGCGCTTATGTTGAAAAACGGACTTGCTGTTGTTCTTCCACAGATGCAGCAGGTTACAGATGAGATCGCTCAGCTGGGTCGTGATTTTGCTGAACAGCCCATGCTGTCCCGTACACATGGCCAGACAGCCTCTCCTACAACGGTAGGTAAAGAGATGGCGAATGTTGCTTACCGTATGCGCCGCCAGATCAAACAGCTGGAAAGTGTTGAATTGCTCGGTAAGATCAACGGTGCTGTAGGTAACTACAATGCGCACATCTCTGCATACCCAGAGGTTGACTGGGAAGTTAATGCAAAAGACTTTATCGAAAGCCTTGGCCTTAACTGGAACCCATACACTACACAGATTGAACCGCATGATTACATCGCTGAGTTGTTCGATACGGTCTGCCGTTTCAATACTATTTTGATCGACTTTGATCGTGACATCTGGGGTTATATTTCTCAGGCTTACTTTAAGCAAAAGACTATTGCGGGCGAAGTGGGCTCATCCACTATGCCGCACAAAGTAAACCCAATTGACTTCGAAAACTCGGAAGGCAATTTAGGTATTGCTAACGCAATCATGGGTCATCTGGCTCAGAAGCTACCAATTTCTCGCTGGCAGCGTGACCTGACTGACTCAACAGTTCTGCGCAACATGGGTGTTGGTTTTGGTTACAGTATGATTGCTTACCAGTCTTCTCTTAAGGGCATCAGCAAGCTTGAATTGAATCCTGGACAGCTGGACGATGATCTTGAAAATGCCTGGGAAGTTCTTGCAGAGCCTATCCAGACAGTTATGCGTCGTTACGCGATCGAAGAGCCGTATGAGAAGCTTAAAGCTCTGACTCGCGGGCAGGATATGAATAAAGAAACTATCCTGGCATTCGTAGATACACTGGATATGCCAGAAGAAGCCAAGCAGGCACTAAAAGAGCTGACACCGCACTCTTACATCGGTAACGCTGTAGCGCAGGCGAAAAAGATCTGATCTTTGAGTTCTTAAAGTTAAAACGGGGCTTTATGCCCCGTTTTTATTTCCTATCAATATTGAATAACCTGAACAGAAAAGGAAGGCTATTGGATATCTATCGCATTAAGTGAAATTACTCTGCCCTGATTTTCTAACTCCACCGCTGGCAGAATGTCCATGCTGGGCCACAAGCCATTCAACAGACATTGAGAATAAGGCTGGCAAAGCTTATGCGATTCCATCTCTTTGATTGTATCGCTGACATTATATTCAAGACGATGCCAGCTAATACTGACCTTACCCTCTACCGAATTGATAAGCATATACCAGCCCGATTGAGTGCCATCATTTGCAGGCATGCCTATCACGCCGGCATTAAGCCAGTAGCCCTCCTCGACTTTATGTCCAAATGGAATGCCGCAATGGCCTCCAATAATTACATCTGCAGAGTTGTTTTGTAATTGTGTTTGTTTAAGTGTGCTGTCGGTGCTTTCAAATACAAATTCATTAATGCTGTTCGCTGAGCCATGCACTACCAGATAGCGTTTTCCGGAATGATGGAAAGAAATTTGTCGCGGTAATTCGGCCATCCACTGTTTGTGCTCGCGAGATAAATGCTTTTTGGAAAACTGGTACCACTCATTGGATAACAGCGAGCAGCTGCTGCTTTCATCGAAACCGCAACCGCAGTCATCTGCATCCAACGCAAGAGACTCCTCACAGTTGCCCATTACAACGTGGCAGCCCCATTCTCTTATCGAAGCAACTGTCTCGGACGGTTCAGCGCAATAAGCAACCAGATCGCCTGTACAAATCACATGGCTCGCAGCTATGTCCAGATCAGACGCTTTTTTATGCATGGCGGTTGTAGCTGACAGATTGCTATAAGGGCCACCAAAGATCAGAATCGGGCCATCCAGTTCGCCTAAATCTTCTTTCATAATCACGCACTAACCGTTGTTTGAGTCCGCTTCTGCCCGACCATACCCATAAGAAACATTAAGCAGCCACCCAGCAGAACAGTAATACAAATCCAGAGCAGTTTTGTGTACTTATGAGATTCACCCAAAAGTGCAGTGTGTGCGGATGACTCAGTAAAATAAAGCACAGCGCCTGTCATTGCCAAAGTGAAACTTCCGATATAGCTCCAAAGCGGGATTTGTTTCTGATTCCCCCAAAGACTAAAGATAATAACCGGCACCAGATACATGGATGCTGTGCCGCTAACTGCAACTGCGCTAAACAGATCTTTGTTGCCGACAAAAACCAGAACCAATCCAGCAAGCATAAACAGAGACATAACAAAGCGCCCGCTCTTTAAACTTAGTGGCATTATGCGCATATCTTTCACTATCATTTTTGCAGAGCTTGTCAGTGTGCTGTCCAGCGTGGACATGGCAGAGATAATAAGCGATGCGCTGAACAGGAACATAGGGAACTCCCCTAGCAGGCGACTGAGTACAGCATTCATAGATTCACCCGCCTCAGCATTAACACCCGCAATAACACCCAGAGATCCAAATGCGATGATGCATAGAGAACTGATCCATGCAGCATGCTTAAAACTTCTCCGGGTAGTTTCTCTGTCTGCGATAAAGCCTCTATCCATCATGACCGGGTCATGCATTGGGTAGCTCCATACTTGCAACAAAGCTACCATAAGCAGGATTGGCCCCGGCTCTGTGATATCAAACGGTTTAAAAGCAAGAAGTTCAGAGCTGAAATGCCCATCTCCAATTGCTATCAGAACCAGAAAAACTAAAACTGCCAGAAAGATGATCATCTGGAAAAAGTCAGTTCTGAGAGAAGCGTGTAGCCCGCCCATCATTGAATAGATAAGTGTTACCGCTGCCAGACCGATCACAGCAAGTGTGTAGGACTCAGAGCCAGTCACCCCGAAAAGGATGCCAATAACCAGAAGATTGGCAAACACTTCACTTATAAGTCGTACGCCAATTACAAAGTTGTAGCAACGAGTTCCCCACGCACCAAATCGATCATACAAAAAAGCCTGTACGCTTTCGAAGCCGTGTTCGAATCTCAGGTGATCAATTATTTTCCCGCCGGTAAGAAATGAGAGGTAGTAAGCTGCGTAAGCCAGTACACCCCATATGCCATAGTAAAAACCCAGTATTGCAGCATTTAAAAGGGAGCGCGCAAATATCCAGGTGGTTACCTGAGAGAAAGTCAGCGTAAGCAGACCCGGAACTGATCCGGACTCGGATTTGCCGTTGTAAAAACTACTCGTTTGCGTGACTCTACGGGAGATTAGAATTGAGATTAACGCCACGCAGGATACGAGGGCTATCAGCCAGACTTCCATATTTTGCTCCGAAAATTACTAAATAAGCTTTGCGGTATGACCTGGCTCTTATTGCTAAGTTCCTTGATGCTCAAGGTATCAGTTTAACTCCAGTGCCTTCTTAAGTTACATGCGAACAGTCAGTGCACCACTACTGTGCATTGAAAATAACTTTTACGTAACAATAGTCAGTTAAAACAGGCTCTAATAAATTCCATGCTTGGCCCGCAGTTTGCTCCACGCATGGGTACTCACCCATCAATAAGGAAAAATTAGATGAGCATTATTCATTTTGTCGGCGGAGAAAAAGGTGGCGTTGGCAAATCAGTTCTTTCACGGTTGCTTTCACAATATTTTCTGGATAACTCAATGGCATTCTCGGGTATGGATGCTGACCAGTCACACGCAACCCTGACTCGGTACTACAGTGATTTCACATCAGCTATCAATATGGATGAATTTGAGAGTATTGATAACGTAATGGAGGTTGCTCTTGAGGAAGAACGGCAAGTTCTGATCGATCTACCAGCACAAAGTGAGCGTTTCCTGGATAAATGGATTGAAGAAAACGGCGTGCTGGATCTGTGTCAAGAAATGGACGTCAAGCTGGTGTATTGGTACACCGTTGATGGCGGACCTGATTCAGTCGACTTGCTGGCGAAGTTCCTCGATAAATACAATGATCTAATCCACTGTGTTGTGGTTAAGAACCATGGTTGCGGTAATGATTTTAGTGGTATTGAATCACTTCCACAGCTGGAATCTGCTGAAGCATCCAGGTTTGCAGAGCAGATCGTACTCCCTGCCCTACATACTCCGACCATGGAAAAAATAGATAAACTTGGACTGAGCTTCTGGGCTGCCGCTAATCTTAAAGAAAGTGGCGTAAAGCATCTTAGTCTTATGGAGAGGCAACGAAGTAAAGTCTGGGTTAAGAAAGGTTACGCCGCAGTGAACTCAGCAATGGTTAAACTGGCAGCAATCTGATTCGTTTCTTTTTAAAGATAAGTGTGTTGCCTCGAGTTCAACTCGAGGCATACTCCCCAATCTTCAATTGAATCAGCCGTTTAGACTATTGCTCGTTTTTATCAACATCTATGCTATCAGAAGCTGATTGCGTCCCAATTTTTTAGCGCGATACAGGGCAGTATCTGCTTCACGCAATAAGCTTTCGGTAGCCCCATTTTTATTTGGGATTACCGTCGCTGCCCCCATGCTCACTGTAACCACTGAAGCTGCCGTAGAATGATCATGTGTAATCGCAAGCTCCTCAATGGCCCTCCTGACTTTCTCGCCTACCTGAATTACACCCTCATGATCGGTATTAGGGAGAATAAGCATAAACTCTTCCCCACCGTATCGTGCTAACAGATCGGAGGGTCGTTGCAATTGCGTCTGGGCAGTCTTCGCAACCTTGGCCAGACAGATATCCCCTTCCTGATGTCCATAGTTGTCGTTGTATGCCTTGAAGTGATCAACATCAAGCATGATTAGCGATAATGGCTGGCTCTCTCTGCGTAGGCGCACCCATACTTCAGCGAGGTACTGATCACCGCGGCGGCGGTTAGCCACTCCAGTCAAACCATCACGATCAACCAGACCCTGAAGTTCGTTGTTAAGTTGTTCCAAACGCATGGTGCGCTCAGCCACTTTCTCTTCAAGCGTGCGTGAGTAATCATGCACTTGCTCATATAGACATGCATTTTCGATTGCTACCGCAGCCTGCGCTGCCAATAAGCGAATGACTTCAGCTCGGGACTCAGTAAATACGCCGCTGGCAAGATTGTTTTCCATGTAGATAACGCCCTCAAAGCGTTCCCGCTGTATGGGGACACAGAAAACTGATTTAGGCCTGTGTTTGATTACGTAAGGGTCCTGTACAAACAGGCCTTCACTGGTTGCATTATGCAACACAATCGCTTCACCACTATGCAGGACTTCACTGATCAGAGTTATAGGCAGAGGAACACAGGCTCCGTTCACAGAGGGTATAAGAGAATGATTAGGCAGGCCTTCCGCTGTTATTTCTTGATCCGGTAAGCGACTAACCTCAACTGTTAATGCGCCTTCCCTTCTGGCAACAAGACAACCCCACTGGCCACCCGTATTCTCCAGAAGAATTTGAATGGTTTTATTGAGCAATTTATCCAAAACAATTTCACCGGATATTTCACGAGAAGCTTTCATTACAGAAGAGAGGTCAAGTTCTGCAGAGCTGCCATGTTTTAGAGTGATATTAACTTCAGATACCAGCTCGTTTAAAACCGGAAATTCCTGCTCTAAAAGGGCCAGCTTACGCTGGGCACCCCAGCGATCATACAGGCGGTGAGCGCCACGCAGATAACCTTCTGCTGAGCGTTTTCTGCCAAGTGAAATCAGGTGGCGGGCTGCACGTTCGCTGGCTGTGGCTTCATCATGCAAAAAGCCACTGGTTCTTGCGGCATCGATGGACTGATCATAAAGCTCCATCGCTTCACCGTGATAGCCATCAATTTTCAGGAGTTCAGCTGTCATGAGGTACTGCAGATGGCGAAAATTTTCCTCACAGTTATCCGCCCATAATGTCATCCGCTCAAGGTCACGCTGCAGCCGCGCACGGGTTAGCTTTTGCTGTTCGTTGTCTTGAGATGGATAATCAATAGCCAGGGTGATAAAGGCAACAATATAAAACCGTACTAATTGCGGTAGAGACATTGCTGATTTGATCAGTTTGTCCTGTTCCTTAACATGTTGTAGAGCACGGTCATAATCCCCGTACAGCAGACATATTTCAGCGCTATATATATGATAATTGGCAATGCCGGTTATAAATTGACGCTGACGCATCCCCTCCAGGCATTGCTGTTCATCAAAACTGTCATCACTCAGTGAAAAGGGAGAGTTAGTTAAGCCTAAAAGGTTACGTTGTAGCTGAAGGAACAGAGTGCCTGAATCAAGCGAGTCCTGATATGCGCATTCACGCACAATTTGAAGGTTTTCTGCATGTAGTTTATGCGCAGTTTCCAGGTCCATTCTAGGATCCCATATCACACAATCCTGAGCACTGTATGCCAGATAAAGAAGATCTCCGGAATGATAACCCGCTTCTATCCCTTTTCTGAACCATGGAGTCAGGCTGGACCAGTGTTCGCTCCAGTGATGAACAAACATAGCGTAAACATATATGACACGAGCTCTGAGAGTGACATCGTCCAGGTGCTCATTTATTGCCAGCCCTGCTTTTGCATAGCGATATCCAATATCCGGCTCATCAAATTCACCACATAAAAGCATGCCGTAGGCCGCATAAGCAAAAGCGGTTTCCGGGCTGTTTCCGTATTTAAGGGAAAGGTTGGCTGACTTGAGGACCAGGTAGGGAAATAAATTTCCACTGGCAGACAGGAATGCGGCTGCAAATATTTCCATTAACAAGCGCATGGCGGTCAGGGTTGCAGGATCTTGCACTAGATCGGAGTTGACGAGTTCTTCTATCTTGCGATCACCAAGATTAACTTTTACTAACCTCCGCTCTTTGGCGATATCATCAAGCGTTGGTTTATCTGTAAAGTCTATGCCCAATAAAATCATGCCCTGTATGGCGGATTGAATAGATTCCTCCATTCGTCCGAGGGTGGCATATTGGCGCGTACGTATTGCAAGTATATTTGCTTTCTCAAGATCGGATTCGGCATGCTTAAGCATGATCTCGATCCAGCTTTCGGCTTCATCGATACGCCCCGTGAGATATAAACAATGTTGCATCTCAGCCGCCAAAAGCTGCATCAACTGCGGAGTTTGTTCCCATGGGTCTTCAGGTAACAAAGATGCCGATACCTGTAAAAAATTTAGCGCTGTTTCATAAGCAGATGAGTATTTTGCTCGTGAACCTGCTTTAAGGTTAAGTTCTGCAAGGCGCAATTTCTCAACAGGATAATCAAGAAGTGAGCACCCTACATTCAAATGACCAACAATATCAATAAGGCGACCATCAGGAACAGCGTCACCCTCTTTTTGAAGCATTAGACGGCCAATAGAAAGGTGAACAGCGGGCAGGTGATGGTTTGCAATCAGAGCATAAGCGGCTTGTTGAACCCTGTCATGCTGAAACCGGTAAACAGGAATAATGGATTGCAGGTCTTTAAAATCAAGCTCTTGGTGACTGCCGACAAAGCGATAATCACTGTTGAGTGGTAAAACCGTATAATGTTTCAGTGCAGGCAGCAAAGCAGATGCCGTATCTGCCACTGAAGATTCGTTAATTGTTGCCAAAGTCTGCAGATCAAAACTGTTACCTATGCAAGCAGCCAACTGCAGAACTTTTTG
This sequence comes from Neptuniibacter sp., assembly GCA_050633605.1. GTDB lineage: Bacteria > Pseudomonadota > Gammaproteobacteria > Pseudomonadales > Balneatricaceae > Neptuniibacter. The sequence goes on along the minus strand of JBOEGV010000019.1, from coordinate 49,637 downwards.
TGTTTCCGGGGGCATGGTACGTAAGTTTTCAACCATGAATTCCACAACATCATTGCTGACATCCTGCCAGTGGATAGCATCAAGATCCCAATTCCAGCTGGACTTTGCGGAATCAAAAATTAACCCGCCATCCTTATAAAGCTGCCCCAGTAGCTCCTTGGTAAAGAAAGGATTACCCTGTGCTTTATCAAACAGCATATCACTGAGAATGCGTGTTTCATCTGGTGTGCGTTTTAAGGCATCTGCAACAAGGTTTGTTACGGAGTCGCGGCTTAATAACCCTACAGGGAGTTTCCTGATGTTTTTTTGTGATTGGAGGTCATCCAGAAGCAAGCGCAAAGGGTGCCCTACTCCTATCTCATCACTGCGGTATGCCCCAATCAATAACAAATGATGCAGGTCACGTGAAGTTATTAGCCGGCGTAACAATTCAAGTGTAGGTGCATCACACCATTGCAGGTCGTCAAGAAACAAAACAACAGGATGTTTCTTCCCGGCAAACACCCTCAGAAATGAGGTCAAAACAATATGTAGTCGGTTACGTTGCTCGGCAGGCGGTAAATCAGCAACAGCCGGTTGCGGTCCTATAATAAGCTCAAGTTCCGGGACCAGATCAATAACAAGACTGGCATTGGGGTGTAATGCTTCACTCAGGTCTTTTTCCCATTCAGTCAGTGTTTCTTCAGGTTCTCCCAGTATCTGCTGAACCAGCCCGCGAAAAGAGGCAGCAATAGTTGTATAGGCTTCACCGTGCTGGAACTGATCAAATTTACTTTGGACGAAAAAGCCATGCTCGCGTACCAGCGGTCGGTTAATCTCATTTACCAGCGCTGATTTACCAACTCCTGAGTTGCCATAGACAAGGCAAACCTCAGCGCTTCCTGCAACAGCAGACTTAAACAAACCAAGCAGATCACTAACTTCGCGTTCTCGTCCATAGAGTTTCTGAGGAACCATGAATTTATGTGCCACATCCTTTTTGCCCAATTCAAAAGGCTCAAGTGACTGGCGAATCTCGATTTGGTCAGCGCAATATTCAAGGTCATGCTTAAGGCCGACTGCACTTTGATAACGTAAATCCGGGTTTTTCGAGAGAAGCTTTAATGTGATGGCGGAAAGTGCCTCAGGAATATTCTTTTTGAGTTCATGAGGCGGAGTTGGTACTCGACTTATATGGCAATGAACCCATTCGAGCATATTCTCTGCATAAAATGGCAGCTTTCCCGTAAGAAGCTGAAACAGCAATACACCAAGGGAATAATAATCGGAACGATAATCGAGATCTCGATTCATTCGCCCGGTTTGCTCCGGAGAGATATAGGGAAGCGGCCCTTCAATAGAGCGGGATACTTGAACAGCCTGCCGTTCACGATCCAGCTCAGAAGCAATAGTCAGTCCAGAAATTGCTACAGTGCCACTCGCTGGATTGAATAGCACGTTATCTGCGCTCAGGGCTTTATGCACAATGTCACGACTATGCATTTCTTCCAGAGTTTTAACCAGGTTCAGCATGATCTCCAGGACTTCAGTAACCGGTAGACCGGCACCTGCTGCCTGGTTTAAATGGAATTGTAATGAGCTCTCATAAAGTTCAGTTACCAGAGCAAGGTTGCCGCTGCTATGAGAAATTGTGGTGTAAATATCCCTAACACCTTTGACCTTGATGAGTCGTTGCGATACACCTGCTTCATGTCGCATAGCGGCGATCTGGCTACGGTCAGGATATTCACAATCAAGCGTCTCAATAGCAACCGGGTTACCATCGGAGGAACGAGTTGCCCGGTAGATTACACGGCCATTGATCCGCCCCAGTACAGAGCCGATCGTATAGCCGGTTAGTTGCAGACTCATGTTTTCCACTTCTTCACCGCTGTTTGGTTAACTCTATACGCCAAAGACGCGGCTAAAGGTGTTACTGAACTCTTCCTGCGCCGTATCTATCAGAGGCTGACCGTGACCACAAAGCGCATGTTTGAAAGATAATTGTTTGAGGCGAGCAAAATCGCTGCCGTCAGGAGTTGCTACCTGCATCCAAACAGGCCCGATATTCGCTGGCGTGAAGAATCCCATGTTTTGCATAAGATCTCGGGAGGATTCAGAGAAAAACTGATCAGGCTGGTGCCAGTTTTGTAAAGCGTCACAGGCGATCATGATTCCGCCCTCACGGTCTAGGCGTATAATCGCTTCAGGTAACTGACTTGACGGAAACTGAAACAATGTTGCTCCGCTAATTGGCAGTGCAGTATCCGGTGTTAGCTGATGATCTGTTTGTAATCCGGTTTCATGTTCAGTTGCAGGCAAGGCCCAATACTTTGCTTTATAACGATCAACATAGAATGGATCATCGCGACCATGCAGCGCACCTAAACGGATGACATCTGTGACGTTGCCAAGAGAATCAAGTTGTTTAAGGCCTTCTTCACTCAGGCGTATGCTGTTGATGATAATCAAGCGATCTTCATCCCGGACAACAGTCATATTACGGCTGAATTTCCAATCCATCTCCTGAAGTACAGTTTCCATAGCGCCGCTAACGAAGAAAACATCCGGAAAAACCTCTTCAATAGCACCGTGTTCTAAGGCTGGGGGAAACTTGTCCATTTAATAAATTCCTTTATTTAGTGCTCAGGCTGCGTTTGAAAATATTACTCATAAAGATAACGACCCACGTATTGATATTCTCGGTCATACTCATTGAGATAACAATTGAGGTAACTCAGCTGGGCCTCATTAAGTTGACCCTTGATAAGATCGTTAATAGATTCGCGACCATTACTGATATCCAGTCTTTTAATATGAAACAAAGTCATATCGCGACCTCCAAAGAAGCCTTTTAAGTAATGGTGGAGGGGTCTGGCCTCTGACATATCAAAGACTGCACCGTGAATGGCGGTATACAGTGGTTTTTCAGCAAGCGTGGCAGCATAAAAAGTAGGAAATACCCCTTCAGGGTGGTTAAAAATCGGATACTCTTCCTGTTGAAGTACTGGGTGAGCCCTTAACTTTTCAATATATACCGGATCAAGATTAGCTGCCTCCGCCCCGCTCACCAGAATGTTAAGGTAACGTTGGCACGGTAGGCAGTTGTTATCAATGAATTCAGGCATGCCAACATAGGTGAAAGCAGGGAGTAACTCACCTTCTACTTCAATATTTACTGAAATTCTGTCATAGCCATGCCCGTATGCTTCGACTGCATCCAAGGGTACTAGAGACTCATCAGGGCATTCGTAGATAATGCCAAACACTTGGTCTGATGGATTATTACTGGGTTCGATGTTGCCAACTCCACCTTCGTGGCGAAAGAAGTGCTGAACATTGAAACGTAAGCGCCAGCCATGCAACACAGCCTTCCGAGCCGAAATGGGGAGTACGCCTTTTGCCTTTAGAGAGGTGAGATTCAGGTTTGAACCAAAGCCAAAATAGCGAAACATGGAATTAGCCTGCGCAAACAGTTTGTAGTTATTGTTGTTAGATTGGCATAAGTTTTAGCGGTAACGCATTAAAATTACAAGGGATTAATTGTTTAATTGAATTTATTCAGTGAATATTTATGAGGTTCTTTACCCTCTATGTTATTTCCATAAGTGATCACAAATTATAGATTCACAGTGATGCACCATATAAAAATCACCATTCAGAACGCAGTTAAATTGTGCCCGATTGATATTTAAACGACGGTAAACTTAAGCTACGGATTTGTAATCAGGTACTAAACGCTCTATATGAAAGGGTTGCTTTACTCACAAGCAGCCTTGTGCGTCTGGAGAACTATCAAGGCCTCCCTTTTCCTTTCTAGTTAATTCTCTGGCAAAGCTTCAAACTCCAGGCGCTTAGATTCGAACCACTTGTTCATCTCATCCGGGTTCTGCATCAGGCTTTGTATTTTCTTCATCGCTTCCAGATGTGCGGCATCCTGCTGTTGATACATTTCAATACCGTGTTGTTTGCTAAGCTCAGCCAACTGTTCAAATGTTTCCGCATGGAATTCAAGGTTACATGCACCACCTAACTGTTTGCAGGTCATGGTTTTCATCTGGCGACTCCTGGTACAAATTTATTGAGAATATCAATCTGCTCGGTTGGCGTTAATGACTTTAGTTCCTGCGATAAGATCATGGATACAACGCTTGTCTTTTCTAAAAATAAATAATACCTCAGTTATCGATAAGTACTGCCCTATTAATGGGATGTAGCCGATAATCATCATTGGTAAATATCGTTTAAGTACAAGGGGTATGAATTCAGGTTTGTGCCCATCCAGAGTTACAATTGCTATGCCCAAAATCATTTTACCCACCGTTTGGCCTTTTTCTTTTAAAAAGTAGCCATGGATTAAAAAAAACAAAAGCCAGCTTAAAACGGCAAGTTTGATGGTGACATCAATTGGAATGTGGCCCTCAAAAGCTAATGCCCATACGTCAAGATAGCTCATAAGAGGAATGGTTGTAGCCACAGCGATTAAGCAATCAATCAGAGCAGCCCATAGACGACTCCACCTGGAAGCTAACAGGTCTGTTTCTTTATTTTGAATTTCTAACGTGTGTTCAGTCATCAATAATCCCTTTGAAAAGTAACACAGTAAAAAGCGGCGAGCTGAGTCTATTAGGCCCGCCGCAAAGTCATTAGAGGTTTTTCAGAACATCCAACCTGTGGGGTTTGGATGAGGTTGGTTCTTGTCCAGGGCCTTCATGCCCTTAACGCAGCGTATAATTAACCAAACAACCCAGAATAAGAAAACTAAGTAACCGATCAAGACAAACGTAAGAATTGTCCCGACTAGCATATACAGCGCCCCGATCCAGAAGGTTCTGATCTGAAACTGATAATGAGTCTTAAGCCAGTCAGGGGCATCATTCCGATTGATATAAGACATGACTACGCCAATAATTCCGGTAATCCCAAAAATCACACCCACAAGGTACAAAATATATACGATTTTTGCGGTACCTGACGTGGATTGGTTTTCGGGGTTCATTACTTCATCCATTGTTTACTGCTCCTGTTTTATGTAATGCATAACAGCCCTTGCTTAGGCATTAGACTGTTACTGAAAATTATATGTAGATACGTTCAAATCCCTTTTCATTAAATCCATTCATCCGTCTGTCGCCAAAGATGATAACGGGCACACCGGTCGCATTTAATTTTTTATATCGGTCTTTGGCTCTGTAATCTTTTTCAATGTCGTATTCGATATAGGCTATGTTGTTCTTTTTAAAATAGGCACGAGCCTTTTTGCAATAGCCGCACCAGGATGTGGAATACATCACAACTTTGCCTTTGGGTGCGGAGTCTGAACTTGGTGGTGGGAGGGAATAAGTAACACCTGTGTATGAATTTACATTGATGTCCACTCGGCTAAATTCAGATGTATCAGGTTTTTTGTCACTAAAGTGAAGTTTTCCGGACTCATCAACCCATTTATAGATTTCAGAGTATGTATTGCCTGAAAGCATTATCAGCAGAATTGCGACAAAAGATTTCATATGTTTCGTCCCTGTTCACATGAAGTTTAAGCAGTCTGGACTTGGCCAGAGTGTCGTTCTTTTCTGTTATCAGAATAACCAAAAAAACCAAGTAATGGCAACTAATTAAGATGTCGGATTACCACAGATCAACGTCAAGTATTGTCACCTTATGCCCCTTTTATATTTTAAGATTGATGGTAGGTCAGGTGCTGTAGAACTCATGCGTTTTTATTGCGCCAATTAAGGTAATAATAAATTGCTGCACCGATTAAGCCTGAATAAAGACAGATTTTATGCAGCGTAGAAACAGAAACCATTCCAAGAAATGAATTTGATAGGTAAATCGGAAAGAACGGCTGTACGTCGTAATGCATAATGCTGTCGAGAAAAACGTGGCTATAGCTACCGATAAAGGCACTTGTAAACACTACCCACCAGGGAATATTAGCTGCTCTAGGTGCGGAGATTTTGAGCAGCTTTAATCCCAGCTGTGACAAGTATTTGCCTGACAGAGCGGCTAAAATGGCCAGCAAAGATGCGCCAATATAGGTGTGAGAAAAGCCGTGTAGATGCCCTTCCCCAGTGATAAGAACAAACAAAGGCTGAATATCCATCACTATTTGAGTCCACCCGAAGACCATAAGGCTAAAACTACTTTGCATCAGCCCTTTCAGTAAAATTCCCGGTCCCATATGTAATGGCGTAAATGGCACAAAAATACCTTTATATCTTGTTATAAAGTCAGAAATGAGAATAGCCTGAAGCGAGTCTTTAAATCTACCTATGCTAATACTGCAGCAACGGAACTCACGGCTTTCACGGCTTTAGTGATTGCATTCGTGACTTTTTCGATCTTAGCAATATCATTTTCAATGGATTCTTTAGCTTCTTTTGCTTTTGTCGTCGCTGCCTGAAGGTCCGCCAGTGCAGCGGTAATTTCATCGGGTGTATCATTCATCAGGTCATCTAGAACTTCATCAAACTGATCAACCAACTTGCGCTTTTCAGCTAAAAGCTTTTGGCGTTTTTTGAATTCAACAGGATCTTTTCGGTCCAGTAATGGCCATACATTATTGATGGCTGTGATTGCATGTTGTATTTCGGCGAGTAAAGCTTCTTTTTCTTGTGCAGTAGGCATAATTAATTTCCTTATCAATAATTGAGTCCGTATTTGGTGGTCGTCTCTTAAATACACACCAGCCCTTCCTGAGGCTTAAATTCCAGCCTGTTGGACTCACAATCCAAAAACATCTCTTCAGCATGGGTGAAATATTCAACCTCAGCTTTTAAGGTTTTAACCGCCGCCATAATTTCTTTGCCGATATATTTATCCTGCCCGAGCGATTCTGATAGTTTGCTATGTGCCTTTGCTAAAGCCTTTAATGAGCTGCGGGTGTTCTTGATCGCTTCTGAGGTGCCTTTTAATTCGCGATACTCATCAATAATGTCGTTAACTGCGGCTCTGCGTTTTTGAATAGATAATTTGTGTTCGTTTTTTTCATACTGTGAAAGGTTAGCTACCAGGCGTTCTTCTCGATAAGCGTACAATGTTTTCTGTACATAGCCCTCGCCAAGTGTCTGATCCATTGTTTCTATAAGAGTCTGCAGTGGTGAATTTGAGGTGGTAACAATCTCCTTGATTGCTACAGCGGCTTTGTTCTTAGCGTATAAATAGCTCATTGAACCTGTGACTTTTCCCAGTTTTGAAGCGGCTTCTTTAGAAATTAACTCTCCAGATTTGCCGAGCGCCACATGTGCTTCGTTGAGGCTGAATACAGCTGAAGCTAATTCTGAGCCAGTAAGTGCATGTTTTTCTTTATCCCCAATAAGCGCTAGCTGGTGAATTGCATTGAAGTAATTGCTTAAAGCTTTGCTCGCCTTTATTAAAGAAGCTGTTTTTTTGTCTTTTGCAGTTTTGAAAAGATGTTTATCCAAAACCTGTAAGGAGGTTAAGTTGGTAATAACATCTTCCTGGCTGATCGCCATCTCAATTTCTTTGTTTAATCGGGAGTTATACAGCTCTTCCAGGACACTATTCACCTGGTTGGAAAGCTCTTTTGATTGGTCGCCAAAGGCTTCAATTTGGGTGGTTGGGATGCTGGTGCAAGCTGATAACGTAAGTGTCGGCACCAGTAAGAATGCGAGTTTAACTTTCATGGTTATTCCCTTATTCCATGTTATTAAATGGGCGAATATCCATATATCCATGCCCGTCAAAAAAGATTAGCACCGGCCTATGACCAAAACAAGGCAGTTCACCAGAAGCTTAAGATTTAGGATGTCGGTTTTGTTTGGCTTTATTCCTTGAGAGTGAAGAACGTTATACATCAGTGCATGGCAGTCCATTAAAGTGCTGTTACTTCAATTAGACACCCTATTCTGCCAATGTCTTGTAACCGGTTTTCTTGTTGGGCGACTTTTCTTATTGCATTCTATGATTGGTTTTGCGCTTTCAATGTTCCAAGCCCGCTAAACCAATAGCCAAACATGCAATAGAAACCACCCCAATATAGCTTCGGATGTGATTCCAAAACTGCCATGCTTTTATATACCGCGGCCAAGAAGCACCGGCTTCTTTTTGCGAGGTTAGTGCCAGCTTATTATTCAGCGGCACGTTCCGAGTTACAGTTATGCCAAAAGGCCCAATGAGATATAAAATGGCACCTACTAAAAGCCATGCATAGCCAGGAAGATTCACGGCACTAATAGTTAAGAACAAAATCACAACACTAGCGATGGGTGTTCCGAAGAAAAACAACAAAAATATCGGATTGATAATTCTTTCGTTAATTCGTTGCATTGCATGCATGCCTTGTTCCGCAGGCATATCTGATAGCGCTCGCATGACGAAGTTTGAAAATGCAAACAGCAATCCCGTCACAACACCTGCGCCTACAATTGCTGCAACTATAATCGGCACAAGAAAAGTGTTCATTGGTTTCCTCTCTTTCCGGGTTTTATTTTAGCCTAATAGGCTGATGCTTAAAGGAGATGCACGGTACAAACACTTTTATATCTATTGCATCCATTGGCTTTGTGCAATCTAAGCTTATTAAGTGCAGCTCGGTGTGCCAGCGCGCGCTTGTTTTAAAATACCTTGCAGACTTTGCGTTACCCATTCACCACTTGGAAATTTAAATCGAACAAAATCGTGGTTTTTAAATGCCGGGTTGTTTTTAAAAAACAATAATGTCTGATTATTGAAGGAGGTAATGATGTCTTTGTTGTCGCAAAGGCACTTCGAATGTTCGACTCCAGAGCTCATGCATGTCATTACTTGGGATGTAATAGTATCCAGGCTTAATTGGATAGAACTTAATTGGGCAACAATATGTTTGTCATCTATCAGGACTTCTTTATTTGCAAAAGCGTAAGGCGCTGTCAGTAGCATGAATATTGTCATTATTGTTTTCATAGTTTCTCCTGAAGCTGGCAATGCTCTTAGCTGCGGCAAACCGGAACGCATCGTAGGTTCGTCCGGCTGACTTTACTTGTGTGGTTTATTTTGTGGAATTGAATAGGTACCAACAACATGAGCTACAGGTTCCTCGTTTCCGTCTGAATAGAGACTGACTTCTCCAACAACTAAAGATTTCCCGACCTTCAATAGGCAGCATTTGCCAATAACATCACTTTCTGCCGAAGGCATACGTAAAAAATTAATGCTCAAGCTTGTAGTAACTGCAAGTGGTTCAATGCCGATTTCTTTGAGTATTGCCACATAAAGTGCTACATCTGCGACGGCCATAAGTACGGGGCCGGAAACGGTACCGCCAGGGCGAAGCTCATCAAAACCAACTTCATGTCGCACCGTAGCACTGCGATTGCCGATACGTTCAATTGTACATTTAGTCTGCGGGAACTCGATTCTTAAGAATTCCGCTAGCTCTTCTTTTGTAACCAAGGTTGTAAGTCCTTATGAAGCTAGCGCCTCCATAACCGGCTCAACTATACTGAGTCCGGGGCCTTATGCGCGTAGTTAATTGATTTGTTTGTTGTTTATAGGGTCAAGAATACTGTAAAGATTTTGATTCAAATATCAAAATTAGGATCTATTCTGAAACAAATCTACAAGTTCTTCCATCAAGAAATCAAATACAACTCTGACTCGCCTACTGGTCCTGAGTTCTTTGTGCACCACTAACCATAGAGGCCCTTTAAAGGGTTGTAAGTCTGGCAACACCTTGTGAAATAGTGGTTCTGGTTCTGCCAATTGATCAGGCAATAGCGCTATACCAAGCCCTCGTTTTACCAGCTCCCATTGTGTAATTACACTCTCTGTCGATACCGGGAAGTTTCTTTGAGTTAGCTTAATATCGCATCCTGCCATGATGTCCATGAACATCTCGGATTTATCACAGATAAAATCGGCATTGATAAGATCTTCCGGAGACAGAGGAATACCTATCTGCTCAAGATATTGTTCTGAAGCGTACAGGTGCCCGGTGACATCACCTATTTTTCGTGCGATCAAATCTGGATCGGCTGGTTCCAAAGCACGTATGGCAATGTCGGCTTCTCGGCGCTTTAGGTCGCTCTTAGTATTTGACGCGATCAGCTCGACCGTAATATCTGGGTGCAGGCGTCTCAGCTTTTGAACCAGTAGGGGCATTGCATGTATCGTAACCAGGTCTGTGGCACTGATACAGATGTTTCCTTTGATGGTGTTTGATTGGCCGTCAGCTGTCAGCTTGAGGCTTGCCGCAGCATCGCCCATGGCGCGTACTTGTTCGAGAAGTTCAGCACCACTAGGTGTGAGCTCGAGTCCTCTACCAACTCTCTCGAACAAGGTTACTCCCAGCTCTTCTTCCAGGCTGGCAACCTGACGGCTTAGCGTCGGTTGCGTCAGTCCCAGTTCCCTTGCAGCCGCTGACAGAGTCCCCTCTTCAGCAGTTACCAGGAATGCCCGGGCCTGATTCCAGTCAAATTGTATTGATCGCCAATTCATACGCAAATGCATATAAAGAATGCATATTTAGGTAATTTATTAAATATATGTATTCGTTACTATAACGTTCCTGGAATCGCAAATACAGGCTGGAATCAAAATTGAAAGAACTCGTCGTCTGGTTAATTCATTTCCCAACCGGAACAGTGGCTATTTTGGCTGCTATGGCCGCTTTCTATTACCCAAAAGGTTCGGTTAAGCACAAAAAGTCCGGTCAGGTATTCACGATCGCCATGATGATTATGTTGATCAGTGGAGGGGTTGCCGGTGTTTTGAAGGGGTCACTTGAAGATGTGTTTCTCGCTGCGCTTGTATTCTATACCGTGTTTACAGCCTGGTTGACGGTTCGTCATCGTCAACCCGTTATTGGTATTTTGGAGTATTTTGCCCTGGTTTATATCGTCATTTTTGGGCTGGCTGCGGTTTCTATCGATCCAGAGTGGGATATGGTGAAAGCATCAGGTGTTTACACCTTTGATGCGATTCTGGCTTTCATTTTTGCCGTTGGCGACATTAGAAATATTCTGTTGAAAGGCATGAGTAAGGCGCATCGACTGGCGCGTCATATCTGGCGAATATCCTTCTCCCTTGTCTGGGCCGCTTTGGCATTTAGTGACAAGGTTATCAAGATGCTTGATTCGACGATCGATCAAATGCCTTATGTGGCTGCCGTACCCGCCACTCTTGTTTTGTGCATTATGTTTTACTGGTTGCTCAGGATTTACAAAGGAAGAGTCATTCTACCGTCTTAGCAACTATTTATTGGGAGCAGTAAAGTGGCGCTGACTATTATGTTAACACCAGCGCCGTAAGTGCGATTGTGATTACCAATAAACAGGATCATTGAATTCCTTAACGCACACGGGACGTTCATTGATAGCTGGAATTGGCTCCCCTGTTAAAGATTGGCCAAGCCAGCCAAAAGGCATTGAAAGCTTTAAGGGAGCCTGAATTACATTTTCTGAAAGCGCATGAAATCCCACCTTTGAATAAAATGATGGATCACCATATGTGACCGCAACACTTGCAGAGCGTTTCTTGAGTTCATTAATGCCGTAATTGATGAGTGCCTGCCCAATGCCTTTTCTCTGATATTCAGTGCTTACAGCAACCGGTGCCAGCATATAAACTTGAATGGCATTATTGAACTTAAGGTGGGTGAAGAATATAGAGGCTATAAGTGATTCATTTTCATAGGCTCCGAAACAAATTATTTCTTCATTATCGGTGTTTAATGCCAACCTTGAAGACAGGCTGCCAATCAACACACCCTCCTTCTCTCCCTCTGACGAGGTGAATACAGAAGTGAACAGCTCTGTTACTTCTTTGTGTTTCGATTTGTCGATGGTTTGGTAATTCATGCTTTTTCTTGTTACCCCATGACCTTACCCTTTAATAAATAAGTAAATTACCGTCCATTAAAGTGGTGCTACTTCACTGCCGTAAGGCAGTCCCGCTTGCTTTACTTGTATGGTTCTATTTCCCATGATGATGCTTATGGTGACTTCCGTGTCCAGTACGGTTGTAGCCTCTCAAATTCATGTACTCAGATATCTGTTCATCATTGAGAATTTTAGTTTGCTGTAAATGCGCACTGAGATGGATTGCACGCAGGCGGGATTCAATATTGCCAATATCTTCCACAAGCTTCGACAAGGATAATTTGTCGATCTTTTTGCTTCTGAATCCCTCATCCAACGCACGCTCTGCTGCCACCAGCTCAGCACCCAGATCCTTGGCAGAGGCTTTCATCTGGGAAAATATTGTTTCGGTCTCTCTTCGCTGATCGGCTGAAAGCGATAGTTTTTTACTGAGTTCGAGCACATGAGCGGGACCTGGGTACCCATTCAGTTCCGCTGCCTTGGCGTAACCCATACCTTTTCCAGACAATAGGCTGTCGACCTCTGCTTTTGACAGTGATTTAATTTCTCGGGCTTCTTCGCCAGCATAAGTGGAGCTTTCAGAAGCTAGAGATTTTCCTCCCAGCATCGCCAATATCATTACGAAAGCAGCCGTCATTTTACTACTCATTTGATCTCCATTGTTTCGCCAGAAAGCTAACGTTTAAAGCAGCCGCGCAGAATGCGTCGGATGCCTTTTCTTGTATGGGGCAAAGCACAGAGCATTTGTTAAGCCTAACTTCGCGATATTGCCAGTAAATAACTAAGACCAGTTCCAAGCAGGCAGCCATAGATTATTGCAATTGCAGAACTACCCTTACCTATCTAACGCCAAACTTTGGGGTGCGTAGCGTAGCGAAGCTTCCCGCAACGGTTACTTGTTATGCTTGTACACTCGATTTACTGATTTTTCTCCATTGCAGAATTGCTTCAGTAATTAGCAATGGAATTGCCCAGCAAAACCAACTGGCGGCACTCAACCGTTCAAACAGAGTTCCGATGTCAAACGCACCAGTTATACCTACAAAGATTCGAAAAAAGACGAAACCAAATGTGACGACGTAGCTCCGAATCATCCATTCCATATGTTGCTGGTATAGCCGCCGACGGATTGCAATATATGCAAGGCTGCCGGTTATGACCCATGCCAATCCCAATCCTGCCAACCCAGCTCCTAGAATCCATGTGACCTGCGTGGTGGCGGCTAGGTAGAACGAGCACAGACTAGAAATTCCAATCGATATCAAATAGATCATGCCAAGCCGGCGATGAATCGGTTTCTTGTTGCCGGTGAAACCCATCCACAACTGGAAAGGGCCAATCAGTAGCGCAACGCTACCCATGGCAATATGGGTGATGATCCAGAATTGCCGCCCATCGAATCGTTCAAGCACTCCATCGTCAAGAAGCAGGTAAGGCAGTGCAAAGCCAAAAAAGAAACCAATTGCAAGCAATAAAGATATCACCAACAGCCCCAAAACTATCCAGGATGTGGTTGAATTTCTTTGTTCGACTGAACTCACGGTTAGGTAACTCCTTCATGTTTTGTCTAACGCATAGACATATTGACTCCCACGAGGTGTAACTCACAGAACTCACAGGACAGGCACTCTTAAATTGACAATACTCTCTCTCAACTCTAAGATCAAAATCACGCTTTTCACAACATCGATAAAAGGATTTACCGATGACACGTCCCAGAAAGGAACTCGTATCTGTTGAAGATACCCCCTATTACCATGTAGTTTCCCGCTGCGTTCGCCGCTCGTTTTTATGTGGTTTGGATCACTCAACCGGGAAAGACTACGAACACCGTCGCCAATGGATCGAAGAGCGGATACGTATCCTATCGTCTCTGTTCTCAATCGATATCTGCGCTTATGCAGTGATGTCGAACCATCTTCATATCGTCTTAAAGCTATGTCCTAACCAAGCTAAAAACTGGTCTAATTCTGAGGTCGTCGAGCGGTGGCTATGTTTATTCAAAGGGCCGTTACTGATTCAACAATGGCACGCGGGCGAGCCTCTCTGCAAAGCACAGCTCGATGCCGTAAGCGATATAATAGAAGTCTATCGGAAACGCTTATCCAGCCTCAGTTGGTTTATGAAATGCCTCAACGAACCCATTGCACGACAAGCCAATCAAGAAGATAAATACACTGGCCACTTCTGGGAATCTCGTTATAAGTCTCAAGCTCTACTCACCGAAGAAGCCCTACTCTCTTGTATGGCTTATGTTGACCTCAACCCCGTACGAGCAGGTATGGCAACAACGCCAGAAGAGTCTAATCACACAAGTATTAAGGAGCGCTTAAAGCCACAGTTCGATTTAACAGCCGCTATCGAATCTCAAAAAGCATTATTTGCATTGCAGCAGTTTAAAGCGCCAGTGAAACCTTTAGCGCAGTTTGAAGGCAATATCCGAAATGAAGAGCAGCAAGGGATTCTATTTAGCCTTGAGGACTACCTAACCTTAGTCGATATGACAGGTCGCATACTACGTGATGACAAACGCGGTGCGATATCCGCACACCTACCACCCATATTAGAAAGGCTCGAAATAAACCCAGAAGAGTGGCTTAACAACGCTAGCCAGTTTGAAATGCTGTACCACAAAAAATTCGCAAGAAAGCGACGCTCAAAATAAGCAGCCTAACCTCCCCCCCCTTTTTCCGACTAGAGCCTAATATCAGTTCATTTACTGAGAAGACTGGCTACTCACAAAACAGGGAATACCGGTAGATAGCCGTATTACCACAGCAATCGATTCATAAACCACAAACACAAACTAAATTAACCACGAAAAAAGCAAAGAAAACGCTCTTCTCTTAAAGGGTGACTGTCCCTTCTTTATTTTTCATCTAGATATGCCTCTAGAGCTAAAAATAACCCTCTTAACTCTTCAGGGTAATATTCAAATTCTGCTTCCCCATCTGGACACCCCAGTTCAGTGTATAAATCACTATATCCCTGGTACTCACTTTCACTCATACTTTTATATGATTGAAATGGGTACCGGAGTCGAACAAAGTTGTACTCATACCACTTTAGTAGATTTTCAATTCGATCCTTAATATCAAATATTTGCGAAGCCTTTTGAGCTTCTGAAAGCAATACTTGCTTTAAGGGCCGACTAAGGGTGCAATAAACAGCGTAATAATTGTGAGAGTAATCTTCCTGTTTTTTGTCATAATAGAGCACGGCTTTTAGTAATAATTCAAATCCCAACAATCTTAAAAGATAGCCAGAGTCGCCATTACGCTTGGTATCTAGATACTCACCATCTCGGTATCTGAGTTTACCTTCATGCACTACTTGCTTAAGGAAAAATGCATCCATATTTTGACTGCTAACAACGCTCAGCTAAGTGGCGCGCAACGCGCGTCATATTTGAGCTGCTTGTTATGCGCTCGCCACTTAGACATTAAATGAAAGCTCTTTAAGACCTACATATGTTTCATTGGTCATTGAAAGCATTGATTGGCCATTGGTTAGTGGAACCGCAATGGCAAATAGCTTGTCTTTGCCATTCACTGAAAAATACATTCGTTCTTGACCTGACTGGCTAATAAAGAACCCGATGAATTTAAAGTCCTCCTCTTTGAAAGCGTCTTCGTGGGGCTCTTCACTGTCATCGAATTGGTACAAACCAAATTCAAGATTAAAGTAGTCTATAAAATCTTTCGCTTCTGTTTCAGGCTTGGTAATAAACTTATTTGTTTCTACTAAATCATCCATGAATTCTCCTGATCGCATAACGCCTGCCGCACAGGCAGACAAATTGTTGTGCTTTTTGTGTGACAGTGGCGTTAGCCACACACAAAAAGTGCAGCAATTTGGCTGTCCAGCGAAGCGATTGTGCCGGCACTTGTTATACGTTTTTTTCTTTTGCCACATTATGCCAATAGGCAGCAGAATCAGAGGATTTTTTAATAATTTTGTCTCCTCTGAAAGGGCTTGGCCAAAATTGAATCAAATACTTTTGACTTTCTAGAGGTGGCAATAACTCATCGTCATCCCCTGGTTCTTCCATATTTTCATAGTCATAATCTAGGTCAAAGCCTTTTATATTATACCTAACACGATACTCACCTTCTGGAATATCTAATGGATGTTCCTCTTCATGTGCCCATTCACATAAAAGTATATTTTCAGCTCCGCGTTTAAATGACACCTCGACGACTTCATCAAAGTTATCATCTAATAATGGCTCTTCCTCAAGTAATTCTACATCAAGGCTGATTAAAGAATCTTTAGGAGCTGCTGTAAAAAATAGTCTTTCGTTTTGAGATGCACCACACAATCCATTTTGTTGCTTGTGAAAAGGATTGCTAGGTAACAGTGAATCATCAGGGTCTTCGCACTCAATATAAAATTGACTGTAGGATACAAATATATTGTCAGAAAAAAGAGTTCGATGTTTCATTTTTGTACGTTCCTTGCCTCACGTATAACGCCGCATTCAGCGGCTTGTCCGCTGCAATTCTTTGTTAGGCTTAATAGCCCGGTAAATAGCAATAGGCTGAACCATTATTCGAGGATATCGACAGGTTCTAATCATTTCCTCTAATCCATCAAAGCCTCGAAATACGCCGCGAAACGCACTTTCGAAAGATTGAGCTTCATTACCATCCTCGTCCAGATCCGCCTCTTCAAATTCTTTCATGGGTGCAAAGGAGTCACCGTCCTTCTGCGGTATCGATGTAATAACTCCAAGCATAGTAACTTTAATTGTAGGTTTTGATCCAAAAAGGTAGTGAACAGACTCAGTGTTATCATCAAGGAAGAACTTTCTTTTCACATTAGACATAACGTGAAAATTATCAGAATCTTCAAACGGATATACACGAACATTAAAAACATCGGGAAGGAATACTCGAACCCATGTTTTTAAGCCATCAATGATCCAATCCTCAACCTTGCCGACTTGTTTAGAGCTTAATAACGCATTTAGATTGTTTTCGAACTCATTTAGCTCATGTTTCTTCTTGGTCTTTGCTGATCCGTTTTTCATTTTTTTGATGTCTTCTTTCATAACATCAATCTGCTCGATAATTTCTTTCAATTCTGGTGTTTCAGTCAGGCTTGACTTAATACTATTGTTTATAAAATTAGTGATATCCTCATAGTTATGTGCAATTCTCGTGATCCGATCATAATCCTCTAGGACGACATATCCTTCAGCCTTTATACATAGCGCACTTTCAAATATTTTTGTGGCTTCGCCTGAGTCGATAGCTTCTTTAGTAATATCAACGCCAATTTCAGCTGCATATCCTTTTTCAAAAAGGCCACTTTCGAGCTCGTTGTAGATGTCGTGATGACTTACGCGGACTTCTTTCAGCACCTGTGATTCTGATTCAGTTCCACCTGCTTCATGCTTGAATATTTTGAAATCGTAGTTTCTTAGATTTTTACTGTTCTCAGTCGACGTTGATGATGCTTCGACAGATTGAACTATCCCACCTGATAGCTGGCTGTAAAGCGAACTAACCTTTTCCATGTCAAGGTATATAAAATCTTTAATCTCTTTCATCGTGCTTCCAGTTTGCGAATGCCTAACGCCGCCATAAACGGATGCCGAAGCAACGCGTAGGCAGTCCGGTGGAAGCCGCGCTTTTTGCGGCTGGAACGCATTTAATGGCCTTGTTATGCATTTACAACCTCAGTTTTAAAAAGGTGGTCATGACCACACTTATTGCAGGAGCCAAAGCCAACTAAATAATTAACACATGTAAATACTGCCAGCCATATAGTGATGTATGACGCTATAACAGGTACCAGAGTGCGGAGCAATAAAACAATTATATTATTTGTACCAACTACTTTTAAGCCCATAAGCTTTTTACCGCATGATGCTTGATACTTACCAAGAAAGTAAGTGTTTAGTGATACGTAGCCTATAAAAAACGCTAAAGCACCAATTAAACTAGAATGCTTAGTTAAATTAATATTTAATCCGCCGCCCAATAAACTAGCTAAAAATATAAGCAAACCTAAAAATATCAGACCAGCAATTAATGACAGAAATATATCAATAATTAAGGCAAGTGCTCGTTTAAATTTAAATTGCATAATCGTTCCTAATTTATGCATAACGCCCAGCTCAGCGGGCAATTGAAGCGTCGCGTAAATTGATCCGCTGCAGCTGCTTGTTATGAGTTGGGCTTCGATACATTAATTGTCATTCCCGGTAGGATTCCAACCTCTTTCAGACTTCGATTATCCGGACACGGTTCTCCTATTGGAGTTCTAGTTATCATCCTAGCGTTTTTAATAACTTCCCCATTTTCAGTAGTAAGTACCCAGGAGTGACCATATTCAAATGGACCGACATGATTATCTAAGAGGAAATATATTTCATCTGTGAGTGCGTTAAGTGACGAGAAAGCCACATGCGGTAGATCGAACACATCATTAGAACCGGTCAGGGGCTGAGCATTGATAGTTATAAATGAACTTGTTTTTATTGATTTGGTAATTTCTTGAGCGATACTTTCAGACGATTGTGTACTATCACTTGATTTAAGCACCTCCGTGATTTTACTTTCAATCAGCTTTTCCATTGACGCTATACCCTCTCTCTGAGACTTTGCGCCATTAACATTCTCTTGAAATGACTCGTCGCTCTTATAGTCAGAAGGTGCATACAGGGCTTTATGATTCCAGTTTAATGTTCCGAAAAATAGCAAAACCAAAGTAAACGGAAATAACATCAAGAACCAAATGTATAACTCCTGATTGGCGGGGGCTATAAATGGCAAGACTCCTGTACCACTTATTTCTGCAACACCTGCAAATATTGCAATTACAGATAGTGGGTTTTTAACTATTCCAGTATTTTTCATTATTCTTCCATAAGCTTAGTAGGACTCATAACGCCCAAAGCAGTTGCGCGCATTGCGCGTCAAATGCCTTTACTTGTTATAACGGCGACACGCTTGGTGAAACTAATACACGCAAAGCGATGCTGCCGAGCGGTTAATGACCAGTGCAATGCACTGACCAACCCTTTATTGCTTTCCAACTGAGATACCAAAAGAGAATGCTTGGGTACCTTCAGCAACAATTGTTACCTATGGCACCAAGAACTTATGCGGGGAACGATGAAACAGCACAATCCTTGATGCTTTAAACCTGCCTATCACTGGCACTGTAATTCAGATACTAACCGAAACTACCTTAAAACTAAAAGAGCCTTATAACAGCTAAATAGTCATCAAACTGACGTGATGTAACACGTCAATATGACGTATATCTACGGATGGGGAAAACTGGAATTTCTTTAACTTTTTGTAATTCATAGGTTTTCCCTAACCGAGGATTTCTCCCTCATGGAGAAATATATCAAATTGATGGTATATCCTTGCACAGCATACATCCACATGGAATACTGTATAAAAAAACAGCATAAGGAAATGCTATGGCCTCCCCTTTTATTCAGGCAATCAGGGATCACCTGAGAGCGCGGAATTACAGTAAACGCACTGAGAAAACTTATATCTATTGGATATTAAGTTACATACGTTTTCACCATCATCAGCACCCTTCTCAATTAGGCGCTACCGATATTGTTAAGTATCTAGAGCATTTGGCTGTGCGTCATAATGTAACGGCGTCTACCCAGAAAACTGCGCTTAATTCTTTGATGTACCTTTATAAAAGGTTTCTTGGAAAAGAAGATTTTGAGCTGGATTTAGGGGACTTTCAGCGCGCTACCAAACCTAGAAAACTGCCGGTTGTACTGAGTAAAGATGAGCTCCGTCGTTTATTTTTACATTTGCAGGGTGAGTATTTAGTGTGCGCTCAAATGATGTACGGTTCTGGTTTAAGGTTAATGGAGGTGTGTCGTCTTAGGGTTAAGGATATAGATTTTAAGCACCTTTCGGTTTTGGTCAATGATGGTAAAGGTAGAAAACAGCGCATTACTACGTTGTCTGAGCATTGTGTTAATCCTCTTAAACGCCAGATGGAACTTGCTCTTATTTATTTTGAAGAAGATCAACTAGCTGATCGTTGGGATGGCGTATACCTGCCTTTTGCGTTGGCACGGAAATATCCGAATGCACCATTTGAATTTGGATGGCAGTATCTGTTCCCAGCTTCTAAGCGAACAGAGGATGTTCGTGAGAATAAGATTAGGCGACATCACATTTATGATCAGTCGGTGCAGCGAGCAGTCAAAAAAGCCGTGAACTTGGCCTCTATCAATAAGCCTGCTTCTTGCCATAGCCTACGGCACAGTTTTGCGACTCATCTTTTGGAACGTGGGGCTGATATACGAACAGTACAGGAGCAATTAGGACATTCTGATGTGCGAACAACTGAAATATATACTCATGTACTTAACCGGGGTGGCCGCGCAGTATTGAGTCCATTGGGTGATTTATAACTAAAAAAACGCCCGAAGGCGTTTTTAAAAGCAAATACTTGAAGGCGACAAGCTTAGATCTCTGTCTTGCCACCCATGTAAGGTTGCAAAGCTTCTGGAATCTGAATTTTACCTTCTGCAGCCTGGTAGTTTTCCATTACTGCGAGCAGGGTACGACCTACCGCAAGGCCAGAGCCGTTTAGGGTATGAACCAATTCCGGTTTACCTGTTTCCGGGTTTCTCCAACGTGCTTTCAGGCGGCGTGCCTGGAAGTCGGTCATATTGGAGATAGAAGAGATTTCACGGTATCTGTCCTGACCAGGCAACCATACTTCGATATCGTAGGTTTTTGCTGAGCTGAAGCCTAAATCACCACCGCACAGAACGACTACACGGTATGGTAGATTCAGCTTTTGCAGAATGCTCTCTGCATTGTTGGTCATCTCTTCCAGTGCGCCCCAGGACTTAGTGGGCTCCACTATCTGAACCATCTCGACTTTTTCAAACTGGTGCTGGCGAATCATGCCGCGAGTATCTTTGCCGGATGAGCCTGCTTCGGAACGGAAACAAGGTGTGTGAGCAGAGAATTTCAGTGGCAGCTTATCCGCTTCTACGATTTCATCACGAACAATGTTTGTTACTGGCACTTCTGCAGTTGGAATAAGATAGTACTGACGGTCACCAAACGGTACTTTAAACAGGTCTTCACCAAATTTTGGTAGCTGGCCTGTGCCACGAAGACTGTCTTCATTCACCATGTAAGGAACATAGGCTTCTGTGTATCCGTTTTCTTCAGTTTGTACATCAAGCATAAACTGAATCAATGCGCGGTGCAGTTTAGCTAGCTTGCCTGTCATTACGGAGAAGCGAGCGCCGGTCAGTTTTGCTGCGGTTTCAAAATCCAGTTCGCCGCTTTTTTCACCCAGAGCAACGTGGTCCTGTGGTTCAAAGTCGAATGCACGTGGCGTACCCCAGCGGCGTACTTCTACGTTATCTTCTTCGTCTGCACCTTCTGGTACGTCTTCATGAGGGATGTTTGGTACACCAGAAAGCAGATCTTCAAGCTTTTCCTGAACGCTGGCCAGTTCGACTTTAGCGGCATCCAATTTGCTACCCAAATCCGCTACTTCTGCCAATAAGGGTTGGATATCTTCTCCGGCAGCTTTGGCTTTACCAATGCCTTTGGATCGTGTGTTGCGCTCATTCTGCAGGCTTTCCGTGTCTACCTGCAATTGCTTACGCTGGTTCTCCAGTTCTGCGAACTGTGTAACCGGGAATTCATAACCTTTTTTCTTCAGCAGCTGTGCCACGTCTTCTGGATTGGCACGTACAATTTTTGCGTCAAGCATGAGCTTTCAAAACACCTTATTGTGAGATTAAAACCAAGAGTTAAAACAAGCGTGTAAACCATAGGCCGCCATACAGGGCGATCAGGCATAAAAGAACGCTTAATGATATATAAATCGCCGCAGACATTACATGCCCTTCTTGCAGCATTGCGATAGTTTCCAAAGAAAAAGTAGAGAAAGTTGTAAATGCACCCATAAAACCGACCATTAGTAGCGGGCGCAACTCAGGGCTGAGTCGGGATTTCTCCAGAATAAGAACAAAACAAATGCCCATCAGGAATGACCCCAGAACATTGCAGGTCAGCGTGCCATAGGGAATACGGTGTTCAGCATTATTTAGCAGGCCGCTCATCCAGTATCGGCCTAATGCTCCAAACGCTCCGCCAATGGCAATAGCAATGAGGTGATGCATACGGTTAATCCTTTCTATTTCTTTGGTCGCTATAACGTTGCTTCGGGCTGAGCTGATCAAGTTCCTTGAGGTGCTTGAGTTTTTCAGCAATTTTTATTTCTAAGCCTCTGGGTTCCGGATGGTACCACTGTTGGCTATCGATTTCTGGAGGCAAATAAGATTCACCTGCAGCGAAAGCATCTGGCTCATTATGGGCGTATCGGTATTCATCTCCATAGCCCAGTTCTTTCATCAGACTGGTTGGGGCATTGCGCAGATGCGCTGGCACCTCGTAACTGGGTTGAGATTTAACTTCAGCCAGACATTGGTTAAAGGCCTGATACAGGGCATTACTTTTTGGTGCGCATGCGCAATATACCGCTGCCTGCGCAATGGCTCTTTCGCCCTCTGCTGGCCCTACCCGCTCAAAGGCATCCCAGGCTGATAAAGCGACCTGCATGGCTCGAGGGTCCGCATTGCCAATATCTTCAGATGCTATGGCTACAAGCCTGCGGGCAACGTAAAGCGGATCACAGCCGCCATCGAGCATCCGGCAGTACCAGTACAAAGCCCCATCAGGCGATGAACCTCGGACAGATTTGTGAAAAGCCGAGATCATGTCATAGAACAGATCGCCTTGTTTGTCGTACCTTCGCCCTGTTGAGCGCAGTACTTCATCCAGTACCTGTTCGTTAACGAGTTGACTGCCATCTTCCTGATCTTCTGCCAAATCTGCTGCTATTTCCAGTAGATTGAGTGAGCGTCTGGCGTCACCATCTGCTGCGATAACCAGTTTTTTCAGCATTCGATCTGGGATATTGAGCTTTTTCTTTCCAAGGCCCTTTTCAGGGTCTTGTAACGCGCGATTAAGGACTTCAAGAATGTCCTGATCTTCTAGCGATCTGAGTAGATATACACGAGCACGAGACAACAAGGCGTTATTCAGTTCAAACGATGGGTTTTCTGTTGTGGCTCCGACAAATATGATGGTGCCGTCTTCAATGTAGGGTAGGAATGCGTCCTGTTGAGATTTGTTGAAACGGTGTACTTCATCCACAAACAAAATGGTTTTTCTGCCGCTTTGTGCAGAATAATGTTTAGCTTTTTCTACTGCTTCGCGAATGTCTTTTACACCGGATAATACTGCAGAAAGTGTCAGGAAGTGAGCATCCACATGGTGGGCAATCAATTTTGCCAGGGTCGTTTTTCCGACGCCCGGCGGCCCCCAGAAGATCATTGAGTGGGCGGCACCCTGTTCTAACGAAGTTCTTAAGGGTTTGTCTGTACCCAAAAGGTGGCTCTGGCCACAATATTCCTCGAGAGATTGCGGACGCATTCTTGCGGCCAGTGGTTCGTAAACTGGGGTTTGTGAAAAAAGATCCACCTTAGCCCTCAATGTCTACGAGCAGATCTGCATCTGCAGGTACGCGAAAAAAGAAGAGTTGTTCATCTAGCTCTGGATTGACAACCTGCTCACTAAAGACAATGGAAGTGCGCTGCCCCAAAGAATCTTCCAGCATCAGTTCAGAAATTGTTCCTTCAGAAAAGGCCAATCGGATGCTGCTGAAATTATGCTGCTCAGTCTGCGGTTGCAGGTCAAAAATCTGCTCAGAGCCAGTATCTGACAGCAATCGGATATGGTAGCTTTTATTTAATTCATCTATCTGGCCATTCAGAATAAGTGCCGGCGCGCTGCTTTGCTGAGCTTCAGCTGAACGTTGAGTTACCTGCTCAAGATCAGGATCATAAATCCAGACGTATTTGCCATCAGAGACTATTTCCTGCGGAAATGGCACTTTAGTTTCCCAGCGATAAAAGTTGGGCTTAGCCACATACAGCTGCCCTTCTGTCTTCTGGGCTTCGCGGCCATTTTCTGCCAATGTTACCTGTTCAAATTTTGCTGAGAAGGCATGGTGGTTTTGTAAGAGCTCTTGAAGCCTTTCTGTGCCATCTTTGGCGGATGCTCCAAAGGAGGTAAATATTAAAGCCAAGGTAAAAACATATTTAAACATCGAGCGTGAAAATTCCATGATTTACATTTCTCCGCCGGCATTAGGTGCCAGTACTTCGCGCTGACCATTACTGCCCGCTGGACTGACAACGCCAGCCGCTTCCATTGCCTCAACCATTCTTGCAGCACGGTTATAACCAATTTTCAGTCTGCGTTGCACACTGGAAATTGAGGCTTTTCGGGTATCCAGTACAAACGCCACCGCCTCGTCATAAAGCGGATCTTGTTCATCATCGAACAATGAAGCTGAACCTCCGCCGTCTGAGACGCTGTCACCCTCAAGAATTTCGTTAATGTAATCCGGCTGACCAAGCTGTTTCCAGGATTGAACAACTCGATGGACCTCATCATCACTCACAAATGCGCCGTGTACACGGTTTGGCAAACTGGTTCCTGCTGGCAGATAGAGCATGTCACCCCACCCTAGTAGATGCTCTGCACCAGACTGGTCCAGAATGGTTCTGGAGTCTATGCGTGAAGAAACCTGAAAAGCGATACGGGTGGGTATGTTGGCTTTAATCAATCCGGTGATTACGTCAACAGAGGGTCGCTGTGTTGCCAGGATCAGGTGAATACCTGCAGCACGGGCTTTTTGGGCAATTCGAGCAATGAGCTCTTCCACCTTTTTGCCGACGATCATCATCATGTCGGCAAATTCATCAATGACTACGACAATATAGGGTAAGGGTTCCAGTTCGGGTGCCTGGGTTCCGAATGGCTCTCCGTTTTCCTCTGCATTCCATAACGGATCAAGCAGTGGTGCACCATTTTTACGGCCCTCTTCAATTTTGTCGTTGAAGCCGGCCAGGTTACGCACACCCATTTTAGCCATTAGTCGATAGCGACGTTCCATTTCTCCGACACACCAGCGAAGCCCGGCTGCTGCGTCTTTCATGTCCGTTATTACCGGAGTTAATAGATGAGGAATGCCTTCATAAATAGACAATTCCAGCATCTTGGGGTCGACCATGATCAGTCGGACTTCATCCGGTGTGGCTTTAAATAACAGCGACAGCAACATCGCATTAACGCCTACAGATTTACCGGAGCCGGTAGTACCGGCAACCAGTAAATGGGGCATTTTTGCAAGATTGGCAACAACCGGGTTGCCAGCAATGTCGTTACCAAGGCCTATAGTCAGTTTTGAAGGTGCTGTGAGATAGGGTTTGGAGCTTAATACTTCGCTTAGGTTTACTGTCTGGCGGGTTTCGTTTGGTATTTCTATGCCAACAACAGATTTGCCTGCAATAACTTCAACGACACGCACGCTGCTTACGGCCATCGATCTTGCCAGGTCTTTTGCCAGGTTGGTGATCTTGCTGGCTTTTACCCCTGGTGCAGGCTGAATTTCGAAGCGAGTGATTACAGGGCCGGGGTTAACTTCAACAACTTCTGCCACAACACCGAAGTCTTTGAGTTTGGCTTCCAGTAATCGTGACATCTGCTCCATCTCTTCCTGAGAATAGCCGGAATCTGTATTCAGCTTAGGCGGGTCCAGAAGGTCAAGAGACGGTAATTTAGGTTTTTTGCGTTTGGCTTTTGGTTTTTCTGCTTTCTCGTCAAGCCCCAGTTCAGAGTCCTGCATTGGCTTATGAGCTTCCGATAAAGGCACTATTCTTACGTGCGTTTTATTCTTTTGTGTGTCTGTCACAGAAGTATCAGAAAGTGGTTTTCCTGTTGGATTTTCAGACACTTTCTTCTCAGTTGCTTTCTTCTCAGATACTTTCTTATCAGTCGCTTGTTTATCAGATAAGGCAGGGGTACCACTCTCCACTTTTTCCACAGAGCCTATAACGGGAGCCGTTTCAAAAATATCGTCGGTGATAGCGTCTTTATTTCGCACTTGTGGCTGTTCAGTAAATTCTTGTTTGCTTGTGAATAATGGATCTGAATCGACGTTTTCTGCTAACTGGTCATCGGTTGTATAGAACGGTTCATGTTTTGGTTTTGAGAAATTCGGTGTTTCTTCTGCTTGTTTTTCTTGCGTCGCAGTGTCCGGCAACAGATGTTCAGTCCCTTGCCAGACTTTAGCTCCTAGTTTTTCAAGCAGTGCAGACCATCCCATCTCCAGTAGCAGTGTTACGCCGAAAATGAGCAGTGTAAAAAACACGACTGAACTACCGACTATGCTTAACCAGCTTACTGACCAGTCAGAGATGGACTCTCCTAATAATCCTCCGGTGGAGAACGGATAGTTTAGAGATGTATTGGATATATGTGTGGAACATAATGTGCAGAAAGAGATCAACAGTAAGATGCACCCGGTACTTCTAAGAATGAAGTAAGGCACAATGTCGAGCATATTCTGATCACGATGCAGTAGAAATCTAATGACTGGAACAATAATCAAAAATGGGAGTAAAAAAGCACCAAGACCCATTGAAGATATGAATATATCAGCCACCCAGGCTCCAGCCGGGCCAGTGAAATTACGCACATCCGGTTGGTAACCAAGATGTGACCACCCAGAATCACGGTAGTCAAAACCGAGCAGTGCTATAAATAAGAAAAAGCAGATGGCTATCGTGAGGATTAGTGCAGATTCACGACAGATTCTTGCCAATAACTGGGCAAAACTTAAGCGCTGTCCGTTATCGCTCGAACTCAATGCTGACGGCTCCATAAAAAAGGCTAAAAAACTGTGCGTACAATAACATAAATTATCTAATCTCTGTTGATGAGTTGTATGTAATGTTTCATAGTACGGCTTAACACAGATATGACTGGGTACATGTATATGTCGCTGTATAATCTGCATGCAGAAAACAGTAGAGCGCTGACTTTTAAGATAGGTGAAAGCCTGTTTGGTATTGATGTAAGTTACATACTGTCTTTTTCTGACAGCTTTGATGAAATCAAATATGCAACTCACGATACAGGTGGGTTTGTCGGTTATCTGGATTTTCGCAATACCCTGGTTAAAGTATTTGATTGCGCAACGGCTTTGTCCCATGAAAGAGAGCGAGATGTTCTGGGTAAGTTGATAGAAGATATTAAAACTTATCGTCAGGCTCACATCGACTGGGTGAACGCTCTGGAGCATTCCATATTGACAGATGAGCCATTCACTAAACCAAGAAATCCAAAGCTTTGCGCTTTTGGACAGTGGTTTTATAGCTTTGAAACCGATAATGAGTCCTTGCGTGTATTGCTTAATAAAATCGAGCAGCCACATATGCGCATACATTCTCTTGCGGATAAGCTGCTTGAAATGGTTGCTGTTGGGAAACGCGATGAGGCAGTAGAAGCTCTGCGAATTGAAAAGCAGACAACTCTGCAGAAATTACTGAGAACTCTGAACTATATTTCAGAGCTGCTAGATGACAGTATCCATCCTATTGTGCTGCATCTCACACAAGATGGTCGTACACCTTGGTTCTCTATGGTTCTGGATGAAATTGGCAATATTGTTGATTATTCTCCCGTCTCATTGGATAAAGTGGACAGCATTAATGAGAATGAGCCTATTGAGGCTTATGTTCGTGATCCGGCCGGATCTAATTTCATGATTCTTTCTCTGGATAAGTTTTATGAGCAAGCCGTGGTCAAAGTAGATATTGCAGGTTGATTAATCTTACCCTGCCCCCATCACTGTAAAGTAAATATTGTTACTGGAAAAATTTTCATATGAGTGAAGTACAACATCACAGCCTTATTATTCTGGGCAGTGGCCCTGCAGGTTATACCGCAGCAGTTTACGCCGCCCGTGCAAACCTTAACCCTGTTGTAATTACCGGGATGCAAGCAGGCGGTCAGCTGACAACAACGACCGATGTTGATAACTGGCCGGGTGATGTCGATGGTGTTCAGGGGCCAGAGCTGATGCAGCGTATGCAGCAACATGCTGAACGCTTTGACACTAAAGTTGTTTTTGATCATATCAACGAGACTGATTTGCGTAACCGCCCTTTCCGTCTTAAGGGTGATATGGGCGAATATACCTGTGATGCACTGATTATCTCTACTGGTGCTTCGGCGCAGTATCTGGGCTTGCCGTCAGAGGAGATATTTGCCGGCAAAGGGGTTTCTGCTTGCGCAACGTGTGATGGGTTCTTCTATCGCGGTCAGAAAGTTGCCGTAATTGGCGGCGGCAATACAGCTGTTGAGGAAGCGCTTTATCTTTCTAATATAGCTGCGGAAGTGACTCTGGTTCACCGTCGTGACAGCCTCAGATCTGAAAAGATTCTGCAGGACAAGATTCTTGAGCGTGCTGAGAACGGCAACATTAATATCTTGTGGAACCATACTCTTGATGAGGTTCTGGGTGATGATTCTGGTGTAACCGGTATGCGCGTTAAGAGCACTGAAGATGGCTCAACCCATGATCTTGATCTTGCTGGCGTATTCATTGCAATTGGTCATAAGCCAAATACGGATATATTTGAAGGTCAGCTGGATATGAAAGACGGCTACCTGAAAATTGAATCTGGTCTGGAAGGTAACGCAACACAGACCAGTGTTAAGGGCGTATTTGCCGCAGGTGATGTTTGCGATCATATATACCGTCAGGCAATCACATCTGCTGGCTTTGGCTGTATGGCTGCATTAGATGCTGAGCGCTATCTGGATGATCTGGATAAGTAACTCAGAGGGCGGGACTTTAGTCCCGCTTAATTATGATCCCCTGGCTTCATAACAGCACCGATCCCTTCCCGCCTCATGATCAGGCTCTCGACGACCCTAACGGATTGCTAGCGGCCGGAGGTGGTCTGACTCAAAAAAGGCTGATTGCTGCATATCGATCTGGAATATTTCCCTGGTACAGTCCCGGAGAGCCCGTTCTGTGGTGGTCGCCCGACCCTCGCTGCGTCCTACTCCCCAGTCAACTTCATATATCAAGAAGTATGCGTAAACGATTGAAAAAGAAAGATTTTGAGGTTTGCTTCGATCGAAACTTCTCTGCTGTAATCGATGCATGCTCTAAGCCGCGCAATGACGGGGAAGGAACATGGATTACCCGCGAGATGAAGCAGGCATATTGTGGGCTGCATAAGCAGGGAGTGGCGCATTCTGTTGAAGTTTATATGAATAATGAGCTTGTCGGAGGGCTGTATGGGATTGCGATGGGTAAGTTGTTCTTCGGTGAATCGATGTTCAGCCGTAGCAGAGATGCATCTAAAATAGCCTTTATCAAAATGGTCGAACAACTCGCAAACTGGGGCTATGCTTTAATAGATTGTCAGGTTAGTAATGATCACCTGTTCAGTCTCGGTGCTACAGAAATTAAAAGAAATGAGTTTTTAGGCTATCTAGATAAGTATCTTGATACCTCAACTAATCATTCATGGCGCTTTGAAGAAGAGATTCCGGAAGTGGATGTGAGGCAGTGACAAACTTACATACTCTACATTTTTACGCAACGCCTGAGCACGACTGCAGCTATCTTGAGGGTAAAACAGCTAAAACCTTGTTTGTAGATCCTCATGCTGAGATCAGTCTGTCTACATACAGCGAGCTTTCTGATCTGGGGTTCAGGAGAAGTGGTAAACATATTTACAGACCGCATTGCGAGAGCTGCCGAGCCTGTATATCCGTACGCATTCCCATCGTTTTGTTTTCACCAAGCAAAAACCAGAAAAGAGTTATAAATAAAAATAAGGATCTGACGGTTACACCCTGCAACCCTGCTTTCACTGACGAGTACTACAGTCTCTATTCCCGTTATATAAATTCCCGTCATGCTGATGGTGATATGCACCCTCCTACACTCGAACAATTTACTTCATTTCTGGTTGAAGGAAAGAACGAAACTTTATTTTATGAATTTCGTGACCAGAAGGATCGCTTATTGGCCGTGAGTGTTGTAGATGCTCTCAAAAACGGATTGTCCGCCATCTACACGTTCTTTGAGCCGGATGAGAGCAAGCGAAGCCTGGGTAAGTTCAGTATTCTGTGGCAAATACTGCATTGCCACAGCAAAGGCTTAAATTATCTATATCTGGGTTATTGGGTACGGGATTGTCGTAAAATGAGCTATAAAATTGACTATCATCCGTTTGAACTCCTGGTCGAGGGCGAGTGGACTTTGGTTGATAGCAGTAACAACTGACCTCTTTTGAATATAAATCGCTCAATTTCCAGATTTATTTTGATCTGCCAGCCTAATTGAGGCAAAATACCGCGCAATTATTAAGGTCTCGGCCTTTTCAGAACCCTATTCAAGGTAAGGTATTAATGGCAAAAGAAGATAGCATTGAAATGGAAGGCACCGTAGTCGATACGTTGCCAAATACTATGTTCCGTGTTGAGCTGGAAAACGGTCACGTTGTTACTGCGCATATCTCTGGAAAAATGCGTAAGAACTACATCCGCATCCTGACTGGCGACAAAGTAAAAGTAGAGCTGACACCTTACGATCTAAGCAAAGGTCGTATCGTATACCGCGCGCGTTAATCTTTGCACTTCTGCTTCCGAGCTTACCCGGAAGAACCAAAAAAAAGGCAGCTATAGAAGCTGCCTTTTTTGTTACTTATGGTTAACTATTCTTACACGCAGGCGCTTTCAGCTGCCACGGTTAATTCACCATCCTCATTAACTGAAATCAAGACAGCTCCACCCTCTTCGGCCAGTTCACCAAACAGAATCATTTCTGCAAGAGGCTTTTTGAGTTTTTCCTGAATTAAGCGTTTCATAGGGCGCGCACCCATTTGTTCATCATAACCCTTCTCAGCAAACCAGCTGCGTGCAGTATCATCCAGATGTAAAACCACACGTTTTTCCTCAAGCTGAACCTGAAGTTCTGCAATGAACTTATCAACCACACCTTTGATAATGTCTACTGTCAGTGACTTGAACTGAATAATTCCGTCAAGACGGTTTCGGAATTCAGGTGTAAACATTTTCTTAATAGCAGTCATGCCGTCTAAGGCATGATTTTGCTTGGTGAAGCCAATAGATGCTCGACTCATCTCTTCAGCGCCAGCGTTGGTAGTCATTACCATGATGACATTACGGAAGTCGGCCTTACGACCGTTGTTATCCGTCAGAGTGCCGTTATCCATGACCTGAAGTAATAGATTGAATACCTCAGGGTGCGCCTTTTCGATCTCATCCAGTAGTAAGACACAGTGTGGAGATTTAGTGACAGCTTCGGTCAGCAGACCGCCCTGGTCATATCCTACATAACCCGGAGGTGCGCCGATTAATCTGGAAACCGTATGTCTTTCCATATACTCAGACATATCAAAACGCACTAGTTCAATACCCATGATTCGGGCCAGCTGTGCTGTCACCTCAGTTTTGCCTACCCCTGTAGGGCCGGCAAACAGGAAGCAACCAACAGGTTTGTCCGGTTCTTTAAGTCCTGCTCTGGATAATTTGATTGCTGAAGAGAGAGTATCAATTGCTTGATCCTGCCCAAGAACAACCATTTTGAGGTTGGCATCCAGTTTAGATAGCTGGCTTTTGTCCGAAGCGGAAACGCTTTTAGGGGGTATGCGGGCTATTTTGGCAACTATTGCCTCAACATCCTGAACTTCAATCTCTGACTTGCGCAGCTCTTCAGGAAGTAACCTTTGGTATGCACCGGCTTCATCAATAACATCAATTGCTTTGTCTGGCATATGTTTATCATTGATATAACGCCCTGCAAGCTCAGCTGCTGCCCTTAATGCGTCATCTTGATATGTGAGCTCATGATGTTCTTCAAAGCGCTGTTTGAGGCCTTTAAGAATGGCGTAGGTATCTTCGACACTAGGTTCAAGCACATCTACTTTCTGGAAGCGTCTGGCTAATGCACGATCCTTCTCAAAAATACCTCTGAATTCCTGGAAGGTCGTCGAACCTATACAACGGATCTGACCTGAACTCAGAAGAGGTTTTAGCAGGTTGGATGCATCCATAGAGCCGCCCGAAGCTGCACCAGCGCCAATAATGGTATGAATTTCATCAATGAACAAAATTGCGTGTTCTTTACCTTTAATTTCGTTAAGCAGACCTTTGAGGCGCTTTTCAAAATCACCGCGGTATTTTGTGCCCGCCAATAGCGCACCTAAATCCAGTGAATAGACTACGGATTCGCTGATGATTTCAGGCACATTACCTTCAACAATTAACTTAGCAAGACCTTCTGCTATAGCCGTCTTGCCGACACCCGCTTCACCAACCAGTAGAGGGTTGTTTTTGCGGCGTCGGGAAAGAATCTGAACGACGCGTTCAACTTCATTGTCTCGGCCCACCAGAGGGTCGATCCTGCCTTTCTCTGCTTCAAGATTAAGGTTGATAGAGAACTTTAACAGCTGACTATCTTCTTTATCCTCGCTAGCAGACTCATTTTCGAGTGTGGCATCCCCTTCCTCAGAGTGATTTTCGGAAAGTTTGGATATGCCGTGTGAAATGTAATTGACGGTATCGATACGCTCAATACCATGCTGCTGTAATATATAAACAGCCTGACTTTCCTGTTCGCTAAAGATAGCTACAAGTACGTTGGCTCCGGTTACTTCATTCTTGCCCGATGACTGAACATGAAATACTGCCCGTTGAAGTACGCGCTGAAAGCCAAGTGTAGGCTGAGTATCAATATCCGAAAGGGCCTCGGAGATCAGTGGTGTTGTTTCTTCAATAAAATCTGCAAGGTTCCTTCGGATACCTTCAAAATTTGCACCACAGGCAGACAGAACCTCGTGAGCTTCATAATTATCCAATAGTGCCAACAGCAGATGTTCTACGGTAATGAACTCATGCCGTTTTTCTTTGGCGCTTTGAAATGCAGAACTGAGGGTGTCTTCGAGTTCTCGATTCAACATAGCGGTTCCTCTTCAGACTTTCTCGACTTCACAAAGCAAAGGATGATTATTATCCCTCGCATATTGATTAACTATAGCTGCTTTTGTATCAGCTATATCCCGAGTGAATAAACCACATACACCTTTACCTTGTGTATGCACTGCCAACATCACTTGTGTGGCCTTCTCCTGATCCATGGAAAAAAACATCATCAAGACAGCCACAACAAAATCCATAGGGGTGTAGTCATCATTCAATATAACGACTTTATACATAGATGGACGCTTTAATTCTGGTTTGGCTTCTTGTGTTGCCAAGCCATGATCAGGATCGAAGTCGTTATCGTGCTCTTCATTAGATAATCGAAATTCCCGATATTGCAAATATAGACTCATTTAAAACTCTCGGACTCTCTTAGACTTTATGTTTAACATTTGCCGTTCAACTTGTAATGCATACTCCAGCAGGTGCTATAATCGATTAAAGCAGGATAGGAATGATCCTCGCAGTTCCTGCATTTTCGAACTGACTTTAGCGACATTCTAGCAGCTAAATAGTTCAGGTTTGCAATCCAAATGTAGTACTGGATATGGGAGTTAGTTATGCAGACAGGGAAAGTAAAGTGGTTCAACAATTCGAAAGGTTATGGATTTATCCTATCTGACGAACATGAAGAAGACCTCTTTGCACATTACTCAGCGATCGACTCAGAGGGTTATAAAAGCCTGAAAGCCGGTCAGCGTGTTGAATTTGAAACCAAACCAGGTCCTAAAGGGACTCACGCAATTCAAATAAAGACTCTTGATACGCAGTAAGGAAAGCTAGATATTTCAAGGAGGAAATGACAACCAAAAAAAACCAGCTCTAGGCTGGTTTTTTGTTAGAACATTTTCTCATTACATATGCTTAATTATTGCATCACCAAACTCAGAGCTGGATAATAGCTCGGCACCATCCATTAAACGTTCAAAATCATAAGTAACAGTTTTTGCCCCAATCGCACCGTCCATGCCTTTTATTACCAGGTCTGCCGCTTCAACCCACCCTAAGTGTCTCAACATTATTTCTGCTGATAGAATCAGTGAACCTGGGTTTACCATATCTTTACCAGCATATTTCGGAGCTGTACCGTGGGTTGCCTCGAAAATTGCAACACTATCTGATAGATTGGCACCCGGAGCAATACCAATACCCCCTACTTCTGCGGCCAATGCATCGGAGATATAGTCACCGTTAAGATTGAGCGTTGCTACAACATCGTATTCAGCGGGTCGTAGAAGAATCTGCTGTAGCATTGCATCTGCAATGACATCTTTAACAACAATCTTTTTGCCCGTATTTGGGTTATTAAAACTCATCCAGGGGCCGCCATCGAGCAATTCGGCACCAAATTCCTGATTGGCCAATTCATAACCCCAATCTTTAAAAGCGCCCTCGGTGAACTTCATGATATTGCCTTTATGAACCAGCGTAAGAGAATCGCGGTCATTATCAATGCAATACTGTAATGCCTTACGCACTAAACGCTTTGTGCCTTCTTCTGAAACGGGCTTAATGCCGATGCCGCACATTTGATCGAATCGAATTTTAGTAACGCCCATCTCTTCTTTAAGAAATTTGATGACTTTGTCAGCTTCAGGGCTACCGGCTTTCCATTCAACGCCTGCATAAATATCCTCTGAATTCTCCCTGTAAATTGCCATATCCACATCCTGTGGGTTGACCAAAGGACTCGGCACACCTTTGAACCATCGCACTGGCCGCTGGCAAACATAGAGATCGAGTTCTTGTCTCAAAGCGACATTAAGTGAACGTATGCCGCCACCAACAGGTGTTGTCAGAGGTCCTTTGATGCCGACCACAAATTCCTGAAAAGCATTAAGGGTTTCTTCTGGAAGCCAGGTATCCTGGTCATATACTGAAGTTGCTTTCTCTCCTGCATAGACCTCCATCCAGGCAATTTTCTTCTTCCCCTCATAGGCTTTCTCTACAGCAGCGTCAACGACTTTGAGCATTGGTGGAGTGACATCAATGCCTATACCATCACCTTCAATATAAGGAATGATAGGGTTGTTTGGAACGGTCAATGAATAATCTGAATTAACGCTAATTTTCTCACCAGATGGAACAGTAATATGTTGATATCCCATGAATTACTCCATTTGAACGACAGAATGTTATTATTGTTATGTCTCAGATGAATCAGTATAGAACAGCTTTTATAACTGATTGATGAAAATGTAGAAAAACTACAGTGAAAATCTAATGGTCTCTATTCTTCTGTTTAATAAACCTTTTCAGGTACTTACACAATTCACAACTGATGGTGATAAGAGCACATTAGCGGACTTTATTGATTTGCCCGGCTATTACGCTGCTGGTCGCCTTGATTATGATTCGGAAGGTTTGCTAATCCTTACAAATGAAGGCCCAGTACAGCACTATCTGGCAAACCCCAAATACAAACAGGTAAAAACCTATTGGGCGCAGGTTGAAGGGGCTATTACTGATGAGGCGATCCATAAACTTTGCAAAGGCGTTGAACTAAAAGACGGATTAACGCGACCTGCTCAGGCAAGGGTCATTCCAGAACCTGATATCGGGCCTCGACACCCACCTATAAGGGAACGAAAGAATATACCCACCAGCTGGATTGAACTAAAAATAACAGAAGGAAAGAACCGGCAGGTTCGGCGCATGACCGCAGCTGTTGGCTTCCCTACCCTGCGTTTAGTGCGTTACGCCATTGGTGATTGGACTATTGATAATCTGCAGCCCGCAGAATCGAAATTGATCGAAGTGGATATTCGGGTGCCCGATGCCAAAAAAACAGGCCCACGTAAAGGAAATGGGCAAAATAGAATGACAGCTAACAAGTTCAAAAGCGGCTTAAAAAAAAGGCTACCCAAAGGTAGCCTGAAGAATTAGCTTCTTTTGTTGGTGACAACTAGCCAAACAGCGTGAGCAATGCCAGGGAGCCAACCCAGTAGGCAAAGTATAATGTTGATGACCAGGTGCTTCGTTACACCTACCTGTAGAAAAGCACCCAACGGCGGTAACAGGATTGCTAAGATTAAGTTGATAATGTTCATAAATGTTCCCCAAACAGATGGTTAGACGATAAAATTCACTGGCTGAATTGAAGCTTAATAAGCTTTAAGATATCGGTAGCGGGCAATAAAATCTATACTTTAGTCGAAACTAATTTATACAATTCAGATGCGTTCAAATAACGTATCAATCCCTTTACAGAAGTCTGCCTTACCTCCATAAGAGGGGTGCCTGATATAAGCAATCGTTTCATCTGGTAATACTCGCTTAACAGATTCCATGCCTTTGCGCCCCAACCCAGCCATTACATCTGGCTTATATGCGCTGACTAATATATTCAGATACTCGGCACCTTCATCGATCTCGGCTTTATTCGGAGCCCTGTTTTTCTTCTGTATGCGAGAAGGGTGTGGATGGAAAGGAAAAGAGTTCCAGAATAAGGGTACTGTTTGATGATTAAGCAAGTGACGCCACACAATAGCAGCAGTATTTTCAGCCTCTATTTGATCAAGCTGAATGACAGGCTTTAGTTGTTGCAAGAATGGATGCGCTATTTCGCTGAATATATTGCCACTTGAGAAAGGTATGCCGGTTAATCGACACCCCTTAAAACCAGGTGCCTCGCCCACTAATAAAATTTTTGGGCCGCTCTGGCTGAAGATAAGATCAAGATAACGCTTCAGGTTCTCCAGTTTATATTCTTCTCGGTATGGATTAAAAACGGTGAGGCTGTTTTTGCGTTTTTTTAACAGGTTAAAAAAATGATTCAGTTCATTCATTTACAATTCTTTCAGCTTTGTGAGTCAGGAACATAATTAACACTACTGCGGCTGCAAAAACATAAAGCCCCCAGTGAATTTCTACGCTGGCCACAGCTCCTAGCTTTACTGTAACAATCAAAACAGCAACTACTAGCACATCCAGCATCGCCCAGCGGCCATATTCATGCATAAGTTTTAGATAATGCTTTTGATTATTTGAAGTCTCTGCAGATTTTTTTGTGAGCATTAACAAAAAAGTCAATTTAATCAATGGGATTATGATGCTGAATAAAGCAACGATGATCGCTATCAACCACTTCCCTTCCTGAAACAGTTGAGCAACTCCTCCGATTACTGAGAAAGAGCTTTCAAAAAAATAGAATTTACTCATGGTCATCATTGGACTGACCAGCCCGATGATAAGCAGTATGAATGCTGCTACTACACCGAGTTTAAACAGTGGGATATTCAGGGAATGCATATATCGCAATCTATCAACAGAATTGAATGTTCATAGATTGTAACCAATGAAGGAAACAGAACGCTACCAGAGAGCTTTTATATGTGGCAGAAAACATCTGCAGCTGTTTGGATTATCTCTGAAGCGCTCAGTCTATTTGCTTAAACGACCATATCGATCTGTTGTATTGAACCGGCCTTTCCTGATTCAGTCAGGTAAACGCCACTGGCTATTAGGCGACCATTTACCTGGTTGTTCTCCCCTTTTATATCAAATGGCGTCGGCGAACTTCCAAGATAGATAGCACCGATCCCATTATCCAAAAGCGATTCGAAACTTTCTGATTCCGGTGTTTTACTCCAGATTCCAAGATCAGCATAAATCGAATCGGCTTCATCAATAAACTGATTGCCATCCTCATCGTACTCAGCAAGCTCAGCAAATCCATTTCCTGTGATCGCTCCAAACAGCTCTGAACCGTCATTGATGCTGCCATCACCGTTCTTATCCAGTGCCAGCATGCCGCTGTCACCCAGCAGGTAGCTGATAAGATCCAATTCACCATCAGCATCTATATCAAATTCATATTTTTCGTCCGTAAGATCTGCCGCATTACCCGCAAAGTTAACAATCAGCGGATCTTTAAATACAACTTCCTGCGTCATTTCAAATTCCCTGGTAGCTGAATAACTACGTTCCATAGTCAGGCCCAAACTGAAATCGATCTCTTTTCCATCAGCTGTTTTAACCATTCCGCAGCTATGAAAATCTGTACATTCATACTCTTCGATGGTTTCAGATACCTTCATGGTCATCTGCATTGTCACAGGCTTCATCTGCGCAACTTGAAGATTCGAAATATCAGAAGGACTATAATCTTCCTGGGTTTTACGCAGTTGATAATCCATTGGACTAGGGAAATCTTTGTAATCCGGGTTCAGAGCCTTCATAAGGCTTTCCCATAATTGGGTTCGGGTCAGTGTCTGCTGTTCATTAAGATCATTTTGTTTCTCTTCAGCAGAGCGGAATTTTAAGCCTTCATCTGTCATAACCAGGATCGACGATTCATTGTCTGCATCACTTTGAGTTCCAGCGGATAAATCTGTTCCTGATAGTAATTGAGTAAGTAACGATGATGTCCGAGCTTCTCTAAACATCCCGGCAAAGTCTGTTATTCCATCGGTATCAATTGTCTGACTGAGAATGATGGATTCGTGCTTTTCATGCTCCGAGCTCATCTGAATATTACTGCTTTGAACAATCATATTTTTCTCCTTTTAGGCACAAAGAAACTCACCTGTTTAGATTTAAAAAAACAGTTAAGCGCTTTTTAAGCCAATAAAAACCCATGCCTTCTCAAGATCACAGAAAGCAAACATTTTTTATCTGGATAAGCGGAAACAAATTGCCATGTTTAAATTAAAAACCAGCAATAAAAACCTGTCTCCGGTGTCAATTCACAGGAGTGGTTATTGTTTCTTAATAGTTAAAGTAGTGAACAGTAAATAATAAATTTTCGAATAATAGAGCCTCCTTCCATCTGAAAGCCAGTAACTATGGTAGTTGCAAGCCAA
Source organism: Neptuniibacter sp. (assembly GCA_050633605.1). GTDB lineage: Bacteria > Pseudomonadota > Gammaproteobacteria > Pseudomonadales > Balneatricaceae > Neptuniibacter. The sequence continues at coordinate 11,123 of JBOEGV010000019.1, read as the reverse complement.
TAGCCCGGAACACAATGCACTCTACGCAGTGCTAACCCGTTCATTTAAGCTGCGCTATCAACCATAAAAATGGTTTTCAATGTTTTAATTCGCAAAATAAGAAGGAGCAAAAAACAGGCCTACACGATGACTTAGATCGTCAGGCATAAAAAAACCCGCATAAGCGGGCTTTTGGAAAGGATATTATTGGACTTACTCTTCAGGTAATTCCAGTTTCTCTGGAGAAATCAGTACGCCGTTATTATCGGCGTAAACATAATCACCCGGACGGAAAGTAACACCACCAAAGGTTACCTCTACGTTCAGTTCGCCAAGGCCTTTCTTTTCAGTTTTCATAGGATGAGTGCCCAGAGACTGAACGCCGAGGTTAAGATCACCAATAGCATTTACATCACGGATGCAGCCATAAATAATGATGCCTTCCCAACCATTTTTGGTCGCTTTTTCAGCCAGCATGTCGCCCAGCATTGCACGACGCATCGAACCACCGCCATCAACAACAAGAACTTTACCTTCGCCAGGAAGCGCAACCTGCTCACGAACCAGAGAGTTGTCTTCGAATGCTTTAAGGGTAACAATCTCGCCTCCAAAGCGTTCACGCCCACCAAAATTACCAAACATAGGTTCAACAACCTGCACAAGGTCTGGGAACTGATCACACAGTTCTGGTAATAGATCTTCCACTACAAACTCCTTACAAGTAAATTTCCGTAACTGGAAATGCTGCGACGATATAAATTCTAGTGGTATATTGTCTGATTAATAATGCAATTGCACTACCACTTACGCAGGAAAACGAGTAAATGCTGCGATATCGAATTCGTAAGGCCTTTCTGGTGACAATGTTAATGTACTTCGTTTCTGCTTGTTCGGTTGCGCCAGAGCCGGTTTGTGGTCGAGCTGATACGCAGAGTACAGAGAAAGGATGCCCTGCCCCTTCACCACCACTGACATCCAAAGCACAAATTTCCGAAGAAGAGTATCAGAAGGTTATCAGTAACGTCACATACTCAACCACCACCGAGCTTGATCCTGAAGCAAAACTGAGGCGCAAACAGATTCTGGCCAAAATCGCCAAATTAAAAAAAATTGCTGCTCAGGCGGCAGTGTCAGAATCTGAAGTAATAAAACCCGCTGTAAAACCGCCCACTTCACAGTCAAAGCAAGGGACTGCTGATAAATACCTTACAGTTCAATTAGGTGCATTCCGTAATAGCTCTGGCATAAAAGCCATCCGTGACCAACTTAAAGAGAAACCGGTATTCATATATCAGCTAAACAACGGACTGATGGCAGTATCAACCGGTCAGTTCGATTCACTTGAGCAAGCAAAAAAACAAGCGGTATTATTAAGAAAGGAAGGTTTTTCTGGGGCATATGTAACAGAATTACCTATGCAATCAGAACACATTAGAGAATATTAATTAAATACTTTATATTCTTAATCCTCAGCTACTCAAAAGCCATTTAATTAAATGATTCTACGTAGTTACCTGTTTCTGCTTTTATTGATCATTCCTGTGTGTGCAACCGCTCAGGAGGTTCGTGTTGCCGTTGCCAGTAATTTTATAGGCCCTATTAAAACTTTGGCAGGTTATTTTGAAGAAACGACAGGTATCAGAATCAGGCTGGCAATCGCTTCTTCAGGAAAACATTACGCACAGATCATTCATGGTGCACCCTACGACCTTTTTTTGTCAGCGGATCAGCACAAAGCCAAGTTACTTGAAGAGCAGGGTTTTGGTCTTGCAGATACCCGGTTCACCTATGCAATTGGTAAACTTGTATTGGTCAGTTTTGGATCAGGTGCGGATCATTCGGCCGAATTGTTGTTAAAGGCCCAGCGCTTTGGAAAAATCGCACTGGCTAATCCTAAATTAGCACCCTATGGCGTAGCGGCAGTTGAGGTTCTGAATAAGTTAGGCCTGACTGAATCTACACAAAGCCGCTGGATTATGGGAGAGAACATTTCTCAGACTTTTCAGTTTTTAAGTACAGGGAATGTCGATCTCGGCTTTATCGCACAATCACAACTGGTAAAGATAGATATTGTTTCAGATAAGCAGATCTGGAATATTCCTGATGAGCTGTATACTCCGATTAAGCAGGATGCACTTCTGTTAAAGCGTGCAAAAAATAATAAAGAGGCATTTGAGTTTTATCGTTTTCTTAGCAGTCAGGAGGCTCAAAAAATCATTACATCTCATGGCTATAAAATAATTAATGCCAAACATGGGCAATAATAACGATGAGCTTCACTGAACATGATTTAATGGCGATATGGCTCACTGTGCGCCTTGCAACCACAGTCACTCTGTTATTGCTCTTATTGGGCACCCCGATTGCCTGGTGGCTCGCCAAAACTCACTCCTGGGTTAAAGGCCCGGTTTCAGCAATTGTTGCTATGCCCTTGGTTTTGCCGCCGACTGTACTGGGTTTTTATCTGCTGATTGCTATGGGGCCGGATGGTTTTATTGGTCAACTCACCAGTAGCCTGGGGCTCGGCACCTTACCCTTTACCTTCTGGGGGCTGGTAGTGGCGTCCATCGCCTATTCACTGCCATTTGTGGTGCAGCCAATCCAGAATGCTATACAAGCTTTAGGTGATCGCCCTCTTGAGGTAGCAGCAACATTGCATTCAGGTCCTGTCGATCGTTTCTTTACTGTGGTCATCCCTATAGCAAAACCGGGTTTTATCACCGCTACTATTCTTGGATTTGCGCATACAGTTGGAGAGTTCGGCATTGTGCTGATGATCGGTGGCAACATCCCTGGTGAGACCCAAGTGATATCCGTGCTTTTATATGAGCATGTCGAGGTTATGGACTATGACCATGCCCATAATCTTGCACTTCTTATGGTTGTGTTCTCATTCCTTGTTTTGCTCGGACTTTATAGCTTTCAGCGCCGTAAAAGCTCGATTGGTTTGAATTTAGGGGGATGATCAGCAGATGAATTGTGAACAGTCGATCCGCACCTCCATTCACCTCAACCGTGAAGATAGCTCTGGCACTCACTTTTCCCTGAATGTAGATCTTAAGCTTGCAGGGCAAGGTATAACCGCAATATTTGGTCACTCCGGTTCAGGTAAAACCACCCTTCTTCGCTGTATAGCCGGTTTGGAAAAAGCCGCAGGCGCAAATGTTTGCATCAATGGTGAGATCTGGCAGGACAGCACGGCTTTTGTACCGACGCATAAGCGTGCACTGGGTTATGTGTTTCAGGAAGCCAGTCTGTTTTCACATCTTACCGCCCTGGGCAATCTTGAATACGCGCTAAAAAGAGCCTGGAAGCCTGTGTCGCAGGAGTTTCTGAACAAAGTTATCTCTGTGCTGGATATCGAGCCATTACTTAAGCGTTACCCGTCGCAGTTGTCTGGTGGGGAAAGGCAGCGTGTCGCTATCGCCAGAGCCATTCTGATCCGCCCTAAAGTCTTGTTAATGGATGAACCTCTGGCATCTCTCGACAATAACCGTAAGGCTGAAATTCTGCCGTACCTGTCTAAGTTACCGACTTCGTTCAATATTCCTATTCTCTATGTCAGTCATTCTCTGGAAGAGGTTTGTCAGCTGGCAGACCAATGTGTCTTGTTGGATAAAGGCCAGGTTGTAGCGGAAGGCACTGCACAGGAAGTGTTTTCGAGAATTGATCTTCCCGTACGTTTTGATCAGGGAACCGGCGTCATTGTTAAAGCTACTGTGGTTGAACGTGATCCGAAATGGCATCTATCCAGAGTACGGTTTTCCGATAATGAACTCTGGGTTCGGGACGGTGGCGATAAGATATGTGATGATGTCCGCATCAGGGTGCTGGCAAGAGACGTCAGTTTAACAGAGCAGCCCTGTGATCAATCCAGTATTCTGAACCGCATCCATGTAGAAGTTGTGGAGATTGAACCAGATCAGGATGAGGCAATGTCCTTAATCCGATTAAAAGCGGGAACTGCGTACCTGATCGCCAGAGTAACCAATCGCTCAGTTGACCACCTGCAACTAAAAACAGGCAAACAGATCTGGGCTCAAATCAAATCAGTGGCACTGGTCAGGTAATCTAAAGGGTCGGGTTTAGTTGGACTGATTTTTTATTAAGGCTAGTATTTTTCTTGGCAATATACATAGCTTTATCAGCCGAAACTAAAAGTTTGTGTAAGTCATATACGCCATTGGTCTCTGCTATGCCTACGCTGCATTTGCAACCGCGCATATTTGGATTATCTGCAATCGAAAGAATTCGTTTAGCCAGACTTTCGGATAATTCTTTATCACTGGATTCAGTACGGATGAGAATGGCGAATTCATCACCCCCAATACGGACTACAATGTCAGAATCTCGAGCGCACTTTTTGAGATGAGACGCAAAATAGACCAATAATTCATCGCCTACATGATGCCCATAAAGATCATTCACCGGCTTAAAGTTATCCAAATCAATATAAAGTAAAGCTAACTGCGCATGATCGCGGTAGGCCTGATTAATCATTAACTGGCCTAACTCAAAAAAGGCCCTTCGATTATGTAAGTCAGTTAATTCATCATGGGTAGCCAGGTAATTAATTCTTTCCTGCTGTAGCTTAAAGTCAGTTATATCCTTGCTGATACCTACAAGCCCAATAACCTGACCCTTATCACTAAAAACCGGGTTTTTGGTTGAAGTAACCCAGCGCAGGTTGCCATCAATATCATAATAAGGCTCCTCATGTTTGATGAGTTTCTCGCCTTTGAGCATCACATTTTTCTCATAAGCAAAATAAACCTCAGCGTGTTCGGCAGGGAAAATGTCAAAATCATCTTTTCCTACAAGGTCACGCCAGGAGTCGTGTCGGGTAAGGCGGGCAAAGGTATCACTGGTATAGAGAAACTTATGATTTACATCTTTAATGTAAATAAAATCATCAGTAACAGATAAGAAAGTTTCAAGGGTTTTTCGAAACCGAGCAGCTTCAATGAAAGCAGCCTGAAGACTTTCGGAAAGTGAGCTAATTTCCTGAATTTCGTCAGGGAAACTCCAATCAAGAATATTACCCATGCCATTCCCTTGTGATACAGCAAATAAGCGTTCCTTGATTCTAGATCTCTATATCGCGCATATCAAATGAGATTTTTTATAGTCGATTCATGCAGAGTTGGGATAGAAAACTAACTAATCGAGAGTGCGGTTAGCGAGAAAACCCTGCTCCACTAGATTAAATAAAACAGCCATACTCCTATCTCTAACATGATCTCTGAGTAAGCGCACAGCAGGGGTAATTGACTGCCTGCTTGGACATACCAACCAAAGCTCCGTAGTTCTGGGTTTAAACTCTGGCATTACGTTGACCACCCTGCCGGATAGCAGGTCATTCGACATATCCAGGCAGGATTTAATTCTGTATACGATGAGTGAGGAAGCTTGATTTGCCTTAAAGGCTCGCCAAACCGAGATCAGGCCGTTACTATGCACGCCAAAGTCACTTGAACGAAGATATGCCTTATGTCACTACCAGCCTGCCCAAAATGTAACTCCGAATTCGTCTATCAGGATCAGGAAATGCTGATCTGCCCAGAATGTGCATATGAATGGAACCCTTCAGAAGAAGTTGCTGATGAAGAAGAAGTCTTGATCGTAAAAGACGTAAACGGCAACACATTAGAAGAAGGCGACAAAATCACACTGGCAATGGACCGCAAGGTCAAAGGCAGCTCTCAGGTATTGAAAGTGGGTACCAAAGGGGTGATCAAACGCATCGTTGAAGGTGATCACGAGCTGCAGTGCAAAGTTGATGGTGGCGGTTCTGGCGACATGATGCTCAAAGGCAGTGTGGTTAAAAAGGCGTAGTCCACCTACCCTTTTGCTCGTGCTTTACATTCATTTACAGAGGTCTTGTTAATGTCGCTGCCTGCTTGCCCCAAATGTAGCTCAGAATACGTCTATCAGGATCAGGAGATGCTGATCTGCCCTGAGTGCGCTTACGAATGGAATCCAGTGGAAGTGGCTGAGCAAGAGAAAGCACTTCAGGCTAAAGATGCCAACGGCACTCCTCTACAGGACGGCGACAAAGTTACCCTGATCAAAGACCTTAAGGTGAAAGGCAGCTCACTGATACTGAAGATCGGCACCAAAGCCTGGATCAAACGCATCGTACCAGGTAAGGATCATCAACTGGACTGCAAGGTGGATGGTGCTGGAGATATGATGGTGACGGCTGGGTTTGTTAAGAAAGCTTAGTCGAGTTCGCCTGCTTTTATCTTGGTCAAAGATCTGACTAAACCAGCGAGTTTATATGCTCAGCCGCTTCGCACCCTCAGACAAACACGCTCTTAACTCTGATTTGGCTGCGATACACGGCTGCGCAAAGAGGCTGATAATCTGTGCCATATTTGAAGTTTATCGTGGGAGAGTTTAGTGAGTGAGAGTTTAATGAGTGAGAGTCCTACCACCCGGCTTCTGCATGATTGAAGACCTAATACCCCGAGGCTCTACTTTATTAATCATCTGCAACAGACATTTCCGATAATGGATCACCAGGTCGAACATAGGCGTATGGATTAATTCCAAACCATTCCGGCATGGATTTCGCCAGCCAACGATTACCCTGTGTAGCAATTTTTTTCTGATTGAAAGCAGTTTGCAATGCTAGATCACCTTCCCAGACCTCGACCATAGTTCGTAGTGAGCTGCGGATGTAAAGGTCAACATCTGCTCCTGGGCTTTCTGTGCAAAGGTCGACATCATTTTCACGTACAACAAGCCACCAATTGTTGTATCGTTCGATATCTTCAAAAATGAAACAGAATATCGTATCACCATCTGGAAGACTGTCGGTTTTAAGACGACGCTGAACGTCCCACATCAGAAATTCAACATCGAGTTCTTCATCACGCAATTGCCCGCGTGCCCAGCGCATACCCCATACAGCGAGATTTTCTATCAGAGGTTTAAGTTCCTTTCCGGCTGGTGTTAGGAAATATTCATGGCCTTTCCGTCCTTGCTGTGTCTTGCGTACAACAATGCCGGCGTCTTCAAGCTGTTTTAAACGTTTAGTCAGTAAGGATGGGGAAATTCGTGAAAGTCCGCGCTGCAACTCGCTGTAGCGATGGGAGCCGAGAAAGAGCTCTCGTACAACAAGCAACATCCAGCGTTCTCCAAGGATTTCTGTCGCTTTTGCGATTGGGCAGAATTGTCCATAGTCCATAAGATTCCTCCGCAACACATCGATGTATAAAAAGAGTTTACTACAGATTCTGTAGTCGTTTACAACATTTGAAAACGTATCTGTCAGCACCGTATCTACATAAGATTTCTCTATCGATGCAATGTGTCGAACATAAAACTACTTTTTAGGAGAAATAATCATGACGAATACAGCAGAAAAACTTAATAACGTCATAAACGGCTTAAATACTGACCGTATTATTCAACTGGCTACTAGCATGTCGTGCGACGAAAATTACGGTAAGTTTTGTTTCCGTGCCGATAATACATGGATCGACGGTAGCCGTAGCCGCACCTCAATCAAAAACTTTTATGCAGGAAATGAAGAGAGAATAGAACGTACCCAGGCTCTAACGCTTGATTCTGACCAACCTGCTTTCCTTGCTGGAGAGAACAGCGCACCTAACGCAGTAGAACACTACTTAAACGCTCTGGTTGGTTGCCTGAGTACGACAGTTATTGCCCACGCTTCTGTACAGGGCCTTACATTTGAAACACTTGATATCTCTGCTGAAGGTGAAATGGACGCACGCGGATTTTTCGGTGTTTCAGACAGTGCCAAGCGGGGCTACAAGAAGGTAACTGTAAACATCAATGGTAAGAGTCAGGCGGATGAGGATACAGTGAGAAAATTAATTAGTTATTCTCCCGTTTATGAAATGGTATCCAAAGCAGTTCCTGTCGAGGTTAATATAATTCTTGAGGCCTAGTGATAGGCAGCGCTTAAGATAAGTAGGGTTTAGTTAGGAGATCTGACCCTATTTATCCAGTCCTTTTATCCAAAGGTTGAGATATACAGCTGCTCAATTTTATCTCTGGCCCATTGAGTCTTACGTAGAAATTTTAGTGATGATTTAATGGATGGATCGCTTTTAAAGCAATTAATGTTAATCCTTACTGCTAATTCACCCCAGCCATAATGCTCGACTAACTTTGTTACGACCTGTTCCAGCGTAATACCATGCAGCGGGTTGTTGGGTTGCTCGCTACTATTCATAAAAATACGTTCTCAATGGCTCTCATTGCTTAAGCAGCATAAGAAATAAATGGGGGTTGCGAATTATTGATCAGTTGTTTGACCTGCACCCTCACTGGACTCGGCTGCTAATTTTGCGCGGTCGGCCTTGCTTATATATTTTGGTTTGTTTTTTGGAGCTAGTTTGGCATTGGCTTTTTTGGAGCGAGCCTTCAATATCTGAATACCCTTTTTACGACGATTCATACTTATCTACTCAACCTGTAAACGCTCGCATTATAGTGCTTTAGGGGATGAAGCCCAATCGTATAGCGTCGGAAATCTGCTGCGGCTTTGGTGCATCGGCTGGACTTCAGGGTGGATGGTGCTGGGGATATGATGGTGACGGATGGATTTGTTAAGAGGGCCTGAGATGTGATAGCTGGTTTTACCTGAGGTTTTACCGTGTTCGTTTACCTTCCTGTTTCGCTTTGATAGCGAGTTAAGGTCTTTGTTTCGGCAAAGACTTGGAGCCTAAATATAAGTCCTGTAAGCGCTCTGGCATTTGTGGTGATTCACTATCAAGGAAGGACTTTGCAGTAATGTCTGGATCTTACAAGAAGTTCTGACGCTGAGCGTGGGTCACCACAGATGCCCCGAAGGGCAAGCCCTCTAACCTATATCTGTTGTGTTACAGCTCTTGTGAAGGACTCAAGCCATTAACTGCGAACTGCGCCTTGCATCTATAGGCTTCAGGGTTTGCAGAGCACATACAGGACTTGTATTTAGGCTCCTCACAACCCAAAGCCGACCCCGCTTCTTGCCGGACTTTGTCCGGTTCCCTGCGTTTCTCACTTAAACCAGCGAGCTTGTAAACTCGGACGCTTCGCACCCTCGAACAAACAAGCTCTTATCTCTGGTTTAAGCTGCGATACTCGGCTGCGCAGAGGGGCTGTTGTACCGTGCCGCATTTAAGCATCGTAGCTTAAGGTAAGTTCGGTTGATAAATTTACTCTGACCCCATTTATCGTTGGGAAATGGGAGACCTGACCCCGATGTTTGTTTAAGCGGACAAAAATTGTTGGTTATAATGTGAAGCGAAGCGGAACATAACCAACTTTTTTGTTCCGTTTGAAGTGCTTGTTAGGCATGCCCATTACACGCTTGTTTGTCATTGTTGTTTCTGTTGGCTTCTAAGTCCTTGCAAGGCTTTTGGAATGACCGGAGCGCTTCTTTAGCAGGTAATGTTGTTAATGTAGCGCTCCATTGACCGCTGACACCTACTACATGTTTCCATTTGCCGCTGATCTGGTTCCCGGCTCTGACACCATTGAAATTGATATCTTGTGATGAGTTATCGCCCATTTCGAATCGGTGAATAGTGAACTCATAATTCTGTTGTCTTACGCTACCGATTATTGAAGCAAGATCTTCAGAACCATCCTTTGCCACCCCTGATATTTGATTGTTATTTATGGCCACCTCAAGGAACAAAGTAGGTAGCTCTACACCGTTAGAAAATGAATACGTCATGACCCAATTTTCCTTGCCCTCGTTTGCATGCACAAAGAGAGGTAAGGCTAATAGCAGAAATAGTGTTGAGAGTGATTTATTCATGAGCTCAATTATTGAACGATGCATAAGGGCTGCCTAACATCTAAATATATGACGGATTGACGCAACTAATTACGACAATTTGACATATATCTCCGTAGAGGGAAAATCAAGAGAATGCTTTAGGTATATGAAATTCATAAGCTTTCCTTGCTTGAGGCTTTCTCCTCCATGGAGAAAATTACAAATTTGTCCCTATATCCTTACACAAGACATTCACGGAAGAAATACTTCACATAAAAAAGCTAGAGGCAATCGCGGGCGTGCCAATAATCTTTCAGTAGCAGTATTGGCTAAAAGTGTAATAACGATGCCCACCTCGGTTACGGAGACGGGCATCTATAAAACTACTTGTGTGTATGCTCGCGCAGTAGTGCAAGCAGCATCTGGATTGGGTGTGGGATCTGTTTTTCGTCAATCCGTTTTACCTGGCTGCGGCAGGAGTAACCGGTGACGACCAGTTTGTTCTGGTTTTCCGGTGCGTTCACCACATCGGACCAGCTCAGGTCGTAGATCTTGCGCGAGGTGTCTACGTTCTGGGTTTCGTGGCCGAAGGTGCCGGACATGCCGCAACAACCTACTGGCTGGATCTCCAGTTTCTGGCCCATGGCTGCGTAGATATCCTGCCACATGCGGATGCTTGGTGCTGCGGTGGTTTTCTCTGTGCAGTGCGCCAGTAGTTTAAACTCGGCAGCAGGCAGGCCGCTGTTGCTAAAGCCAGTCAGCTTCTCGGTGTGGTTAGATAACCATTCCTGAATCAGCTGTACCTTTGGCAGTTCTTTTTCTGGAATCACGTAGCCGTACTCCTGACGGTAAGTCAGGGTCATGGATGGATCGATACCGATCATCGGTACGCCAGTGTTATCCAGCGCCTTAAGCATCTCTGTATTGGATTCGGCTGCTTTTTCGAAGGCTTTCATAAAGCCGTGTACGTGCAGTGGTTTACCGTTAGGTTTGAACGGTGCTAACAATACGTAGAAACCAAGTCCGGTCAGCAGATCGACCAGATCCAGTACCAGCTGGGATTCAAAGTAGCTGGTAAACGCATCCTGTACGATGATTACAGCGTTTTCGCGATCTTCACTGCTCAGGGCTTTGATCACTTGTGGGGTTGCGAACTCAACACCGCGCGCTTTCATGCCGGAGATCAGACTGTTGGTGCAGATGGTTGGGCTGTCTACCATGCCTGCATGTTTGCGGAAGATCGCTTTCAGGGCTTTGTTCTTCATCGCCCAGTTGTATGGTGCCGGGAACTTGGAGAGCCATGGAATCATGTATTCAAGTGAGCCCACCATATAGTCTTTAGCGGGACGCAGGTAGCGCCCGTAATACACTTCAAGGAAGCGCGCACGAAAATCCGGTA
>JBOEGV010000018.1:0-38609 GCA_050633605.1 Neptuniibacter sp. | reverse complement strand
AGTAGTCGCCAATGATTTGTAACCCTGTCGGTAAGCCGTTGACAGTGCCGCAAGGAACGGACATGCCAGGAAGGCCTGCTAAGTTCAGGGAGATGGTGAAGATATCTTCCATGTACATAGCGACAGGGTCTGAGGTTTTTTCACCGAGTTTAAACGCTGGGTGAGGTGTGGTCGGGCCCATGATGACATCTACTTCAGTTAGCACTTTGGCAAAGTCATCGCGAATCAGTCGACGAATCTGCTGGGCTTTATTGTAATAGGCATCGTAAAAGCCTTCTGACAGAGCATAAGCCCCAATCATAATACGGCGTTTAACTTCTGGCCCGAAGCCTTCGCCGCGGCTGCGTTTGTAAAGGTCTTCAAGGTCAACCGGGTCTTCGCAACGATAACCGTAACGAACACCATCAAATCGGGAAAGGTTGGAAGAGGCTTCAGCTGGGGCGATAATGTAATAAGCTGGAATCGATAATGCGGTGTTTGGCAGACTTACTTCTTTAACAGTCGCGCCCAGCTTTTCAAACTCTTTAATTGCAGCCTGGGTTCGTTCGGCAATATCTGAGTCCAGGTCATCCATAAAGAACTCTTTTGGTAAGCCAATTTTCAGGCCTTTCAGGGGAACGTTCAGATCCGCAGTATAGTCAGGAACTTCGCGATCAACAGAGGTTGAATCATTTTTATCGAAACCCGCCATCACATTCAGCATCATCGCTGCGTCTTCAGCGGTTTTTGTCATTGGGCCGCCCTGATCCAGAGAGGATGCGAAGGCGATCATACCAAAACGAGAAACGCGGCCATAAGTTGGTTTAAGACCTGTGATGCCACAAAGGGCTGCTGGTTGGCGGATTGAACCACCAGTATCGGTGCCTGTTGCTGCTGGTGCTAAGCGTGCGGCTACTGCTGCGGCGGAACCGCCAGAAGAGCCTCCGGGTACACATTCAGTGTTCCAGGGGTTTTTAGTTGCACCGTAAAAACTTGATTCATTGGAAGAGCCCATGGCGAACTCGTCCATATTGGTTTTGCCCAGCATTACACCGCCAGCAGCGTTAAATTTTTCAACAACGGTGGCGTTATATGGCGAGATGAAATTATCCAGCATTTTAGATGCACAGCTGGTGCGTACGCCTTGGGTACAAAAAATATCTTTATGAGCAAAAGGCAGTCCTGTAAATGCTCCGGCATTGCCCGCAGCGATGACTTCATCTGCTGTTTTTGCCTGTGCCAGCGCTTGCTCTTCAGTAACAGTGATATAACTGTTGTATTTATCGTCTTCGGACTTAATGCGCTTCAGATAAGCCTGAGTAAGCTCATGACTGCTGAATTCGCCTGATTTCAGCCCCTGAGACAGTTCGGCTAATGTTTTCTCAAACATGTAATCGATTTCCTTAAAATTTATCCGGCTGGATGGCGGTATTACTCAATAACCTTAGGAACCAGGAAAAGACCTTTTTCTACGGCCGGTGCTACAGCCTGTAATTGCTCGCGCTGGTTTTCTTCTGTTACGTCATCGCTACGCAGACGTTGAACAGCATCCAGGGGATGAGCCATCGGGGATACATCAGAGGTATCTATAGCCTGCATCTGATCGACCAGATCTAAAATATTTGACAGATTTTGCGCGTACTCAGGAGCGTCCTTTTCTTCAACTTGAAGGCGCGCCAGATGGGCAATTTTATCCACATCAGAGCGATCCAGAGACATAATTTACACTCGCTTTTTGAGAAGGCTTTCAGTGAAAGCTGATAGGGAAAAAACCAAGAGGAGTAAGGTATCACATTGAATAAGTATTCAGAAGGCTAATTGTTACTGTTATTTATAGTGAATTAAGTATTTTCACCTTGCTCTAACTGCCTGCCATTGTTAGAGTTACGTGTTTTCAGGATATAGCGGCTATACCTGCAGATTTCTTAGGACTCCCTGTACATGCTCAAGAAAATTCGTGGTCTTTTTTCCAGCGATCTGTCCATTGACCTGGGCACTGCAAATACACTGATTTATGTACGCGATAAGGATATTGTTCTCAACGAACCTTCCGTTGTCGCCATACGTCAAACCGGTAATCAGAAATCCGTTGCTGCTGTAGGAGCTGACGCTAAACGTATGTTGGGCCGTACTCCTGGCTCCATTACTGCGATTCGTCCGATGAAAGATGGCGTGATTGCTGATTTCCACGTCACGGAAAAAATGCTTCAGTACTTTATCAGTAAAGTGCACGGCAATAATTTCCTTACGCCCAGCCCTCGTGTATTGGTTTGTGTACCTTGTAAATCAACACAGGTCGAGCGCCGAGCTATTAAAGAATCAGCTATGGGTGCCGGCGCGCGTGAGGTTTATCTGATTGATGAGCCTATGGCTGCTGCAATTGGTGCAGGCCTGCCTGTGGACGAAGCCAGCGGCTCTATGGTTGTGGATATCGGTGGTGGTACAACTGAGATTGCAGTCATATCACTCAACGGTATTGTCTACGCTGATTCTGTCCGTCTTGGTGGCGACCGTTTTGATGAATACATAATTACCTATGTACGCCGTAACTACGGTAGTCTGATTGGTGATTCAACTGCAGAACGAATAAAGCAGGAGATAGGTACAGCATACCCATCTACCGAAGTCCGTGAGATTGATGTTAGAGGCCGTAATTTGGCTGAGGGTATACCTCGTAGCTTTACCCTTAACGGCAACGAAATTCTGGAGGCTTTACAAGAACCGCTGTCGGCTATCGTACAGGCGGTTAAAAGTGCTCTTGAGCAGTGTCCGCCTGAATTGGCATCTGATATTGCTGAACGAGGCATTGTGCTGACCGGTGGTGGCGCTTTACTTCGAAATATTGACCGTCTGGTCAGCGAAGAAACAGGCCTGCCTGTTATCGTTGCTGAAGATCCTCTGACATGTGTTGCCCGTGGTGGTGGTCGTGCTTTAGAGCTGCTGGATAAGCATGGTTTTGAGCTGGTTAGCTATGACTAAGCTATGTCTGAGCAGAACTACAAATTCTTAAATACCCCTAATAGCCTCCTGAATGTGAATGCACATCGGGAGGTGTGCTATTAAAACTATTTTTCTAGGCCGCTCTTCAGGGCGCTTTTTCATTTTCCTGTTGCTACTTGCCTGCGCCTTAATGGCGGCAGACTTGTACACCTCCAAAGTGCGTGAAAGTCGTTCTTACCTTTCTCTTGTGTTGACTCCGTTGCAATGGTTTGTTGATCTTCCTAGCAGATTTGCTGGTGAAGTGTCTGATGTGGTTGTGGATAGGGGGCTACTCGTTAAAGAGAATGCCAAACTTAAAGCTGATGCGCTGTTTTTAGAGCGTAAAGTTCAACAAAATGCCGCACTCAGGCGTGAGAATTATCGACTCAGAGAATTAATAGGCGGTAGTCTTCGCATTGATGAAGAAGTTGTTCTGGTTGAATTAATTGGGGTTAATCCAGACCCATTCCAGCACCAGGTCATTATTGATCAGGGAAGTGAAAATCAAGTTGTAATGGGGCAACCTGTTTTGGATGCCGGTGGTGTAATGGGGCAGGTTACTGAGCTTTCTCATTATACAAGTCGAGTCATGCTGATAACGGATGCCCGGCACGCATTACCTGTTGAAGTAAACAGGAATGGTTTTCGCTCTATAGCTCTAGGAAAAGGGCAATTGGATGAGCTAGAGCTTGAGCATGTACCTGATACAGCGGATATTGTGGGAGGGGACCTTATTGTAACCTCTGGTCTAGGGGGGCGTTTCCCAAGAGGCTATCCGGTTGCGACTGTGTCAGAAGTAGTGCGTGATCCTGGGCAGCAATTTGCAAAAGTGGTAATCAAACCCACGGCACTTCTGGATAAATCCAGACATCTGTTATTAGTTCAAATGCAAGCTAAACAAGAACCTCTTCAAAATCCAGAAGAGGAACTCCAATGACGGATGAAAATCAGCGTCCGGGTAGTGGTGGTGGATTAATCATATTTGCTACTTTTCTAGTCGGTTTGATGCTGAGCCAGATTCCATTGCCTCATATAATCGAATGGGCCAGACCCGAATGGGTTGCCATGATTTTGATCTACTGGATTATGGCGTTACCTCATCGAGTTGGTATGGGGATGGCTTTTTTTCTAGGTCTTTTTCTGGATGTTATTAAAGGGAGTGTGTTGGGCCTTAATGCACTTTCTTTAACAGTAATTGCTTTTGTAACTTTGGTTTTACATCAACGGTTAAGAATGTTTCCTCTAGTACAACAGTCACTCATGATTATGGTGCTTGTAGGCATTAATCAGTTGCTGTTTCACTGGATGCAAGCTTTCACAGGCTATACTGGTGATAGTCTGGTTTTTCTCCTGCCTTGCTTGGCGAGTGCACTTTTGTGGCCATGGTTATTTATAACGTTAAGAGGCCTCAGGCGGCTTTTCCGTATTAAGTAGGTGACTTATGACTGAACATGTTGATCTTATTCTTGCTTCAGCATCACCCCGGCGTAAGGAGTTGTTAAGCCAGATCGGTGTTCGGTTTCAGGTGCAGCCAGTCAGTATCTGTGAGGATGTGCAAGGCGATGAAGGCGCTTCAGATTATGTGTTACGTCTAGCCATTGAAAAGGCGCAGACCTGCTTCAGACAATCAACTGAGTTGTTGCCTGTGCTTGGCTCAGATACCACCGTTGTATTTGAAGGTGAGATTCTTGGTAAGCCGGTTGATGAAAGTGAAGCGGTGAAAACGCTTATGAAATTGTCCGGTGGAAGTCATGAGGTCTTGACCGCAATTGCGGTCGTAAATGCAGAACAAACCCTATATTCTGTGGTCAAAACACTAGTTAAATTTAAAAGACTTACCCCCAAAATCTGTAGTCAGTACTGGGAAACGGGTGAACCTGAAGATAAAGCCGGTTCTTATGGGATACAGGGACTCGGTGCAGTTTTTGTAGAAGAGATTCAGGGTAGCTATTCCTCGGTAGTGGGATTGCCGCTATGCGAAACGGCTGATTTTTTGCAGCGGGTAGGTATCGATATATGGCATAAAGATGTTGTCTAAGGAAGAGTTATGGGCGAAGAAATACTGATTAACTTCACCCCAATGGAAACCCGTGTTGCGGTCATTGAAAATGGCATGCCTCAGGAGGTTTATGTTGAGCGAGTTAACCGTCGAGGCATTGTAGGGAATATTTACCAAGGCAAGGTTGTCAGGGTTTTACCGGGAATGCAGGCTGCGTTTGTAGACATAGGTTTGGAAAGAGCTGCCTTTATACATGTTGAAGATGTTCTTCCACAAAGCTCTAGTCACGAAGATAAAACCAACGCGTCTATTGCGCAGTTGGTTCGGGAGGGGCAATCCCTTTTGGTGCAGGTAACAAAAGACCCTATCGGCACAAAAGGTGCACGTTTAACTACCCATACATCTTTACCATCAAGATATTTAGTGTTTATGCCTGGGAATCAACATCTGGGTGTGTCTCAACGAATTGAAGACTCTGAAGAGCGGGAACGTCTTCGTAGTACCGTCCAGAGATTGTTAGAGGATGAAGGTGGTGAACGTTCCGGTTTTATACTCAGAACCGTCTCTGAGGGCGCTGCTGAAGCAGAGCTTAAAGCTGATATCCAGTTCCTGAGAAGGCTTTGGGATTCAATACAAGAGAAAATTAAAACCGCAAAAGCTCCCAGTGTTATTTATGAAGATTTACCTCTGAATATGAGAGCGTTGCGTGATATGGCTCATACAGGGTTGGAGCGCATACGTATCGATTCCAGAGAAACCTTTCACAAAGCAAAAGATTTTGTACAGGCTCTGGTTCCTGAAATTACTGAAACCCTGGAGTATTACCCAGGGGAACGTCCTATTTTCGACCTCTTCAATGTTGAGGAAGAGATTCAAAAAGCTCTGGGTCGCAAGGTTGAACTCAAGTCTGGTGGCCATCTGATTTTTGACCAGACTGAAGCGATGACAACAGTGGATGTCAATACGGGGGCTTTTGTTGGCCACCGGAATCTGGAAGAAACCATCTTCAAAACCAACCTCGAAGCAGCCACGGCGATTGGTCGTCAGTTACGATTACGTAATCTTGGTGGCATCATTATCATCGATTTTATCGATATGGAAGATGCCGATCATCAACGTCAGGTCTTGCGTACTCTGGAACGGGTATTGGAAAAAGATCACGCTAAGTGCAAAGTGACAGGGGTGTCTGATCTTGGGTTAGTCGAAATGACCCGTAAACGGACACGTGAAAGCCTTGAGCAGGTATTGTGTGATGTTTGCAGTGAGTGTCAGGGGCGTGGGTCTATCAAAACTCCGGAAACTGTCTGTTATGAAATTTTCCGTGAGATCCTCAGACAGCACCGGGCATATGATACTGATAGTTATCTGGTACTTGCTGCACAGACCGTCGTAGATTATCTGACGGAAGACGCATCTGATCACGTTGCTGAACTTGAGGGATTTATTGGTAAAACCATTCGTTTCCAAATAGAGCCGATGTATAACGCAGAAAGCTTTGATGTTGTGCTTCGCTAACAGGAAAGATCAGTGAAACGTGTCGCTCATTCACTCGCCTGGTATCTTTATTGGCTACTTGCAATTGCGCTGGGTCTTGTAGCGGCTCTTCTGATTAGTTTTAAATTTTTATTCGAAGATATTGATCATTACCGGCTTGATATTCAGAGCTATCTTTCGCAGCGGTATCAAGCTGAGGTTCATCTGGGCGAATTGAAGGGCAGCTGGAACGGGTGGATCCCCAGCCTTGAAATTCGTAGCTTTGCCATAGACAACTTAGAAAGTCAGCCAGGCCTTTCAATTGGTTTATTAAAAGCAAAAGTAGAGATAGATCCCTCGCAGTCATTAGTCGCTCAGAGTCCGGTTTTCTCTGTTTTTGATTTTGATGGGCTAAAAGTTAGATATGATCTTTCAAAAGTCCCAGATATTGAACAAACAGAAGCTCCAGCTAAAACTACGCATCTGGTCAGTGATTCTGGAGCTGAATTACTGACTTTGTTATTGCACCAGTCAGATATTAATCTGACAACAACCCGCATTGAATTTGTATCGAGAAACGGTGAAGAAATTTCTATTTCACCGATTCATTTGAAGATGCAAAGCGATGATGTCATGCATCAGCTTACAATTGATGCTGAGCTGGTTACCAAAGCTGGCAACACTTCGGTCAGCTTTGTCGCAGAAGTTCAAGGAAATCCGTCTGAGGATGATGTTGATTTTTACCTCAACATACAGGAGCTGGACCATGAATTGCTCAACCCATGGTTGAAGTTATCTGGTCTGCAGTTTGAAAGCTTTGAAGGCACACAACAGATATGGGGTAAAGTCCGAAGGGGTAAGCTTAATTACTTGACGGGCAAAACTCTGGTTAAGAATTTCAGCTTCCGGGAATATCACTTACAGGAATTTGCTTTGCATACGGCCCTTTTGCGTCGGGACCGTTCATATCAGCTACAGGTCACGGATGTACAGCTATTAGGTGCGAAGAAGCATTTTAACCTTCCCAGAATAAGTTTGGATCTCATCCGTCGGGGAGCTGGGATAGAACCAGTGGTTTTGATGGTTGACCGGGTTGATGTAGCAGCGCTCCAGTCGTGGATTGTAGAGCAGCCATTCATGCCTGATAACATTTCCAGTGTCATTAAGACAATTGCCCCGGAAGGGGAGCTTCAGAACTTAAAGGTTAATTGGATCGATCCCAAAAACCTAAAGAGTTTCGAATTAGCAGCGGATCTGAATCAGATTGGTGTCAATGCATGGGGTGATGTACCAGAGCTCAAAGGTATAAATGGTCTGGTGACGGCAAATCTATCTGGCGGGCAAATTCACCTAACTAGTAACGATTTTATCATGTCCTTTCCCCGCTTATTTTCGGATAAATGGACTTATAGTAACGCCGGCGGAATTATTGGTTGGCGCTTTGAAGACAAAGGGATAGTGGTTGCTTCACAGCTTTTGAATTTGTCTGATCAGCATGTATCGGCTTCCGGCCGGTTTAGTATCTATTTACCGTTTAGTCGTGATGAGCAGCCGCTGCTAAATTTACAGATTGGTATGGTGTCCAGTGATGGAGCGCAGGCGAGACATTACATTCCGCCAAAAGAAGTTGGTGTCGAAACTTATAACTGGTTAGTTGATGCCATTAAATCAGGCCACATTAACCGTGCGGGCTTTATTCTTAATGGTGTAACCCGGGGGCGCCTTGCGAATTATCAGCTTCCGGCAGTTCAGATGTTTTTTGACATTTCAGATGCGACGTTTGCTTATCAGCCAGGCTGGCCTGAGATTAAAAAATCTGATGCATTTATTTTTTTCCGAAACGGGGAACTGGTTGCCGAGGCAAAAGGCGGAACTCTATATGACTCCAATATAGATTTCTCCTGGGTCCATCTCCCAAAAACTAAAGACAGGCTTTTTGTAAATGGTTCTGTTACCGGTTCAGCCTCAGATCTATATCAACTGCTAACCGATAGCCCTCTAAAAGAAGAGGTAGGGAATGATCTAGATGCCTGGAAAATGGCTGGTGAAGCGACTACACATTTGGAACTCGAAATCCCGCTATTGAAAAAGAAACTCCCTGTTGTCACAGTCCATTCAGCAGTTAAGAACGCAAGTTTTGATTCCCAAGAAGATCGTATCAGTTTTACTGAGATTAATGGTGTAGTGAGTTACCGGTCATCATCCGGGCTTTCTGCAGATAAACTGCAAGCCACTCTTTTTGATCAACCGGTAAAGGCACGTATCTCTTCGACCAAAGAGAAAACTCAGGTCTTTTTAGATAGTGCTATTGAGTCAGATCGACTTAGGCAGTGGCTTGATCTTGCAATACTCAAAATCGTTACCGGAAAAATAAAGTATCAGGCACGACTGGATATGTGTCCTGGAAAAACATGTAATCAGCTGGTTGTTAGCAGTGATTTAAATGGGGTGAAAATTGATGCCCCAGCACCACTTGCAAAAGTATCAACCCAGAAAGGACACCTTTCACTGATCAGTGATTTAGGTACAGGGTATCAGGATGACCGAAGTGCTGTTCGCCTCAATCTGAGTAACCAGCTACGCGGTATTATGGTTACTAAAGGGCAGAGCCTTGAGCGGGCTCATTTTTCTTTAGGAGGTAAAAAGCCTGAAGTTCCTAGCCTTCCAGGTATCTGGGTGGATGGTGATATATCCTATCTGGACTATGATCAGCTTGAACAATTTATACAAAAGGCAGGTTTTGCTAATGCCCCTGCCCCTGACTCTGACGTGAAGCCTGGAGCCAGAAACTTATTACAGAAGGTGGCTTTAAATATTGAGCGGTTTACCTTTGATGATATTCAGTTAGAAGAGCTAAAAATACAACTTACACCAGATGCTAGAGGCTGGAATCTAAAAGCTTCAGGACCTCAGTTAAAGGGTGAACTGTTGATTCCGGAGTCAGAATCCACACCTTATCAGGTGGATTTACAGTATCTGGTATTAAATACTTCAGATAAAAATGACGATGTTGTTGAGGCTATTCCAGAGCCACCAGTCGATGCAAAAAAATTACCGTTTCTTAATTTTAAAGTGCAACAGCTGACTCTGAATGAAAAGCCAATGGGGCAGTGGAGTTTTGAGCTGGTACCTATTGTCAACGGTATTGTGGTTGAAAATATAAAAGCAGATTTAAATGGTGCTTTGGCAAAAGGCGAGGTGCGTTGGAGGTCGGAAACCGATCAAAGATCTTATCTGACTTTGCGTTTAGATGGTGATGACTTTGGTAAAGTACTTGATGCCTGGGGTGTGTCAAAAGCACTGGAAACCAAAAGCCTTAAATCTTATCTACAATTGAGTTGGGAGGGAGCTCCTTGGGAATTTGATATTGCCACGACTGATGGTGAGGTTCAATTTACGGCTAAAAATGGCCGGTTGCTCGATGTGGGTAATGCTGGAAATTTTCTCAGGGTGTTTGGCATATTAAATTTACAGTCTGTAGGGCGTCGCTTGCGTCTGGACTTCTCTGACTTGTTCAAGTCTGGTGTTGCCTTTGATGAGATGAAAGCGAGTTACTCTATTCAGAAAGGAGTTGGGAACACGACAGCCCCCTTTGTGATGACGGGGCCTTCAGTCAATATGGCTATGCAAGGGGTACTGGATCTTGATAAGGAAACAGTTGATAAAGATATAGAAGTTGCCATACCGGTTACCGGTAATATTCCGTTAGTGAGTGTTCTTCTTGGCGCACCACAGGTTGCGGGTGCAGTATTTCTGTTTGATAAGTTGATTGGTGACCCTTTAGCGAAGTTCTCAACAGTCAAATATCATATGTCAGGGGACTGGAGTGATCCCAAAATTGATATTTATGAAGATAAAAATCAACAAAATGACGAAGAGGATCACTTCCTACAAAATGACTAAAGTTGCTGTTGCCCAGATGCTATCCGGGGAAAACCTTACTACCAATCTTGATCAGGCCAGGACTCTCGCTGAAGAGGCTGCTGCCAAGGGTGCTTCCTTGCTTTTGCTCCCTGAAAACTTTGCCATGTTGGATTCCAAGGCTCTGATTGTTTTAGCCCAGGAAGAAAAGCAATCAAAGGTGATTTCTGAATTTCTGGCTCAATTAGCTGCAAGATTAGAATTATGGATCATTGCGGGCAGTGTCCCTGTACTTAACGAAGAGGGCAATAAGGTCTTCGCGAGTTGCCTGGTTTATGATTCTGAAGGCCATTTACACAGTCGCTATAACAAAATTCATTTGTTTGATGTAGATGTTGCCGATGGGCATGCTTGCTACAGAGAATCCGATTTTATTCAGCATGGTTCAGAGTTAGTAGTGGCAGACACACCGGTAGGGAAAATTGGATTATCGATATGTTATGACCTTAGGTTTCCTGAGCATTATCAGAAGTTACGCATTGCTGGATGCCAGATTCTGATCGTGCCTTCCGCATTTACTTACGTAACCGGTGAAGCGCATTGGGAAGTGTTGTTAAGAGCTCGAGCAATAGAGACCCAGAGTTATGTCCTTGCTGCGAATCAGGGAGGAGAGCACAGTGCCACGAGAAAAAGTTGGGGGCATTCAATGATTGTAGACCCCTGGGGTTGTGTCATTGCTGAGCGGTCTGAATCAGGCCCTGGTTTGGTGTGTGCAGATGTCGATTTAAAAGAAGTTGAACGCAGGCGAACTGCGATGCCAGTTATGCAGCACCGCAGTAAAGCCGGATTTTAAACGTCTGCTATTTCGCGTAAGTACTTAAATAGCTTTCTGGCTGCGGCTGGTGGTTTCTCTAATTTCAGTTCTTTCTGAGCATTGCGGACCAATTGGCGGATATGCTGAATATCTGATTCCGGGTACTCTGTCACGTATTCTTGAAGAGCTGAATTACCTTCATTAATTAAACGATCACGCCAACGCTCCAGTTTATGGAATACTTGTGTGTGGGCTTGATGACCTGCTTCAAATAACCCGATGCCGTGTTCAATCTCTTCTGGATCTTGATTGCGTATGACTTTACCTATGTACTGTAAATGCCGTTTTTTAGCACTATTAGATTTTATTCGATGGTAGTCATCAACAGCAGTACGAAGCGAATCACTGAGTTGGAGTTTATCCAGTTGATCCTTGTTCAGTTTAGTCAACCGTAAACCGAGTTCCTGAAGGGCGTGCATCTGCCGTTTAACTTCGGTTTTACTGAGGCATTCGTCATCCTGATCATTGTTCAGGTTATTCTTAAATTTGTTTTCTTGGGTCATGTGTATTCTCAGGAGTAAAAGACTGTTGCCAGGCCAAGGAATGCAAAAAAGCCGACCACATCTGTAATTGTGGTTAATAGCACGCTGCCTGCTAGAGCTGGATCAATTCCCATAGCTTTAAGCCCTATAGGAAGCAGGGTGCCCGCAATCGCTCCGGCAACCAGATTTATCACAATGGCGAGTGCGATAACAATGCCAATATTGATATCCTGAAACCAGATAGTTGAGACGATGGCAATGACTGCTGCCCAAAGTAGGCCATTCAAGGTTCCGACAATCATTTCGCGGTTAAGTAGCCATCCTGCATTGGCGCGTTCTACGTGCCCAAGGGCTTGGCCCCGTATTACCAGGGTCAGTGTTTGAGATCCGGCAATGCCACCCATGGAAGCAACAATAGGCATTAAAATCGCCAACGCGACAACTTTTTCAATAGTATCTTCAAACAAGCCTATCACTGCTGATGCAATAAAGGCTGTGAGCAGGTTGATACCTAACCAGACTGCCCGGCGCCGGGTAGTTTTAAATACAGGGGCAAAGGTATCTTCATCTTCATCCAGACCAGCCATGCTCATCAATGAGTGATCAGCATCCTCACGAATTACGTCGACAACATCATCGATTGTTATACGTCCTAACAGCTTGCCCGCATCATCTACAACAGGGCAGGACACAAGATCATGCTCTTCAAAGAGAAGTGCAACCTGATCATCTGGCATGCTGGCGTCTATTGGCTCAATATCCGTGTTCATGATTTCACGGATAGTGATTGTTGGATCGGACACCAAAAGCTTAGTAAGGGGAAGCAGACCGATATAGGAGTCTTTTCGGCTAACAACAACCAAACTGTCAGTCATCTCTGGGATTTCAGCGTGACGGCGAATATATCGCAGCGTGGTTTCCACAGTGATATCTGGTCGGATAGTCGTTGTATCCGTGTTCATCAAACCACCAGCAGTATCTTCCGGATATGAAAGTAGTTTCTCAACCCGGCGAAGATTCTGCTTATCCATGATCTTCAGGGTTTCTTTCATAACCCTGTTTGGTAGCTGCTGAAGCACGTCCACCATATCATCAGATTCAAGAGACTCTGTCAGCGCCACTACTTCTTCAGTATCCATTCGGCTGAGGATATCCGCTTGAATTTCATCACTCAGGTGCTGAAGAACATCTGCTTCAAGCTCATGAGAAACTAAATTCCACAGAATTTGGCGCTCTTTGGGCGGGGATTTTTCAATAAGCCTCGCCACTTCAGTAGGACGAAGGGTGTGATTAAGAGTAAAACGAACTTGTCGAAGCTCACCACTATCGAGAGCGTCATTTAGCTTATCTAGCTGTGATCTGCTCTCCATATGAGCCATAAGCTTGCCCCAGTGTGATCTTTAAGTTTTGCGTAGAAAAAACGATGCGCAATTATAGCGGAATGCTGAATCCTGTATAAAGCTTATAGCGCTTTATTCATCTTCATCAAAGCGGTTATTAATCAGCTCTTCAATCGCGGACATGGCACTCTCTTCATCCGCACCATTAGTGATAAATGTCAGGTTTGTGCCTTTACAGGCAGCAAGCATCATAACTGACATAATACTTTTACCATCAACTTCACGACCATCTTTGCTGATAGATATATCGCAGGAAAAACGTGAGGTTACGCTGATTAGCTTAGCCGCAGCACGGGCATGCAAACCTAATTTATTGATTATAAGCAGTTCTTTATTTTGCATGCCTGATTAACCGAGTTCCCTATGTCTAACATGGACATTATCCATAAGTGTTGAAAAATGAGAAGCCAGCTGTTCGCACATATACACCGAGCGGTGATGTCCGCCTGTGCAGCCAATACCGATTGTGATATAGCTGCGGTTGTTATCTGCGAAGCGCGGTAGCCAGCGTTCCAGAAAGTTCTCAATATCAGACTGCATTTCTGACACTTCTTCAGAGTTACCCAGAAATTCCTCTATCTGCTTTTCCTTACCGGTATACTGGCGTAGCTCTGGTACCCAATGTGGGTTAGGCAGCGCGCGAACATCAAAGACAAAGTCTACATCTAAAGGAACGCCATGTTTGAAACCGAATGATTCAAACTGAACTGATAGAGTTTGTTCTTTCCGGTTGGCAACACGTAACTTTATTGTGTCACGAAGTTCGTAGAGTGACAGGCGAGTAGTGTCCAGGCGAATGTCAGCCATGACGGCTATAGGTTCAAGTAATTTTGATTCAGCCTGTATGGATTGTTGCAAGTTTTGATGCTTGTCTGAAAGAGGGTGCTTTCTACGCGTAGAGCTATAGCGTTTAAGTAATACGTCTTCTGCTGAATCCAGAAACATCACTTCATAGTCTGCCCAATGATTATCTCTGAGCTTTTCTAGAATTTCGGGGAATTGCGAAAGGTTGCTGGATAAATTTCTTGCATCGATGCTTACTGCTATCTTACCAGGGTGATCTGGGTCTTGACTCATCTGCTCAACAAGATCCGGCAGCAATAAAGCGGGAAGGTTATCAATACAATAAAAGCCAATATCTTCCAGGGCTTGAAGAGCGGTACTTTTACCTGAGCCTGAACGGCCACTAATGACAACCAGCTTCACTATTCATCGCCTCAATTGCTCAAACTGCAGATTGTTTTGTAGAGCGTTTCATTGCTATCGGCATTTCTTAACTGTTCTCTAACATCTTCCTTCGAGAACAATTCTGCTATTGCAGCCAAAGTTTGAAGGTGCTCAGAGGTTGAGTCTTCAGGGACAACCAAAGCAAATATCAGGTCTACAGGTTTACGGTCTATCGCATCAAAATCGATAGGAGCTTCCAGTTTGATTAAAAAAGCAGTTGCATGTTTGCATTCCGCAAGACGGCAGTGAGGAATTGCTATACCGTCACCAATTCCGGTGCTACCAAGCTTTTCACGACCATGTAAGCCGTTGAAAATACAGCTAACCTCCATCTCAGGATTACTCTCCGAGATAAGACTAGAGACAGTTTCAAGAATACGTTTTTTACTACTCCCCTCAAGATTGCATGCAATGCTTGAGGGGGTTAAAAGTTCATAGACCAACATAAGATAATGAAATTAAATTTATTTGTGAGTTTTGAGTTTTTCTTTATGTTTAATTACTTGGCGATCAAGCTTGTCAGTAACGCCATCAATAGCCGCGTACATATCTTCGTGTTCATGGGTCGCGTGTATTTGAGCGCCAGCAACGTGCATATCAACCTCTGCTTTTTGACGCTGTTTTTCGACACTGAGAGTTACCTGGACGTTGGTGATATTGTCAAAATGGCGTTCAATTTTCTCCATTTTAGCTAAGACGTAGTCGTGCATGGAGTCAGTCAGTTCAACATGGTGGCCAGTAATATTAATCTGCATAGGTCTCTCCTGATTACAGTGACGATTGCTTTTTAAACCGCCTATTCTTGTTATAAATCCATTAAACCAGACGTTTTCGTTCATTAGAAGGTGGAATTCCTAATGCTTCCCGATATTTAGCGATGGTGCGTCGTGCAACTTTAAAACCTTGTTCGTCTAAGAACTGGGCAATTTTGTTATCACTAAGCGGTTTTGCGGTGTTCTCAGCTGCGATTAATTTCTTGATCAGGGCGCGAATAGCGGTCGAGGATGCTGCTCCACCAGTCGATGTGCTGACATGGCTGGAGAAAAAATATTTCAGCTCAAATATTCCCCGCGGAGTATGCATAAATTTTTGGGTGGTCACACGTGAAATAGTGGATTCATGCATTTCAACGGCTTCAGCAATGTCATGCAATACCATCGGTTTCATACCTTCTTCGCCGTGATCCAGAAAACCCGCTTGTCGTTTGATGATTTCATTTGAAACTTTTAACAGCGTTTCATTTCGGCTTTGCAGACTTTTTATAAACCACCGTGCTTCCTGTAAATGGTTTTTCAGATAAACATTTTCCGAACTGTTATCAGCGCGTTTAACTAATCCTGCATAATCGGAATTTATACGTAGTCTGGGCGATACTTCTGGATTAAGGCGAACTGTCCAGACTCCTCGCTCTTTGGTAACAAGTACATCGGGTATTACGTACTCTGCAGCAGTATTGCTGATATGCGAACCCGGTTTCGGATTAAGTGTCTGAATCAGTTCTATTACTTGCTGTAACTGTGGTTCTTTAAGCCGTGTTTTTCGCATCAATTGCCTGTAATCGTGTGTGCCCAGCAGTTTAATATGCTGGGTAGCAACTTTTACGGCATGGTCTCGCCATTCGGTTTCAGCGGGTAACTGCATCAGCTGAATTTTAAGGCATTCTCCCAAATCCCTGCAGGCAACTCCTGGTGGATCAAATTGCTGGAGCCTGTGTAAAACGGCTTCAACTTCATCCAGTTCGACTTCATCTTCAGGATTGGTTTGATCAGTGTTGAAGTGTCCCTGAATATCTTCAGGTGTGACGGTGAGGTAGCCGTCCGGATTTATCCCATCAATGATTGATGTTGCGATCAAACGGTCGAGATCGCTCATTGGTGTCAGGTTAAGTTGCCAATGAAGATGGTCTTGAAGTGTTTCCTCAGCGGTATCATTTTGCTCAAATGAGTCGAGATCCTCTTTGCTCAAAGATGCCGGCGTGGATGATTGATAAGTATCTTCCCAATTGCTGTCAGTTGAAAGTTCATCAGGGATGCTTTCATTCCAGTCATCCTCGGCAGCGGGAGAATCATCGGTTGATTGTTCCGAATCGGTTTTTTTACTTTCACTAGCCGGCGCATCGCTGAAAGCTTCAGTGTTATCTTTCTCTTGAGAGCTGTCCGGGGTACTTTCCTCTTCCGATGTGTCGAGCATTGGGTTGCTTTCCAATGCTTCTTGTATCTCTTGTTGGAGATCAAGAGTCGACAACTGTAACAAGCGAATAGCCTGTTGCAGTTGAGGCGTCATAGTGAGCTGTTGCCCGATTTTTAGGTGCAGAGCTTGTTTCATGATTTAAACGAAAACGCTCCTGACAATACTGCTTTCATAAAATTAGTCATGTCTCAAAGGGTGAATTGGTCGCCTAGATACGCACTACGAACTGATTCATTACTCATTATCATTTCTGGCGTTCCTTTTGCTAGTATAGTCCCCTCGCTAACAATATAGGCGTTTTCACAAATATCCAATGTTTCACGGACATTATGGTCAGTGATCAAGATACCAATTCCTTTTGATTGAAGGTGACGAACAGTTTGCTTGATATCATTGACCGAAATCGGGTCAACACCTGCAAATGGTTCGTCAAGTAGAACAAAATCAGGCTCTGTTGCTAGTGCTCTAGCAATCTCAACCCTTCTGCGTTCACCTCCAGACAGGCTCATACCTAAGCTGTCTTTTATATGTGTGATATGAAACTCTTCAAGTAGTTCTTCCATTTTTTGCTCGGTTGCATGACTGTCAAGGTCCTTCCTGGTTTCCAGAATGGCTAATAGATTTTCTTTAACAGTTAGTTTCCTGAAAATGGATGCTTCTTGCGGTAAATATCCTATCCCTTTTCTTGCCCGGCCGTGCATCGGTTGCGATGTGATGTCTTCACCGTTGATGGATACTTGACCTTTATCGGCATTAACAAGGCCTACAATCATATAAAAACAGG
This sequence comes from Neptuniibacter sp., assembly GCA_050633605.1. Classification (GTDB taxonomy): domain Bacteria; phylum Pseudomonadota; class Gammaproteobacteria; order Pseudomonadales; family Balneatricaceae; genus Neptuniibacter. The sequence continues at coordinate 21,361 of JBOEGV010000018.1, read as the reverse complement.
TTGTTTTCCCAGCCCCGTTAGGACCAAGTAAACCAACAATCTCACCACTGTTTATTTGAAGAGAGACGTCTTTTACGACTTCTCTTCCCTTGTACTGTTTTGCTAGATGGAGGGCTTCGAGTAAGCTCATTAGAAGCTAGGCCTTATTCTTGACTCTTACTTTTAGGTTGGATGACCATATTTATGCGGCCAGAACTATCTTGCGAAGCATCGCCTGTGCTTCCAAACGCATCCACAATAGATTTATCAAGATCATAAACTATTTTTTCGCCTGAAAAGGTGTCTTTGTCCTGAACAACTTTAGCTTGCCTGGTAATGGTTAATCTTTCTTCTTCTACCATGTAAACCATATTTAAGCCCCAGGCATCACTGTAAGGTGAATTTACTTCAGGTTGTTGCCTGAAATGAGCAGGGCTTCCATTGGCAATTAGTTTTTCTACACCTTCTTCGCCACGATGCATATCAACATGCTCTGCTTCGATGAGGAGAGAACCCTGTTTAATGACAACATTGCCTTTATAAGTAGTAATGCCGGTTTTGTCATTAATACTGGCGGTATCTGCTGTTATGTATATTGGTTGGTTCTCATCGTCAGGTAAAGCAGTAGAGGCAGCCGAGAACAATCCTATCAGTATAACAGCTAAGCTCCGCAGACTAGTCCGCATCATGGTAGATTCCTTTTACATCAGAGTGAAGGTTAAGGATCTGTTTTTCAAAATGTAAATCCATTCCTGTACCACTTATTTTCCCGTGGGTTGAGGAAATTGTTACTGGCTTATCAGTCGCTGCAAAGTCTTTTTTGGGATAGATTGATAACTGCTCAGTAATTAAGGTAGTGCCTGAATCAGAAGAGGGATTATCAAGGACTATGACATTGCCTGCAAGATCTGTGCGAGAATTATCATCAAGAGCGATACCTTCTTCAGCGGTGATCTGCATGTGGCTACTATTGGAACGGAAGCTTAGACTCTTTGGGAGGGTAAGATAGTTCAGCTCAGATTGTGGGTCATGCTCAATTCTTTCGGATGTCATTGAGCGTTTCAGAGCGCCAGAACTATCCCATTCTCTGGATTTGACGTGATCAATGTAATAATCGATCTTTCCTGTCAGTGGAGTGATTTCGCTACTGGCTTCCTGTGGTGTGTGTGCGAAGCCCCAGTACAATAAAATTGGCACCAAAATAAGAGCTGTGATGAGTAGTCTTAGTCGATTACCTAATTCAAACATCTAAAGATACTTTTCCAACAGGCTGTTGAGTGTCCCTTGTGCGGACAGAATGGTATCGCAGAATTCACGAGCAGCGCCTTCTCCTCCTTTGCGCTCACTGCACCAGTCCGCGTGGTCTTTAACGATCGTATGAGCATTTGGAACAGTGGCTCCGAAAGCACAATGCCTTATTGCCGAAAGATCAGGCAAATCATCACCAATATAGGCCGTGGTTTCGGCGCAATGTTTAGTGGTTTCCCAGATTTCATTAAGGGCCGTTAATTTATCTTCTCTGCCTTGTTTCAAGTAGTTGATTCCGAGTGAGCGACTACGTTGAGTGACCTGAGGTGAACTTCGGCCGGTTATGATTGCAGTTTCAATACCTGTGTCCATCAATAATTTGATGCCAAGGCCATCAAGGGTATTGAATTGTTTTACTTCTTGCCCGTTGGGAAGAAAAAGCAGTTGTCCAGAGGTCAAAATTCCATCCACATCAAATACCGCCAGGGTAATATGTTGTAACTTTTCCTTAAGTGTTTCATCAGTCAACATTAAAAAACACCTGCTTTGAGTAAATCATGCATGTTGAGAGCGCCGACGGGTTCGGAATTCTCGTTCGTTACAATCAGAGCGTTAATCTTTTTATCTTCCATGATCTGAAGACATTCGGCTGCCAGTATGTCGCTCTTGATCGTAGTGCAGTTCGGAGTCATGACTTGATCGATACTGATTTCGAGAGGTGAAACATTCTGGTCAAGAGCTCTTCTTAAATCGCCGTCTGTGAAAATACCCAGTAATTTATTCTGGCTATCTACCACAGCGGTCATGCCCAGTCGTTTCTGAGTCACTTCTAGCAATGCTTCTCGAAGGGAGCAACCAGTCACTACAGTTGGAATATCTTTGCCTGAATGCATCACGTCACTGACTTTGAGCAGCAAACGCCGTCCCAGACTTCCTCCAGGGTGTGAGAATGCAAAATCATCACGACTAAAGCCACGTTCTTCAAGTAAAGCGATAGCCAGAGCATCACCTAATACCAATTGCGCAGTAGTGCTTGATGTTGGAGCAAGCCCTAAAGGACAGGCTTCTTTTTCGACACCGATATGCAAGTGTGCATCCCCTGCATCGGAGAGGGTCGAGTCCGTATTGGCAGTAATGCTGATCAGAGGTGCTTTCATTCTTTTCAGTAGCGGGATCAGAGTAACGACTTCGGCGGTTTCACCGGAGTTCGATAAAGCGATAACTACATCTTTGGAGGTAATCATGCCTAGGTCGCCATGACTCGCTTCTCCCGGATGAACAAAGAAAGAGGGTGTGCCAGTGCTAGCAAGAGTCGCAGCAATCTTACAGCCTATGTGTCCTGATTTTCCCATACCCGTCACGATGACTCTGCCATTGCAATTCAGGATCAGCTGGCAGGCTATATTGAAATTTTCATCCAGATGAGGGATAAGGTCAGACACGGCCTCTGCTTCCAGACCGATAGTTCGTTTTGCCGAGGGGATGAAATCAGATGTGATCATTTGCATATAATTAATTAAGTGATTGTCATAGTGTATAGCAGGATTAGATAGGCTGCATAGGCAGTCGCTAACAGGCCACCTTCTATACGGCTGATTGAAGGTGGCTTCTGCCATAAAGCGAATGCCAGCAACAGTACTGTTAATCCCAGCATCACGGCGTAATCCCTGGAAAATACTTCTGCATCCAAACCGAGAGGGGATGCCAGTCCGGGTATAGCCATAACAGCCGCTAGATTAAAAATGTTTGAGCCGACAACATTGCCTATAGCGATGTCATGATGGTTTTTAAGAGCGCTGGCTACTGATGCAGCTAATTCTGGCAGACTTGTTCCGATGGCTACAATTGTTAAGCCTACAATTAGCTCACTTACACCCAGGCTATATGCTATTTCACTGGCGCCCCATACCAGCATTTTTGAACTGGCGGCCAGGATGATTAATCCCGTTATGAGCCAGAAAGCGGCTACTGCGGTTTTTAGTTCGGGCAGTTCTTCATCTTCTTCATTGATCAGGTCGTCTGTCCCTGCACTTTTTTGGAAATGGTTGAATAAGTACAAACATCCCGCCAGGCTGATTAATAGAATACAGCTATCTAGAAAATTGAGGCTTAAATCTAATAAAAGAATGCCAGCAAGCAAGGTTACAGCGAGCAAAAGCGGAAGTTCTTTTTTTAATACCCCAGATTTAACTGGAAGTGGTGCTATTAAGGCGGTAATGCCTAGTACTAAGGCTATGTTAGCAATATTCGATCCGAGAGCGTTGCCAATTGCAAGTTCTCCTGCGCCTGAGGTTGTTGCCATAATAGAAACAAGGATTTCTGGGGCAGATGTGCCAAAAGAAACGATCGTGAGACCGATTAACATCGGAGACATGCCAAAATTTTTGGCCGTAGCTGCTGCGCCAATTACAAAACGATCAGCACTCCAAACCAGCAGAACCAACCCTGCGAGTAAAGCTAAAATCGGATAAAGCATAGATACCTGAGTTCCAGATTAAAGAGGACGCTATTAAAACAGAATGAGAAAACCGTTTGAATCCGTTAGTGGCGACTTGTTATAGAATATTCACGTTTTTATGCTGAAATGATATAGTTTGCTCCCCCAGATAGACAGTGGGGTGGACTGAAGGGAATGTGCAGTTAGATCAGCTGCGTTATTTTAGGTTTGTTTCAGTGGGATGGAAACCTCAGTTTGAATATTGAGACACGGAATCTTATGAGCCATTTTGACGATGTCATTATTGACATTCAGCAACTCAGTTTTTCTCGCAGTGATCGGCCAATTTATCATAATATCGATATCAAAATACCTCGAGGTAAGATCACTGCAATTATGGGGCCTTCCGGTACAGGTAAGACAACCCTTTTAAAACTGATTGGTGGGCAACTGAATCCTGATTCAGGAAAAATTTATGTCGACGGTCAGAATATTCCCACGCTTAATCGAAAAGACCTTTTCGTAATTCGTGAACGGATGGGTATGTTGTTCCAGAGTGGCGCTTTATTTACCGATATGTCGGTTTTTGAAAATGTAGCTTTTCCTTTACGCGTCCACACTCAGCTACCTGAAGATATGATTCGTGATGTAGTGCTGATGAAACTACATGCGGTAGGTTTGCGTGGTGCACGTGATCTGATGCCGAGTGAATTATCCGGAGGTATGGCGCGCAGGGCTGCACTTGCCAGAGCGATTGCGCTTGATCCAGATATTGTAATGTATGATGAGCCATTCACTGGTCAGGATCCTATTGCAATGGGAGTCTTAGTAAACTTAATACGTCGACTTAATGAATCGTTGGGGCATACAAGTATTATCGTTTCACATGACATTCAGGAAACTCTTGGTATAGCTGATTATATATATTTAGTTGCAGATGCTTCGGTTATTGCACATGGCACACCTGATGAGCTTCGTGATGTTAATTCTCCTCAGGTTAAACAGTTTATGGAAGGTTTGCCGGATGGGCCTGTACCGTTCCATTTTCCTGCAAATGACTATGAGAATGACCTTCTACAGAGGAGTGTTTAGTGGAACAATTAGCACGTTTGGGAAGGTCTGGTTTGAGCAACCTGGCGTCTTTGGGGCGGTCAGGCATGATCCTTTTCCATTCTTTAGTTGCTCGCCCTGAACCACTTAAAATGTTTCCGTTGCTTATTCAACAGATATATTTTGTGGGCGTTTTATCTCTGATTATCATCATTGTCTCTGGGTTGTTTATTGGTATGGTACTGGGGCTTCAAGGTTATACAATTCTTGTTGACTACGGTTCAGAACAAGCTGTAGGACAGATGGTAGCGTTGAGTCTGGTTCGAGAATTAGCGCCGGTTGTTACGGCATTGTTGTTTGCAGGCAGAGCGGGTTCAGCATTGACTGCTGAGATTGGTCTGATGAAAGCGACCGAGCAGTTATCCAGCCTTGAAATGATTGGTGTTGATCCACTGCGTCGAATTATTGCCCCACGTTTCTGGGCAGGTTTTATCTGTTTGCCAGTATTATCTGCAATTTTTTCAATTGTGGGCATATATGGCGGTGCGCTGGTTAGTATTGACTGGCTTGGTATTTACGATGGTTCGTTTTGGGCAAATATGCAAAATTCAGTAGATTTTTCCAATGATGTACTGAATGGCCTGATTAAATCGGTTGTCTTTGGTTTTTTTGTTACTTGGATAGCCGTTTTTCAGGGGTATGACTGTATTCCTACTTCTGAGGGGATCAGTCAGGCAACAACAAAAACTGTGGTCTATGCATCCTTAGCGGTGCTGGGACTTGATTTTATTCTCACAGCTGTGATGTTTGGAGAGATTTGATATGCGTATGCAGATCATGGAGATCAGCGTAGGTGCTTTTATCCTGGCAGGAATTATGGCAATGGTTGGCCTGGCGTTGAACGTTAGCGGCCTTTCTATGTCTAGTAGTGATGACACATATACCGTTTATGCTCGTTTTGAAAATATTGGTGGTTTGACACCGCGCTCAAAAGTGACAATGTCTGGAGTTTTGATCGGTCACGTTACTAATATTGATCTGGATAAAGATTTGATTATGGCGCGTGTGGAGATGGAGATTTCTAAAGATGTTGATTTTCTTTCCATTGATAGCTCTGCATCAATATTAACTGCTGGCTTATTGGGTGAAAAATATATAGGTGTTTCAGTAGGCGCCGAAGAAGAATTTATGAAAAGTGGGGATTATTTTGAAGATACTCAGTCAGCGCTTGTGCTTGAGGATCTGGTCGGTAAATTCCTGTTTAATGAGGTGAGTGAGTAAGAATTATGTCGAAAGCTTTTTTAAAACAGACGCGTAATGCATTTGCTCTGTTGTTACTGAGTATGTTCAGTTTGAATCTTCAAGCGCAGTGGGAAGAGGCCAGTGCTGTTATTGAAGCGTCTACCCAGAATATGTTGAAAATTCTTGAGGATGAAGAGCTCCATACTGAAGAGAAGATGGATGAGCTTTTAGTCGAAATTGATACTGCGGTATCCCCGGTGGTTGATTTTGACTATATATCTAAAGTTGTGATGGGTAAGTACTATCGCCGTGCAACAAAAGAGCAGCGTGCTGCCTTCTCCGATGTATTTAAAGTTACTTTGCTGAAAACATATGCGAAGGCTCTGGTAGGTTTTAAAATTAAGAAGTATGAAATCGTACCCCCTAGAAAAGCCAGCCCGAACATGAAAAAGCAGATTGTAACTGTCGATGTTTTTGCTGCCGATGGCACAAGATACTCACTTGTTTATTACATGAAAAAAGGCGCAGATGGCTGGCGCTTGGTTAATGCTTTACTCGACGGAATCAATTTACGTCTGACGTTCAAAAACCAGTTTGCCGATATGGTTCAGAAAAATCGTGGAGATGTTGGAGCGGTCATCGCCAGTTGGAAAGAGAAAGTTGACCCTGGGAAGAGAGAAGCCTGATGTCTGCGCGGGCTTTATTGGACTCGGATGGCGTCTTACAGTTGAGCGGTGATCTTAAGTTTCCTGTCATAGTTCAGTTACGTAAACAGATAGAACGTATATTAGATGGAGCCTCTGGGTCGGTGCAGGTCGATTTCTCGGGTGTGGAGGCAAGTGATAGCTCCGCATTATCTTTGTGGATGTGCTGTTTAAGATATGCCGGCTCTATGGGGGTCGATATTGCTTCTATTAATGTCCCAGAAGAGATGATTCAATTTGCTCATCTAGTAGGTTTGGATGATCTGCTTAACTAAAGAGTCTTTAATCCTGTGCTTATATAAAGGCGATGCTTAGCATCGCCTTTTTTGTTCCAATCCGGTATTATTCCCGCCTTGTTTTTAATCGATCAGGAGTTTCTGATGCAGGCTGAAGAGGTTAAGCAGATTCTGGAATCTCAACTCGAAAACTGTACTGTAACAACAGCAGGCGAAGGTTGTGATTTTCAGGTAATCGTTGTTGGTGAGTTATTTGAAGGGCTGCGTCCGGTAAAGTGTCAGCAGCTGGTTTATGCCTGCTTGAATGAATTTATTGCCAATGGGGCGATTCACGCTCTGACAATTAAAACTTATACCCCTGCTCAGTGGGAAGCACTGCAGAGCTAACTTTTCTGGTCTTTAAATCTATGGATAAATTAATCATTACAGGCGGCGAACAGCTGAATGGCGAAGTTCGTATATCTGGTGCTAAAAACTCAGCGCTACCTATTCTTGCGGCTACGTTATTAGCATCCGAGCCTGTAACTGTCTGCAACTTACCTCACCTTCATGATATCACCACCATGCTTGAACTCTTGCGCCGCATGGGGGTTGATCTGATTATTGATGAAAAACTTAATGTTGAGATAGATGCCAGTACGATAGATAAGCTGGTCGCTCCATATGAGTTGGTGAAAACCATGCGTGCCTCCATACTTGTACTGGGTCCAATGGTTGCGCATTTTGGTGAGGCGGAAGTGTCATTGCCTGGTGGGTGTGCCATAGGTTCAAGACCTGTGGATCTTCATATTCAGGGCCTACGGGCGATGGGTGCTGAAGTAATTGTTGAAAATGGTTATATCCGTGCTACCAGTAATGGGCGTTTAAAGGGAGCAAGGGTCTTCTTTGACACTGTTACCGTAACAGGTACGGAAAATATACTTATGGCAGCCACTCTGGCTGATGGCCAGAGTATTATCGAGAATGCTGCACGTGAGCCGGAAGTTGTTGATCTGGCCGAGTGTTTGATTGCGATGGGTGCTGATATTAGTGGTCATGGCACTGACACTATTATCGTAAATGGCGTAGAAAAACTGCATGGTTGTAAATTCCCTGTTGTTGCGGACCGAATTGAAACTGGAACATATCTGGCAGCTGTAGCAGCAACGCGTGGCAAGATTAAAGTTAAAAATACGAACCCGAAAATTTTGGATGCAGTTTTGCAAAAACTGGAAGAAGCTGGTGCCAAAATTACTACGGGAGAAGATTGGATTGAGTTAGATATGGAGGGTAAACGCCCTAAAGCAGTTAATGTTACTACTGCTCCATATCCTGCATTCCCGACTGATATGCAGGCTCAGTTTTCAGCTATGAACGCTGTTTCTGAAGGCGTCAGTATTTTGAAGGAAACTATCTTCGAAAATCGTTTTATGCACATGCAGGAAATGATTCGGATGGGAGCCAAAATCAATATTGATGGCAATACAGCAGTAGTTGAAGGGGTTGAAAGGTTGCAGGCTGCGCCAGTTATGGCGACCGATTTGCGTGCATCAGCAAGCTTGGTCATTGCTGCTCTTGTGGCGGATGGTGATACAGTTATTGATCGTATCTACCACATCGACCGTGGCTATGAATGTATTGAAGAAAAATTGCAGTTATTAGGTGCGCGTATTAAACGTGTACCCAGTTAATAAACAGGTAGATTAAACGCTATGAAGCAGCAACTTACGATTGCACTGTCCAAAGGACGTATCCTCAAAGAAACCCTGCCATTATTGGCAGAGGCTGGTATTACACCGATTGAAGATATTCATAGTAGCCGTAAACTGATTTTTGACACTAACCATGACAACATCAAGTTTGTTGTGATTCGCGCAACGGATGTGCCGACCTATGTTGAATATGGTGGTGCAGATATGGGTATAGCGGGTAAAGATGTTTTACTGGAGCATGGTGCTGAAGGCTTATATGAGCCCCTTGATCTGAATATTTCACGTTGCCAATTAATGGTTGCTGGCCTAAAAAACGCTGAACCAGTTAAAGGTAGAATGAAAGTGGCAAGTAAATTTGTGAATGTCACTCGAGATTATTTTGCGAAACAAGGTTGCCAAGTCGATATCATTAAGCTTTATGGGGCAATGGAACTAGCACCTTTAATGGGGCTTGCAGATAGAATCGTAGATATTGTTGATACAGGTAATACGCTGCGTGCAAATGGTTTGGAACCGATGGAACATATCGCGGATATCAGCTCACGTTTGGTCGTTGGTCAGCCCTCGATGAAGATGAAACACCGTCAGATTCAACCCATTCTGGATAAACTGGCCAAAGCTGTAGAGCGTCGTGATGAGGAGGCTTCGGTATGAGCGAATTAAAAATTAAACGTTTGGATTCTACTCAGTCTGATTTTAATCATCAATTAGATCAGTTATTGGCTTGGGAAGCGGTATCAGACGATAAAGTGAACACAATCGTCAATGAGATACTACAGCGGGTTCGTACTGAGGGTGATGCAGCGGTTGTTGAATACACCAATCGTTTTGATAACACCTCAGTAGAAAAAATGTCTGACCTTGAAATGAGTAAGGAAAGATTACAGCAGGCTTTTGATAACCTTCCTGATGAACAACGTGAAGCACTGGAAGTTGCTGCGGACCGTGTTCGTAGTTACCACGAACGCCAGAAGGTCGATTCATGGCAGTATACTGAAGCTGACGGCACAATGCTGGGACAGAAAGTGACGCCAATGGATCGAGTTGGCTTGTATGTGCCTGGTGGCAAAGCCGCGTACCCATCTTCGGTACTGATGAATGCTATGCCTGCTAAAGTGGCGGGTGTACAAGAGATTATCATGGTTGTACCTACTCCGGGTGGTGAGGTTAACGAATTGGTTCTTGCCGCTGCGTGCTTGGCTGGAGTTGACCGGGTTTTCTGTATTGGTGGCGCTCAGGCTGTTGCTGCGCTGGCATATGGGACTGCAACTGTTCCGCAGGTGGATAAAATTGTTGGTCCTGGCAATATCTTTGTGGCGACCGCAAAAAGAGCAGTTTTCGGTACTGTAGGTATCGATATGATTGCTGGTCCGTCTGAAATTCTGGTTGTGTGTGACGGTAAAACCGATCCGGACTGGGTTGCAATGGATCTTTTTTCTCAGGCAGAACACGACGAGGATGCTCAGCCGATCCTGGTTACCCCAGATGCTGGATTTATCGATGCGGTTGAACAAAGCATCGCTAAACTACTGCCAACAATGGAACGTAAAGAGATTATTGAAGTCTCTCTACGGCTACGCGCAGCATTGATCAAAGTTAAAGACATGGATGAAGCTATCATGGTTTCGAACAGGATTGCACCAGAGCACTTGGAGCTTTCGGTTGAAAATCCAGAAGCCCTGTTACCATCTATTCGTCATGCAGGTGCTGTTTTTATGGGACGTTATACTGCGGAAGCTTTAGGTGATTATTGTGCTGGGCCTAACCATGTTCTACCAACATCAGGAACGGCAAGGTTCTCATCTCCTCTGGGTGTCTATGATTTCCAGAAACGTTCTTCGTTAATTATGTTTTCTGACGAGGGAGCATCTGAAATGGGTAAAGTTGCTTCTGTTCTGGCCCGTGGGGAGAGTTTAACTGCTCATGCTCGTTCGGCCGAATATAGAATCAAAGACTGATTATTAATGTCTAAAAAAGCCACCTTCAGGTGGCTTTTTTATTGGTGCTTCTTTTCACCAGAGCCTATGGACTAATTCTATTCAGAGGTAAATCAGTTTCTGCTTTTAGGTCGTTCTCCAACGACCGCACTAATTGACAGCTTCTGACCCTCTCGCAAGATGACAATTTCTGCTTTTTCATCGGGCCGCAAGCGTGCGATATCAGACATCGACTTTTGGCCATTACTGATGGCTGTTCCGTTAATTGAAAGCATAATATCCCCAGGCCGGAGTCCAGCAGTATGTGCCGGTCCATCCCTGAATACGCCGGCAATGATGAGCCCTTGCATTTTTCTTAGCCCAAAAGATTCCGCCAGATCAGGGGTTAGCTCTTGTATCTCAATACCCAGCCAACCTCGAATTACACGCCCATACTGAATAAGGTCTTGCATAATTTGTTTTGTAAGCGTGGAAGGAATTGCAAAGCCAATACCCTGTGAGCCGCCGGATTTAGAGAAAATGGCCGTGTTAATACCAATCATGTTGCCGTGGGCATCTACTAGAGCGCCACCAGAGTTGCCTGGGTTGATAGCTGCATCAGTCTGGATGAAATCCTCATATGTATTTATTCCAAGGCTGTTTCGCCCTGTGGCGCTGATGATGCCCATTGTTACCGTTTGACCGACCCCAAATGGATTGCCAATAGCCAGTACTACATCGCCGACATTGATTTTATCTGAAGGGTAGAGAGTAATGCTGGGTAGATTTGATAACTGAATTTTGAGGACAGCAAGATCGGTTTCAGGATCGGTGCCGATTACTTCTGCAGTGGCTTCACGGCCATCACGTAAAGCAACAACAATGCTGTCAGCGCCACTAATTACATGATTATTAGTGACTAAATAACCCTGATCACTGAGAATGACGCCAGAGCCTAGGCTGGACTGAACACGTTCTCGTTGTGGAATACTTTCGGCATCAAAAAAATTACGAAAGAAAGGGTCATTGAAAAGGGGGTGTACGTTTTGCCTGACGACCGTGCGTGTATAAATGTTTACAACGGCAGGGGCTGCAACTTCCACCGCCTCTGCATAGGAGACCGGTCCAGTGCCAAGGTTTCCTTGATATGCGCCCCTAGTTTCTTTGATCTCAATGGACGGCGATGTTCCAAGCAGATTCGGGAACAGCTGTAACAGTAGTATTGCAACAAGAACACCGGACAATACTGGCCAAAAAAGAAAATTTAATTTACGCATCTTTGTATTAAATAGTAGAAAAAACCATAGAGAATCATAGAATTATACGACCTCCTGCAGCTTTGTGAATGGAAAATTGCCATGCCAGCTAATCTGAATGACCTTGTTGCTTACTTAGATCTGACATTATGCCCGGAAATGTTCCGGGATTATTGTCCTAATGGTGTGCAGATCGAGGGGAAGCAAGACGTTAGTAAAATTGTCAGTGGAGTCACTGCATCCCAGGCTTTAATTGATAAAGCAATAGATGAGAAAGCTGATCTGTTGTTGGTACACCATGGTTTTTTCTGGAAAGGTGAAGATAGCTGTATCCGGGGTATGAAAAAGAAACGCATTAAGGCGCTACTTGATCATGATATCAGTTTACTAGCGTACCATTTGCCACTCGATGCACACCCAGAACTCGGCAATAATGCGCAATTAGCTAAATTGCTTGGTATTACCGTTACAGGGGGCTTAGAGCCTGATAACCCGAGAAGTGTTGGAAATGTGGGAACTCTGGATTCAAGTATTAGCACTGAAGAGTTTTCACTCAGGATTGAATCTCGGTTACAACGTACACCTTTAGCTATTTCAGGGGGAAATCACCCGATTAGAACTGTTGCCTGGTGTACTGGTGGTGCTCAGGGTTATATTGATAAAGCAGCTGCATTGGGTGTTGATGCGTATATCTCCGGGGAAGTCTCGGAACCAACTTTCCACAGTGCCGTTGAAAATGGAATCCATTACTTTGCTGCTGGTCATCATGCTACAGAGCGTTATGGGGTGCAGGCGTTAGGAGAAAATCTGGCGCTAAAATTTGGGATTCAGCACCAGTATTTGGAGATCGATAACCCAGTGTGAAGTTATGCGGTCTCTTTCTCCTGCTTATTCATGGCAGCGCTGGCAATTGGATCCAGCTGCTCTTCTGGCTCATCTTTATCTTTCAGGCCAAAGGTTTCAGAAAGCATACCTTCTTCATCAGGGCTTTTCGGGGCGTAATCCCTTGGTGGCTCTGGTGTTTCCTCACTCGCATCGGAAGGTTCAGATTCCTCTGCTGGAGCTTCGGTTAGTTTCGGCTGCATTACGGGTTCTAAAGCTATATCAATCGCACCGGGCTGACACAGGCCTTGTGCTCCAGTAGCGAGGTGTTCGTGAACATCTTTGTAGCTGTTGGTCAGGTCGTTGACCAGTTCAGACGTTTTTTCGAAGTGTGCAGTCACTTCTTCTTTATATTCTTCTAATTCCTTTTTGGTGTCTTCTAACTGAGCAGCAATTTCTGCCTGATTGTTACTACCTCCTGAACGTCCCATCAGGTAACCAATGACAGCGCCAACAAAAAGAGCAGCAACACTGATAAGCCATAAATTTTCCACGAAGACTCCTTAATAAATTGTTGTTCTGATATCACTGACAAACAGCATAAAACAAAAGTGATTTTATGCCTATCACGCATCCTAGATTTTGTGTTTTCTTTGAGAAAAATTGTATTGGATAAAAGTGGAAGTTAATTGGTGTGTTCAGAGGATTAAGTTTTCTGTAAATGACTGTTTTGCGCCTCTTGGTGTAACTGAGCAAAATAATCTATCTGTTCTTGAAGGATACTTACAGCACTTCTGTCATCGCTCTCTTTGATGGCGTCCAGAATTCGTTGATGTTGTTTAATAATAATTTCGCGTACCCGATAGTGATAAGCGATCATGTTAGCAACAGGTTGAAGGCCCTCTATCAACGAGTACATAACAAAGCTTAGCATGCGGTTTCCGCAGGCATTGGCAATGGCTCGGTGAAACTGCACATCGGCAGCGCAGAACTCTTCTGGACTGATAGAGGGATCTTGCTGGATTAGGAGAGCGGCTTCCATTTTTTCGATATCAGCGGGAGAGCGGTTCTGGCAAGCCAGTTGAAAACAAAGTGTCTCCATCTCTAACCGGCAGGCGCTGACCTCATCCAGAGAAATCGAATTCATGCTGACAAACAGTGTGGTTGCGGTAGTAAGGCTATCACTAAGTTCATTGGCATCCAGCCGATTAACAAATGTGCCGCCAGTAGGGCCTCTTCGGGAACGAATCAGATTCTTTGCCGCAAGCCTTTTCAGAGCTTCACGTATGGTTGGGCGCGAAACCTGAAAGCGATGCGCCAGCTCTTCTTCAGTAGGTAAACGATCATCCGCTTTCAGTGTGCCATCAAGAATGGCTTCCTGAAGCTGATCTGATACCTGTTTAGACAAACTGGCTTTTTTTAACGGTGCAACATCCAGATTCACTTTCTTCTCCGTCGAGTATTAACTTTTTATTCTACATTGAGATGAGTAAAGAGAAAGCTTGAAATAATAATTATATAATCATATATTTGTAAGACAAATTAACATTAAGGTGAGTGGAGAGGCAAATGTTCAAAGCACTAGTGTTGAATCAAGAAGATGGTAAAACTTCTTCAGCGGTACAGGAACTGCAACTGAGTGACCTTCCGGAAGGAGAAGTGCTGATCAAAGTTGATTACTCTTCATTGAATTATAAAGATGGCCTTGCGATTACCGGAAAAGGAAAAATTATTCGTAATTTTCCAATGGTTCCAGGTATTGATTATGTAGGTACTGTCGAGAAAAGTACTGATGCACGATATAGCAAAGGTGAGAAAGTTGTATTAACAGGTTGGGGTGTTGGTGAAAATTTCTGGGGAGGTTATTCAGAATATGCCCAGGCTAAAGCTGATTGGTTAGTACCTCTGCCTGAAGGAATGGACCCTGTCAGGACTATGCAGATTGGTACTGCAGGTTTAACGGCTATGTTATGTGTTATGGCACTCGAAGAGGGTGGTGTATTACCAGAGAGTGGTCCGGTTATCGTAAGTGGTGCTGCTGGTGGAGTAGGTAGTGTTGCAGTATCTATCCTTTCCGGCTTGGGTTACAACGTTACAGCGATTACGGGGCGTCCAGAAACAGAAGAATATTTACGTTCTTTGGGGGCCACAGAAATTGTCAGCCGTGCAGAGATGGCTGAGCCTGCAAGGCCTCTCGAAAAGCAACGCTGGGCAGGTGCTGTTGATACTGTTGGTGATACCATTCTGGGTAGAATTATTTCTGAAACCGATTATGGTGGTGTTGTAGCCGCCTGTGGCCTCGCTGCTAGCTTTAAATTGCCGACAACGGTAATGCCTTTTATTTTGCGTAATGTTCGTTTGCAGGGAGTTGATTCAGTAAGTTGTCCATTTGCGAAGCGTCAGGAAGCTTGGAAGCGTTTACAAATTCAGTTGCCTGAAACTGCTCTTGGTGAAATTGCTCAGGTTATTTCATTGGCCGACCTTCCTGAATATGCTGAAAAAATCACAGAAGGCCAGGTTAAAGGGCGGATTGTAGTTGATCTGAATGCCTGAAGTTAAATAGGAAAGGGCTGTTTAGCCCTTTCCTTTTCTATCCAGGTAAGCCATCGATCCGGGGTTTTATCAGGACCGATATGTACTTTGTTAGAAATAAAAACCAAGACATAAGCCATAAGCAGCCAGTCAGGTTAATGGTAGTCATGTAATCTATTGGCAGTAAGTCTATAGAAACACGCAGCACCGCAGCAAGTAACATCAGTACAAAGGCTGTAATAATTAGCTTATTGGCCTCTAGAGCCCGGCCAGTATGGCCCAGAGATACCCTGGCCATCATACCAAGTGTCATACCGCCTATAACACCTACCGTAAATGCATGAAGTGCTATAGAGCGGTTGAGTAAACCCAATGAATATAATCCATACAGTACCAAGCCAATGGGTATAAAAAGATAGCTGAGTTGTAGTATCCATATCAGAGGTACGCGTAATATTGCGTTGCGATACCAGCCACACATCCGGATCAAATTCAGTACAGCTAATAACATGCTGGTTACTACAGTTAAATCCTGGTAATCAGTCAAGCTGATGGCTATCCATGCCAGTGTCAGCGGAATTATTGGCTTTTCAATATAGGAAAAACGCCGGCAGCTTATACCTGCACCCCCGCGTTCAGTGAAAAACGGTATGACCCTTCCGCCGATAACTGTAATTAAAAAAATCACCAGAAATAACGCCAGCTGGATTGCCATATCAATATAGTCATTCACCCATCCATTCAACTCGGCATGAATGAACAGATTAGCAATGAAGAAAGTAGATAAAACCGGAATAAAAACCAAATTCCGATAATTTTGAGAGCGAATAATTGGTAATGCGATTGCAAATGCCAGGATAGGTATAAAACTGAGATCAATAACTGCAATGAGCCAGTGGGGCACTGAAGGTAAAACTATAACTACGCGTGCTAGCAGCCAAAGCAGAAACAACAGGGCTAAGCGCCAGCTATACAAAGTTTGAATATTGGTCCAGTTCTTTACTGCGGTCAGTAAAAAACCAGCAATGATTGCCATTGTATAGCCAAATATCATCTCATGGCTGTGCCATAACGTTGGAGTTTGATAATAATTGATAGCACCACCAGTATTAAGCATGAGCAACCAGCTGAGTATTAATAAGGTTGCGGCAACTGCTCCGCCAAGAAAAAATGGTCTGAACCCCAGATTAAAAAGAGAAAATGGATGTGGAGTATGCTTTTCCTGAATAGGGATCATTGGGCTTCAGCTCTATAAATATGTTGTTTAGAGTTTAATTAATAAAGTGTATTAAAAATACATTTTATTATCATAGTTTGCCAATAACTTGCTACCTACTGTTGAGCCAGGTCAGTTGGGATGGAAAAGATTGGTATTGGGTACCCTGACCAAAGTCAAAACCTAATTTAATACTCTGGGTAGGGAGGTGGTTCTGGACTTTAAGTCATTAAAGTTTAATCATGGCGAAGCTATCTCTGCTCTGATCGATATTTAGAGCTGCTCAACATCATAAGAAGCGACTATGAAGTACTCAGATACGTTACAGGAAATTAATCAGAGGCTAGATAAACTCGGGGATCTGCCCGTTTTCAGTGCGACTGTTAACCGTATCCAACAGATAAGCGCTTCTGATGAGAGTGATGCAATGGCTCTAGCAGTTGCGATTATGAAAGATACGAGTCTTTCAGCCAAAGTGTTGAAAGTCGCAAATTCCAGTGCTTACAATCGAAATAGCAAGAATATAAGTGTTATTTCCCGAGCCGTTGTTCTGATCGGTTTCAATAGTATTAAAAACATTTGTATCACATTGAAACTGATTGAAACTTTTCATGATGATCATCCGGATTTAGATGTACCTGGAATGATGATGCGCCAATTCCTCAGCGCCAGTTTAGCCAAGGAGTTTGCGCTAAGAAGTAATAAGAAAGTCGATCCGGAAGAGGCGTATATATCTGCTTTAATGTTTGGTCTGGGTGAAATTCTTGTGGCTTGCACTTTACCTGATCACTACCGCCGCATGTTAAGAATGCGCTCCCATCAGCAGAAAAAATGGCGCTTGGTTCAGGCTGAGGTGCTGGGAACAACATTCAGTGATCTCGGAAAGGAAATAGCTTTAGGCTGGGGCTATCCACAAGATGTGTTGAATTCCATGGATCATATTGATCTGAGCCAGATTGATAAAAAATCTGATTTCATGTCTTCACTACCGTCCCTGTCTAGTGGAATGATTCAGCAGTTACTTGTACAGGATACGGTCAATGAACAACCTTTTACCCACCTCTTAGAAGCTCTTTCGGATGTAAGTGAGATTCCGTTTGATGAGGTGGGTGACATTACACTGCAATGCTTTAACAATGTAGCAAAAGTCAGTCGCGATTATGGTTTGAAGAGTAAGTCTTTAGTCCCGAAATTCATTGAAAGTGGTGAACCTCTTAGAGATGAGATGATTCGCCAACTTGCCTTTTTAGGGCAAAATGAAGCAGAACTTGATACTCCTGAACCCGTGCAAAGTGATCAACTTGAATCTTCAATGCGGAAGGTTGAGCACAGTCAGAAGCAACTAGACTATCTTAACCGGTTATCTGAGTTAATAAGCTCGGGGAATAAAATTCACGAGGTGTTTAAACTTGTCATTGCCGCACTGCAGGATTGTGGAACATTTGAGCGTAGCATGTTGTGCTTACTTGGTTCAGGTGGTGATAAACTTTCGGTTAAAATTATTGAAGGTCATCATATTGAGGAGCTTCAATCTTACTTTGAGAGAAGCAAAAATGGAAAAGCAGATGACCTGTTTTTTCGGATACTGAATAAACGAGTCACCCTGCTGGTAAATGATTTGAGTGAAGATGGTTGGAATAAACGTCTGCCGCCTAATTTTGTGAAGCGGGTCAATTGTCAGGGTTTTGTTTTAATTCCCCTGACAATGGGTAACCGGGTTATAGGCATGCTCTACGCGGATAAGCTCAAAGGCAGTGAGGGGCTATCTGAAGAGGACTTTAATTTATTTAATCAGTTTGCAACCCAAACACGGATGGCTCTTGCTTATGCTGACTCGAAAGCCAAACGATAGGGGCTGAACTCACTTACTCAGTAACGCCTTTGACGAACGATTTCGTGTTTTCCCAAGCGTCCTTGCTGGCTTCTACGCCTTTATCGATAACATCTCCGCTTGTTTCAACAGCGGTTTTAGCACCGGATTCTGTAGAGCAAACAGCACGTTTAGCAACACATTTTGACTTACAACCTAATTCGGCAGCTTCATCGTTAAAATATTTTACAGTGCATTGAGCTTCACAGATTGATTGGTCAGTCGAACAATCTGCGTTTGAATAAGATGTAAATGACAAAGTCATTAAGGTCAGAATAGCAGTACTGATTTTTTTCATGTTAACGCTCTGTAGTTTTTCGGTTTGTTTTGGGTTTCCAGAGAACTTCCCCTTCACCCTTTTCGGCAGCTAAAAATCTTGCTGCAACAAACAGAAGATCGGACAACCGATTCAGATAGGCTATCGCATATGGATTAACTGTTTCTGAATCAGATAGATTAAGGGCAATTATAACTCTTTCGGCTCGTCTGCAAACTGTTCTAGCCAGATGGATATTGCAGACCTCCGTCGATCCACCGGGTAAAATAAATTCCTCAAGTGCAGGCAGCTTTTCATTAAAGTGATCAAGTCGCTGCTCGAGACAATCGATATCACTTTTGTCGATGACCCGGTAGTCAGTATCAGATACTGCTATTTCACCCCCTAAATCAAACAATTGATGTTGAATGTTTCTGAGAGTTGGGGCCAGCGCAGACTGGTTTATATTGGATAATGCAATGCCAATCCAGCTGTTCAGTTCGTCCACAGTGCCAAGGGTTTCAATACGTAGTGATGATTTGTTAATTCGAGAGCCATTAGCTAAGCCCGTATCACCCTGATCGCCGGAGCGGGTATAAATTTTTGTAAGTCGATTAGACATATCTTATTCAGTCAGCTTATGAGTTGTGAATAAGAGTTGATTTTGACGGAAAGGTTCAATTATGAGAAGAGAGCAGAAGTGAACTTCTGCTCTTTAGTTGGTTTAACGATCAAAATGCTCTGCAAAATTCCTGACATCATGGGCCAGCTGATCAATCTTGTCCGCTGTTTTTTCCATTTCCTGGAGGACTGCAGCGCTGATTGCAGATTCAATCAGCAACGCTAATTCAGCCAGGTGACCTTCACCTAAATCATTGACCATGGCTTCAGGCAGCATACCTTTGAACGATTCAACAACCTGCTGGGCATGTTGGGTTTGCTTCATTGTCATTATTACTACTCCTTAGCCTTATTTTTGTGTCGGGTTATCTTTTGAATGCACAGCGTTGCTAACAATCAATGGATCCGGTTGCAGTTCAATATCAGTGTTTTTATCCGGATAGGGCAAACTGCTCAGGAAGTGACGCATAGCATTCAAGCGAGCCCGTTTTTTATCGTTCGACTTGATTACAGTCCAGGGCGCATCCGCTGTATCGGTATAGAAGAACATGGATTCTTTCGCTTCTGTGTAATCATCCCATTTATCCAAAGATGCCAGATCGATTGGTGAGAGTTTCCACTGTTTTAAAGGATCGACACGTCGAGCCTGAAAACGTCGGAATTGTTCTTCACGGCTCACAGAGAACCAGAATTTGAAGAACCGGATTCCGCTTCTGGTTAGCATTCGTTCCAGTTCCGGGGTCTGGCGCATGAACTCAAGATATTCTGAAGGTGAACAGAAGTTCATCACCTTTTCGACCCCGGCACGGTTATACCAGGAACGGTCAAACATAACGATTTCACCTTCGGTTGGAAGGTGGTTGATATAACGCTGGAAGTACCATTGGCCTTTTTCCTGCTCATTGGGTTTTTCCAGAGCAACAACCCGGGAACCACGAGGGTTAAGGTGTTCCATCATGCGTTTAATGGTACCCCCTTTACCTGCGGCATCACGGCCTTCAAACAAAATGACAATCTTCTGGCCGGTTTCTCTTACCCAGTTCTGAACCTTCAGTAGTTCGATCTGAAGTTCTTTCTTACGCTTTTCATATTCGCGGCGAGAGATCTTAGTGTCATAGGGATAGTCGCTGGCTTCGAAACTATCCGTAAGCTCCTGATCCAGTATCACAGATGGGCACTGCTGAGCTTGTTCTGCGGCCTGTGCAGTGTTTTGTACGTCGGTTTCCGGGGTCTGTAATTCCTGGTTCATAAGCTTTCCTCAGGTTGGTTATAAGTCATGCTTATGATTATCCTCCTATGGGGGTTATAGGAGGTGATATGGATCAAAAAACTGGAGGATAAATAAGGAAATACTTTATTAGTGTAATCGCAGTTAGATACACTCATGCGTTTTTTTGATTTTGCTTAGATATTTAAGGTTTGTGGGTGTTGGAATGGCATATTGCTCGGCCAATCTACAAAGATAGCCAGTGATAGCATCGATCTCAGTTGTACGCCCAAGGCGAACGTCTTGCATCATCGAGGAGTAATTGTTGGCGGTGAGTTCTGCGACATCGCAGGCATGCTTAATTAATGGCTCTTTGAAGAGCTGAATGCCTGCTGCATTAGCGACCGCTTCAACCTCGTGACATATTTGCGCCATTTCAGAAAGGTAGTCCGGATTTTTGATCAGCTCACCATTCTGGCACTGATAGTGGGCAGTGAGCGGATTAATTGCGCAGTTAATGGCGAGTTTGCACCATAGGGTCTGTTCAATATCGTCGTCCAGTTCAATCTTCAAAAACCCCCGGCCAAGTTCTTCAACCCAGTAGCTGTCTTTGTCAGGGTTACCCAGCCGTGTGTAGCCTTCACCAGCATGGACCAGTTTAAAGGGCTCTTCCAACCAGACACCATCAGTTGTTGAGGCCCAGACAACGTCTGCATGGGGAAGTTGGTCTGTTATCCATTGTTGGCTACCCATGCCGTTCTGCAGAACTATGACTCTGGCAGTATCAGAAATGCGCTGGCGGATGCTATTGAAGGCGGTTTGAGTATCCTGAGCTTTAGTTGTTATGAGCAATTGTGAGATCTGACCAGGGTTATCAGCTAACTCTGCACCTGCTGGGTAGAGGGTGTTCTTGAGTAACAGGCCACCTTGCTCAGTTAGTTTTGCGAGTTTCTCTTCGGATCTAAGAATTAAGCTGACAGGGAACCCGGCGCTGATCAGGTGACAGGCCCAAAGGTTACCAATCGCTCCCGCTCCAAGAATATGCCAGGTGGCATTCATATATAATCGGCTCCGATGA
>JBOEGV010000017.1:0-17716 GCA_050633605.1 Neptuniibacter sp. | reverse complement strand
CATGTGGAGGGACTTAATCGCATCTTCCTTAGCTAACTCATCAATAAATGATGCTGAAAGTGGTTTGGGCCAATCAAGGAATATATCTTCGTCAGAAGGTTTCATAAGACTTCCTGTCTGAATAGTAACTGTTATTTATACCGTAAGATCAAAATACAACTTTTGGCATGTTGATCACAAGTACTCAAACCATCTATAGGGCGTTTCATTTAGAAATCCCCTTCAAAGAACACATTTACAAGAGCAGTGTTAATCCAGCTTCAAATCACAAAGTACCTTTGCCATAGAATCTGACAGAAATACCCCCCTGTACCTCCTGACAAGATAACTGGACTGGATTAGTTACAGAGGATCAATGTGTCAGGTGATGAGATTAAGGCTTAGAGCCTGGCGGGAGAGTCTGGCTTGGATGTCTGGGCAAGAGGATTAGGTCTGGTCTGAACAGGAAGTATGATTGGTAGACACTATGGTAGACATTTTCAGTCCCTTGACTGTGAGCTGAGTAACTGTAAGTATTTGATTTGTCGAGATAGAGGTATCAAATTGGTACCTATGAAGAGAGTCGGTACGGGCCGCTGGTACCATCAGATTCAAAAAGAAAAGGCGTAAGCCCTACCCAGGCACCAACCCAACCAGCCGACTCTCTTTCTTAACACTTTTCTCAGGCTGAAACTCTTTAACCAACCTGAACAACTCTTTACCACTCCATTCCCCGGACTCTGCCGAAAAACAACAGCGATTTAGTTCGGTAATCGCTTCTCTGAGTTCTTGAGGAACTCTACCCAGAACAGCATTAATTTGTTTGGATTCAGGAAATTTATGTTGTGCCCAGGCAGTCAATGCTTCACGGGCAGCTAAAGCATCATTTTTTTGGCAGGCGGTTTTCAAGTCTGACAAGGAAAATGATTTGGTGGCAGGAGCGATATCATGCTCTGTTTGAGAAGTTGGGTTCTTACGCGATAGATAAAAAGTCACCAAACCACCCAACAAAGCGCCAATAAACAGTGCCAATCCAACTATGAGCCAAGCCGCTTTATCCCACACATCAGATTCAGTTTGTTTCTGCTCAAAGCCACTATCCAGCTGCGGGGGGCTCAATTTGGCATCCATCGGCAAGCTTACCACCGGGCTGGTGATTGCTGCCGGGTTATTAATGGTAGCCTGTGTGTTTTGTTGAATAACAGGCGCATCGCCCTGAGCCACATTGAAGCTTTGCTCTGGCAGAACCGCTACCTCTTCCTGATTGGTGTCTGTATTCCACCAAGGCAGGCGAACCTCTGGCAGGGTCACTTCACCTGCAAGATTAGGAATCAGGGTCACTTCCAGTGTCATTTGCACACTCACACCGCCATTCTGAAAAGATTGCGCATATACAGGCTTAGCTGGATACTGTTTTAATCCTTGCACATCGGGCAGTTGTAACGCAGCAATTTGTTCCTGAGTGGTTCCGGTAGCCTGCAAGGTGATGGTTCGCGTGATCGGCTCTCCCACCCTCCATTCATCACTACTCAGTTCTGTATCCAGAGTCAGTTCGCTAGCGGTGATCCAGTTGGAGCCTGAAAAAACGACGGGGATAGGATCAACATCCAAGAGATAGTTATCCGCTTTCAGAAAGATGTGTTGCATCGACCTGGAACGGGTTGAGCCTGGAAACCGCGTTTGCTGTTTCTGAATGGAGGCGCTGAGCTTGGCGCTTTCAATCTCCAGCACTCCACTTTGTTGAGGTATAATTACCCAGGACTGTTCGACCACCAGAATATCTCTGCCCTGAAGTTTTTGGGGATATTGGCGCTGTTCACCCAGAGGCTGGATCAACGCTTTACCCTGTTTGATCTTTGGCTCTACAAGAGCTGTATCAAAAATCCGTTGCCCAAGCACGATATTGACTTGATAGATCAACGGTTGCTGAACCAATGGAGTTTTATCAGAGAGACTAGAAAGCAATTCAACCCCCCCATCCACAGCAGAGGCCAGTTTCACTGGCGATACTTCGATCGTTATGGGATCGGACTTCTCACCTTCAACCGTTAATGCAGGTATCTCAAGTGTACCGGAAGTTTTCGGCGCTAATGTGAACAGTAGTTCTGTTGAGCGTTTAATTTCGCCGTTGATTGCGGAAGCAGTAGAGCGATGGACACGGCTCAGTACTTCAAAATTTTCCTCAAGCTGAGTCAGATCTATTGAGCTGGCATCAGAGTCCGTAATACTCAGAATCAGCAGTAAGGTTTCACCCTGTTGCAGGCTCTTTCTGTCTACCTGGCTGGTGACTGCTGCAAAAGTTTGGGCGCTGAGTATTAAACACGCTAAAAAAGGGATAATTCTTAACAAGTTCACCACTGCTTATCCTCTACTGATTGTCCATCCGCTTGCTGGCGATACTGGTAGATAAATTTGCGCCGCCATAAGCCTGCGGGGTCATCTTCAATGCTGTTGAGCATTTGTGCCCGTGCCGCACCTTGCTCATCTATAAGCTGGCGTTGCTGAGCCTTAGATGCCGATTTTTCTTCTTTTGCTTTCTGAACTTCCTGATTTTCTTGCAGGGATTTGGAATCATTGCCTTGCCCGGCCGAATTCTGATCAGGTGAGCCTTCATTTTGCTGATTGTCTCCGGTGGAACCTTCTTTGTCTTTATCTTGATTTTGCTCTCCGGAGGACTCACCAGAATTCCCCTCATTTTGCTCATCCGATTGCGATCCACTATTACCGAATTGCTCCTGTTGATGTTGCTGTTGTTTTTTGAGCTCCTCCAGCACTTTGCGGTTATGAGCAGCATCATCAAATTCAGGTTTGAGTTTCAACGCTTCTCCATAGGCTTTGATCGCTTTATCCAACTGACCTAAACGCGCCAGAACATTGCCCCGGTTATACCAATCCTCTGCTGTCACGGACTCTTCCAGTGCAGCTAATGCTTTTTTATAGTCGCCATCTTTATAGTGAGAGAGCTGTTTCCAGCGAGGATCTTTAAAACGTTCTGCTGCCTTGCCTGAAGCCCCTTGTTGATAAAGTTGATACGCCTGCTGATCTTCTGTTTTCCAGAGATTCTGCCAAGCTTGTTTGAGGGTAGCTGAGTGATCCATATCTTTATCTGGATTAGCGTAAAGGTCCGTTGGAAGAGCGGAACCAATCACTAAGGTAATGGGCAGAATTAAATTCAAAATTCCTTTACGAAACATTGGCAGCAGCAGTGGTAGTGCCAACAATACTAGCCACGGGCCTTCTGCTACCCAGCGGTTTAGTTGCTGGGTGGATTCTTCCGGCTGCTGATTATTTTCCTGAAAACCACTGACCAAATAAGCCACGTCACGATCATCCAGAGAGATCATTACAGCAGAACCACCGCCTAATCCTGCGGACTCCTGCATATCGGAGAACGTGGTTTTAGCAACCACTACATTACCCTGTAAATCTTTAACCAGAACTCCATTTCGCGGTATGGGTGCTCCTTGTTCTGTACCTACTGCAAGAATGGAAATTTGACGACCATTGAGTTTTAAGCGTGAGGCTGTAGCCGCTATTTGGGCAGGTAATACCTCGTCACTGACCAGCACGACATTACCTTTAGCTATACCTGCCTGTGTAAGTAATTGATCGGCTTTTTGTAACGCTTTATCGGCCCGACTGCCCTGAACCGGCATGATTTCAGGGGTCATGACTGGCAGCTGATCCAGGACGGTATCGTTATCTTCTGTAAGCGGGGTTACGGTAAAAGCATCTGCCGCGTATACGATCAAAGCCACCTGTGCATCGGGTATACGCGCCAACAGATCTTTGATTTTGAACCGTGCCCGTTGTAACCGACTGGGTTTAAGATCGGTCGCATTCATGGATGCAGAAAGGTCTAACGCAATCACCACGGCATTATTTTTCTGGAACACTGGTTGAGGTAGCTGTTTCCAAACAGGTTGAGCCGCAGCTATCACCAAAAGAACCGCAGCTATCAAGGCAATAACAGGTAAACCGGAACTTTTTTTAGTGCTGCCCCGCTGTTCCAGAAATGGTAGCAACTCCGGATCACAAACCTTCAACCAGTGTGAGCGGTTAAGGCTTGAACGCTTTTTCATTACAACCAGTGCCACCAGCAGGGGTAACAACAATAACCAGTACGGCTGCAGGAAGTGAAAGTTTCCAAACATGGCTTAGCTCCTCAGCCCAATATCACGACCATTCAATGCTAACCACACCATGCTCAGCAACAACCCAACCAGCAGAGGCCAGTGATATAAGGGTTCTATAGGCCTGTAGAAATCGGAATCCTGTTCTACCGGTTCCAGCTTATCCAACTCCGTATAAATACCTGCCAGTTGCTCAAGGTTATTTGCACTGAAATACATACCGCCGGTTTTATCTGCAATGGCCTGAAGTGTTTTCTCATCTATGGAGCTTTGTGGGGTGGCATTCATATAATCATTTAGCATTGCCCGCGCTCCACCTATCGGACCTGCCAATTGCCCCCCTCCTGCTACACCAATAGTGTAAACTTTCACATCGAAATCTTTAGCCAACTGCGCAGCAGCCATTGGCTCTAGAACACCGGCGTTATTGGTACCATCTGTGAGTAAAATCACTATGCGCTGTTTACTGTTTTGCTCTTTAAAGCGTTTTACTGCAAGTCCTATTGCATCCCCAATAGCTGTCGCTCTGCCAGCTAAACCAGACTGGGCTTCATTCAGAAATATTTTTACGGTTTCGCGGTCGTGAGTTAAAGGTGCCTGATAGTAGGCTTGCCCGGCAAAAAGAATCAGTCCTATGCGATCACCCACTCTGCGATCAATGAAATCACTGGTCACTATTTTGGTCGCGACAAGACGATTAATTAGGCGGCCATTAAACCGAAAATCTTTTGCCAGCATACTTTCAGAAAGATCGACCGCAAGAACCAAATCCCGGCCCTCTAGCTGCTGCGCGATGGGTTCACCCAGCCACTGCGGTTTTGCTGCTGCAGCAACAAACAGGCTCCAGACCAGCAACGCAAAGATTAACTTACCCTGAGGTGATGCCTTGGTTGTTCCGATTTGTTTGCCAACCGCTCTTTCCATCTGGTCTATAAAGGGTACTTTCAACGCATTATTGGTCCCCAATGAAGCAACTGGAGCTAATACCCTTACTAGAATAGGTAGAGGCAACAATATCCATACCCAAGGCCAGGCAAATTCAAACATTGGCGGAACCTCGCACCTGTTTAATCCACTGCCGACAGCTTTGAATCAAATCATCACTACTCAACTCAACAGAGGCTTGATAGGGACCATGAATCAATATATCCAGATGGCTGATATCAAGCTTACCGCTACTATTTCGCAGAAAAGCCAACCACTGTTGGCCAGATAAAGCCGCCACCTGGCTACGCGGATACAGTGTTAAGGCCAAACGTTTCATCAAGGTGTTACATTCCACCACCAACAACTGTTTATCCTGATGTTCACTATACTGTTGTTCAATACGAAGCAGCTCCTGCATGGCTTCACGCCTTGGATCCTGAAGCTTTTTCCAGATAGTAAAAAACACAGCTATGAGAAAAACCACAAGTAAACACATCAACAACCACCAGCCTGGCGCAAGCGGCCACCAGCTTATAGCTTCCGGTAGCTGCATATCTCGCAGGGGCAATTTACTAAAGTCCATCGCCAGCCTCCGGTTGTGAAAACAGTGGGTGGGCATGGCTCTGCCAATGGGCGAACTCCACTCCACGGATATTGTGTAACTGTTCTAACAAAGTGATCCGCTTCTGAAATTCAGTACGGTAACGAATTTGCTGATTTCGATCGGCATCAACCATCAGCTCACGCCCGCCACCTGTAAAGCGGTATAAGTTACCCGTAGGTAACTGTGATTCAAGAGGGTCTGAGATCAAAACCAGTTTAAGTTCACAGCGCTGAGATAAACGCATCAAATGCTGTTCCAGAATCGGATCGGCATCATGAAAATCACTGAACAGGTACAGAATAGTGCCACTGCTCAGAAGTGCTTCCACTTCGATCAATTTATCCGCCAGTGAAACTGCTGGCTGAGTCGTTTCTAATTCTTCGCTCTGCCCGAAGGAGCCGGACAGTGCAGCAATCATCTGCATAACCTGTTGGCGATTGCTGGATGGTTTAAACAGATTATTTTCTTGAGCGGTAAGAATCTGTCCCCCGACCCGATCGCCGCTGGATAAAGTAGTCCAGATCACCATGGCAGCAGCATAGGATGCCAACACCGATTTAAAGTGCCCCTGAGTTGCAAAATGCATCGGGGCGCGTAGATCAGTGATGACAAACACCGGGCGCTCTCGTTCCTCCCGAAACAGCTTGGTATGAGCTTCTCCGGTACGGGCCATCAAGCGCCAATCAAGATGCCGTATATCATCACCTGGTTGATACTCGCGCACATCATCATACTCCATGCCGCGGGCACGGACGTTACTGAGATGATGACCTTCACGGATTGCCATGCGCTCACGTTTTTGCCCCCGGGCCGGCGGCCAGAATCGCAGGCTGACAAGCTCATCCAGAGTTATAAGATTACGTGCCGAAGGAACTGGCCTTGGGCTGCTTTCACCGATAAACATAACTGCTAACGCCTAAGGTACAGCGACGCGTTTAATCAGTTCAGCAATTAGCTGATCTTTATCCATGCCCTTGGCTTCAGCCACATAACTGAGGCCGATACGGTGACGCAATACACTTGGAGCCATCTCCTGAATATCATCAGGTGTAACAAAGTCTCGTCCAGACAACCATGCTTTCGCTCTTACCGCACGGTCTAGGGCGATCGTTGCACGAGGGCTGGCACCAAACACCAGACTGCCTTTCAGATCATCACCATAGAGTTCCGGATGACGGGTCGAGAGAACCAGTGCGATCAGATAATCTTCCAGATTAGGTGCCATGTAAGTCTGCATAATTTCTGCACGAGCACCGAAGAGTTCTGCTTCGGACAACACATGATCAATGGCTGTTTCACCACCCCCAAGACTTTCTGTATGCTCATTACGCACCAGACGGAGAATCTCTTTCTCCTGTTCATGTTGCGGATAATCCACGCGGATATGCAGCATAAAACGATCCAGCTGGGCTTCCGGTAGAGGGTAAGTACCTTCCTGCTCCAGTGGGTTCTGGGTGGCCATAACCATGAAAAACCTGGCTAACGGATAGGTTTTCCCCGCGACAGTCACCTGGCGCTCAGCCATAGCTTCTAGCAGAGCAGACTGTACTTTTGCCGGGGCACGGTTGATTTCATCTGCCAAAAGCAAATTACAAAACAGTGGACCCGGACGGAAGGAAAACTCACTTTGTTGTGTGTTATAGATCTCTGTACCGGTGATATCACTCGGTAACAGATCAGGTGTAAACTGGGCACGGTGGAATTCACCTTCCAACAGATCACTTAAGGCATGCACCGTACGGGTTTTTGCCAAACCCGGTGGGCCTTCCAGCAATACATGGCCATCAGTTAACAAGGCTATGAGCAGGTATTCAATCAGCTCATCCTGAGCAACTACACGTTTTTTAAGCTCGCTCGAAAGGGCCACAAAACGGGCCTGTACCACTGATTTTTCAGCGGTATCTGCAGTTTTTTCAACTGTCATTTTATTATTCCCAAACTTCACTACACTAAATAAGTTGTTACAAGTTCAACCGTCTTGAGCAAGATCTTACGGCATAGATTGTGTAATGCAAACAGGGAAAAATCCTGAATCCACCTTCTGCCCCTTAACTTTCACCCAAGAAACCACCGGTTTGATGCGCCCATAATTGAGCATAGATTCCTCTCTGATTTAAAAGTTCCGCATGAGTTCCCTGCTCGGCAATATCACCATCATCAAGAACAATCAGACGATCCAAAGCGGCAATGGTTGAGAGGCGGTGTGCGATGGCAATAACGGTTTTACCTTCCATCAGTTTGTACAAACTGGCTTGAATCGCAGCCTCAACCTCAGAGTCTAAAGCCGAGGTGGCTTCATCCAGTATCAGAATGGGAGCGTCTTTTAATAAAACACGTGCGATGGCAACACGCTGACGCTGGCCACCCGATAGTTTCACACCTCTTTCGCCCACATGAGCGTCATAACCGCTGCGACCGTGTGGATCCGTCAGCCCCAGAATAAAATCATGTGCTTCCGCGTTTTTAGCCGCTTCGATCATCTCTTCTTCAGTCGCGTCTGGCTTGCCATAAAGAAGATTTTCACGCACTGAGCGGTGTAATAAAGCGGTATCCTGAGTCACCATTCCAATCTGAGCACGCAGTGAATCTTGCTTCACATCCCTGAGGTCCTGATCATCCACCAACAACTTCCCGCTCTCAACATCGTAAAAGCGCATCAGCACATTCACAATTGTGGATTTACCCGCACCGGATCGGCCAACGATGCCAATTTTTTCACCCGGCTTGATGGTCAGGCTCAAATTTTCAATCACACGTTTATCTTCACCATAATGAAAACCGACATGATCAAATTTGATTTCCCCTGCAGTGACGTGGAGATCAACCGCCTGATCTTTATCCTGAATTAACAACGGTTGTGATAGAGTTTCCATCCCATCCGCGACTGTACCAATATTCTCAAACAGAGCGCTGATCTCCCACATAATCCAGTGCGCCATGCCGTTAAGGCGGAGCGCCAGGGCTATAGCGATGGCGATAGCACCCACCGAGATTGAGTCCTGCAGCCAGAGCCAGATCGAAAGAGCCGCCACCGAGAAAGAAAGTAGGTGGTTAATCACCTGTACACTAATATTTAACCCAGTGCCTAAACGCATCTGTTTATAAACAGTATCCATAAATGCATCCATGCCTTCCCGGGCATATTCAGATTCGCGCTGAGTGTGGGAAAACAACTTAACCGTAGCGATATTTGAATAGGAGTCCACAATGCGACCAGTCATCATAGCCCTTGCTTCCGCCTGATCGGTAGACACTTTTTTCAAGCGCGGCACAAAATACCATTGGATCAGAGTGTAAAACACCAACCAAACAGCCATAGGCAAAGTTAATCTCCAGTCAGACTGCGCAACTAAAACAAGCATGGCAAAGAAATAAACGGTGACAAACATCATCACATCCAGCAGTTTCATTACTGCCTCACGAATAGATAAGGATGTTTGCAGCACTTTGGTTGCAATGCGGCCCGCAAAATCGTTCGCATAAAAAGACACACTTTGCTTTAGCAGATAACGATGAGCGAGCCAACGAATAGACATTGGGTAGTTACCCAGTAATGCCTGGTGAGTAATCAGCGAATGAATTATTCCTGCCAAAGGTAGAGCCAGTAATGGCACTAGAGCCATCAAGAACAACGTACTTGATTCTTCTTGCCAGAATGTAGAACGATCCTTAGAAGCTAACCAATCAACTAACTGCCCCATAAAACCGAAAAGCAACACTTCAAGGATAGCTATAGTCGCGGTTAAGAAGGTCATCACCAACAGCGGTCCTTCAGAACCTTTTGTGTAATGACGGCAAAAAGCAAATAAACCACGGGGCGGTTGCCCTGGTTCCGCTGGAGGAAAAGCCGGAATCAACCGTTCAAAAATTGAATACATAATATTGCCAGGCGAAAGCTTAAATAGTAGTGCAGCTTATAGCAGTTACCTTTAACGGGACAAGCTGTGGGGGAATTAATACCTTAAGAACAATCAGTTTCTTAATTGTTCTTTAACGTAATTAGAGATTAGCAGGGCCTCTCTTCTTGAAAGGTTGTCAAAAACTGGCATCTCAGGCTTATCTATATGGCCTTGTCGAATCAAACTCATGATATCAGAAGCTGACATATCTGAATTGGAATTAGCAGGAATTCCTTTCATAAAATTACCACCGCCATCCTTCTCATGACAGGACGAACAATAATGAATAAATAGCTCTCTACCATTAGCATTTTCTGGCAGTTCCTCACTGCCACACCCAACGAGTGTTACCAGTAATAAAGCTGACAGGGTATGTTTGGCTACCATTACAAAAGTCCTGTTTTAGGAAAGATAAACATAACACTTTGTTTATTAAATATAATTATAGTTGATACTGCTATTTTTTTAGTTTCAGAATAGGTCTTTTTTTCTTTTCTGGCAGCGCTGATACTTGAGGAGCTTGGTATTTTCCACTTTCAAACTGTCTGGTTGCGAAGTTTAGTCCTTCTCTGATCAATAAAGCTAACTCGGGGGCAGACAATCCATTGTCTCCACGAACCGAAAGGTTCATTGGATTCGCAAAAGTTCCATCCATAACTTCAATCGATAACCCAGAATTATGAATAATTTGTCGCCCTTCAACTGACCACATAAATTTACCCTAACCGGAATTTTAAAGGGCGATAATACATAGAAACCCTTACTTTTTCATTTATCTGAGTCAATCTTGTTATCAGACATTAGGTTCATCTCCCAACGGAGAAAACCAGAAGATCCCCCCTGATCGAATAGCATTATTCATTTGAGCTCGAAGAAACGTTATGATGGAGCTTAACTTTGGATCAAACGTAGCAGAAATGAGCTGGATTCTCGAAAATAATGGGTTCATTTTAGAGGCCTTAATTATGGGCGTAATTATCATCTACGTTGGCAGAAAGATCTAAATCTGGGAATCAATCAGTTATAGCTAACAGCAATCGGACGCAACATGGCTTTATATTCTCAAACTAGCAAAATATCTCGCCTTATTCTCACCTCTCTTGGTTTATTAACCTCTTTATCCGTGAGCGCAAATGAAACTGAACTTCTGGGTTTCACCGAAGAAGATATTTTCATGGATATTCCTCAGGTTTTATCTGCTACCTACTTACCCCAGAAGCTGACTGAAACACCCGCATCAGTCACAATCATTGATAAAGGCATGATAGAGGCTTCAGGCTTTCTTAAGTTCTCAGATCTGTTCAGATTAGTGCCCGGTATGCAAGCTTATGATGTACATACGAATAAGCATGGTGTCACTTATCACGGTATGTCGAATGATTTCCCTAATAAACTGGAAGTAATGATTAATGGTCGCTCCGTTTATATACCCCTGCTTTCGACAGTAGCCTGGGAAACCCTGGGAATTTCAGTTAGAGACATAGATTATATTGAGGTTATCCGGGGCTCGAATGTCCCCACCCAAGGTTCAAATGCCTTCCTGGGGTCAATCAACATTGTTACTCATTCCCCTGTTGAGAATCAGGCTTCCACAATAACGGCTACTCATGGCGCCCTTCATACAACGGATTACGAATTTAAACATGCCTCCAGAAACGACCTTATGCACTACTCGTTACATGCTGGGTATCAGGAAAATGAAGGTATTGATCGTTATAGCGATGCAGGTCTGAACCAATATATAAATTTTTACTCTACTTTCACCCCGAACCTCACAAATAGCTTTGAGTTAGAAATGGGCTATTCCAATGGTCATTCTTCCCGAGGTGATGGTGATAAAGAATTCGCCACAGACGCAGATTTTGTAGAAAGAAAGCATCAAAGTAACTATCAGATGCTCAAATGGAACAAGTTACAAAGTGATCAAAGGGAGCTGAATCTTACGTACTACCACAACTACCTTAAACTCACGACTCCAACTTACAGCGATGATGAAATACAACTTCTTCTGGAAGAATCATTTGGCCCCCTTCCTGCTGGCATGGGGACCCTGACTAACTTTTTAAACCCCTTAGGCATATACAAAGATAACGAGCATGGAGAAACTGACCTTCATGACCTTGAGTTGCTTTACAAATCTAAAATAGGTTTCAACTCTTCGTTTATTTTAGGCTTAGGGTACCGATATCAGCGTGCAAAAAGTGCAGCTCTTCTAGCAAACGATAAAGAATGGACGGATGAAAACCGATATCGGGCTTTTGGTAACCTGGAGCATAAGCTCGGTGACAACTGGACATTCAATTTAGGTGCAATGTATGAAAACAGTGACATTTCTGTTGACGCTTTTTCTCCGCGCATTGCTGCCAATTATTTAATAGACCCAACCAGTACAATCAGGGCTGCTGTTACTAAAGCCCACAGGTTACCCTCAATTTTGGAAGTTAATGGCTCTGGCACGATTGTATTGCCCTATGTACCCACAAACATTGTTGATGTGATAACCACCCCTAATTTCGATTTAAACCATGAAGAGATCGAATCTTTTGAAATAGGTTACGTAAAGTTATGGCCATCCACAAAAGCCATGTTTGATTTACGCCTCTTTTACGAAGATGTGCAGGGAGCCATCGATACTCAGTTTATAGTAGATACGCGAGACACGGTTCCAGGTAAATCATTCAATATTGCACGAACCAATGCAAATAATGCTCAGTGGGTTAACAAGGGGTTTGAGGTACAGGCTAAAACACCTTTACCAACATCCTTTCCATCTTCTTTGACATTCAATTATGGCTATACAAACCCATCAGGATTCAGAAACAGAGGCCAATTACAGTTAGCAGCCCCCACTGAAGCAATAGACAGTTTAGATGCCCGTGCACCCCTGCATACAGCCTCCTTACTACTTTCCTCTGAACCCTGGGAAAACTATTTATTGGGTGTTGCCTATTATTATATTGATCATACTGAATGGCTCGAGGGCTACAGTAAAAACAGCCCTCGCAATCAGTACACACGTGCTGACTTAACCTTGAGAAAAAATATTCAGCTTGATAACGATAACCAGATTCAGGTGTCATTACTTGTCCAAAATCTTTTCGATACTCGATACTCAGAGTTCTACCGTTACAATGATTTTGATCGAAGGGCGTACTTACAGCTAAAACTGACTTACTAAACTGAAAAAACTACACGGACTGTAGATGTGAACAAACAAAAGAAACCAGCAATTAAAACCCTAATAAACCTATTCCCGTTTATTAGTACTATCTTGCTGTGTTTTTCTACCCTAACGGTAAAAGCAGATAGCCTCATCGTATTGAGTGGCGAATTACAATCTTATCGTCAGGTGGCTAATGCTATCTCACAGAACTTAACAACCCCGGCAAAGGTTGTTGTACTTGATAAAATAACTGAGCCGAGTGTTTTTAATGACTATGAGGAAGTGGTTGCTGTCGGCTCTAAAGCATCCATTGGTTTATTTAATACGCTTCCTAACAATAAGAAGCTATATTTAACATTTCTGCCGAGTCAGACTTATAAAAGCTTACTCGCAAAAAACAAAAATCATGCCCGACTTGTAAGTTCTACTGTAACCGCTATTTATTTGGATCAGCCTTACCCGAGACAAATAGCACTAGCACGCTTTGTGGCGCCAAATGCTAACAAAATAGCGACGGCTTTCGGCCCCCATTCACAAAAGGAAAAACCTCAACTCAAAAGCGCTGCAGCAAAGTACAACTTTACACTCATCCATGAAACTCTTAATGCTTCAGACAATCCGGTTCACACCCTTCAGCCTTTAATTCGTCAAGCTGATGTATTTTTGTCCTTACCGGATAAGTCAATTTTCAATAGAACAACGGCAAAATGGATATTGTACATCTCGTTTAGACAGAAGATCCCTTTAATTGGTTTTTCTAAAAAATACGTTGATGCCGGTGCTATAGCCGCCGTATTTTCTACACCTGAGCAAATAGGGAAGCAAACTGCTGAACTGATCGAGAAAAGTAAACTTAACAAACGTTTACCGCCAGCCCAATTCCCACAATATTTCTCGGTTGCAACCAACCCGAATGCGGCAAAATCATTAAGGATCAGCATTCCTACCAGTGAATCCCTCTCCAAAGCGCTAAGAGAGGGAGAGCAATGAGGCTGCTAACTCTTGGCATAAGGCAACGAGTCCTTATTGTTACCCTGTTACCCTTATTGATGATTACGTTCCTTCTGGGCGGTTATTTTATAAACACTCAATTAGATGACGCCCAATCTGCCCTGCTTGAAAAAGGGAAAACTATGAGCCATATGATGGCATCATCAGCTGAATTCGGAATGCTTATTGGAAACACTGAAATTCTATCAGGGCTAATGCGGTCGGCCATCAGATCAGACAATGAAGTTGTAGATGTTATTTTTTTAGATGGTGCTTTTGAAACACTGGTTCAAGGTAATCCAGAAACACCCAAACTCAACCGCAAGGCGGGTTATCCACTGATCATAAACCAGCAGATCTATTTCCTCAGCCCTGTAGTTGCTACCGGTGTAGATTTCACGGACAGCCCAGACTTACTGGGCGACAGTGGAGAACCTGAATTACTGGGGTGGGTCACAATCGTATTATCAAAAAAACCTACAGAGAAAAGGCAATCTGAAATTTTAACCCGAGGGGTTTTACTAGCTGCGCTTGGTTTCCTGATTACACTGTTTATTGCCTTGAGGTTTGGGCAACGCATAACAAACCCAATCCTAGGCCTTACTCATGTTGTTGAACAACTGCAAGAGGGGCATCTTGAAACCCGAGCGAGCACGTCCAGCACCGGAGAATTAAGGTCATTGGCCCAAGGCATAAACAAGCTGGCTCAAAGGGTTCATGAGTCTAATCAAACTCTGGAAAGTCGCGTAGAAAAAGCAACAAAAAGGCTTCGTTCCACACTTGTTCATCTGGAGAAGCAGAATCAGGCTTTAGACAGGGCTAAGAAAAGAGCAGATCTGGCTAACCTCGCCAAAGATGAATTTCTTGCTCGCATGAGCCATGAACTGCGTACTCCTCTCACATCCGTTTCAGGGTTCAGTCGCTTACTTGATCAAACCGAGCTACAAAAAGAACAAAAGGAATACACACGGATTATCAATTTAACTTCTGACTTACTGCTCTCAATCATTGATGACATTCTTGATTATTCAAAGCTGGAATCCAATGCGATTGAACTAGAAAGCATAGCGTTTGATCTCGAAAACGCGATTTTAGATGTTATTGATATGCAAACTGTTGCAGTACTGGATAAAGGTCTTGAATTAATTCCAATTATTTCATCTGATGTCCCCATTAAGCTTCTTGGCGATCCCGTCAGGGTCAAACAAGTCATCAGTAATCTAGTCAGCAACGCAGTAAAATTTACAAATTCTGGCTATGTAACAGTGCAAGTTTGCTCAAAGTTTCTAAGCTCAAATGAGTGCAAACTTGAGATCATTGTTGAAGACACCGGAACCGGGATTCCTGAAGATAGGCTGAAAAACCTTTTCAAAGCCTTCACTCAGGCAGACACATCAATCACTCGAAAATATGGAGGTTCCGGCTTAGGGCTTGTCATCGCTAAACGACTCACTGAGCTGATGGGAGGTTCAATTAGAATCTTGAGCGAAGAGAACAAAGGAACAAAAGTTATTCTTAACATTCCTTTTACTACAGAGGGCTCGACCAACATCCCTAATGACAGCCTAGTGGATAATATCATTCTTTATGATGCCCAACCCTTAATGCGAAACGGGCTTAAAAACAGGCTCATACTATTCACTTCAAACATACTGTTGGCTGAAAATGAAAAGGAATTAGAGGCATATGTAACGCACAATCCAGATGTACCGATTATTTGGGGGCTGGGTCCAGGAGATATTTCAGGCGATACAATTACATCCATACGATCCATCTTAAGCCTAACCACTGCATCTCTGATTATCCTCAGTACCAAACCTTTGCCTCTTGCACAAACTGAACGCTTAATTCAGGTGCGTAAGCCTACAAGAAGCCGGCTTTTACTTAACGCATTAGCACCAAACGCTTATAAATCTAATGAAAAATTTA
The DNA here is from genome assembly GCA_050633605.1 of Neptuniibacter sp. Taxonomy (GTDB): domain Bacteria; phylum Pseudomonadota; class Gammaproteobacteria; order Pseudomonadales; family Balneatricaceae; genus Neptuniibacter. The sequence continues at coordinate 2,092 of JBOEGV010000017.1, read as the reverse complement.
CCCGTAATGATGTACATATAAATCCTGACATCAAAGTACTTATAGCTGAGGATAATGACTTTAATCGCCTGTTAATCAGGCGTATTTTGGAGGGTGCGGGGTGTCAGGTTTATGAAGCTACAACAGGAGAAGAAGCGGTTAAACATTCCATTGAGGACCAGCCTGAAATAATTTTAATGGATGTCCATATGCCTGTAATGGATGGCATAGAAGCTACCAAAGAAATACGACTATCGAACAAAGATATTCCCATTATAGCTCTTACAGCGAATGTCATAGCCAGTGAACACCAAAGACTGATCAACGCTGGAGTAAACTATGTACTATTGAAACCCATCAATGATCGAGAACTTTGCGCAACTATAAATCAATACACCTCTAATACATCTTTGATGCTACCAGAGGTCACTGCTGAAGAAGAGAACCAGCTGGGCAAATACAATATAAGTGAATCAGAACTGGCCGATGAGCTAAAAAAACAACTGACAGGAATAGTCGAAGGCTTTGATACCAATAACACTAAGAAGATGCGTCACCACTGCCATCAACTGAATGGGTTGGCTGGCCTTTATGATATTCCAGAAATTGAAGTGTCTGGTTATAACCTTTATGAGTCCTTGATCAAAGAGGATATAAAACAGGTATGGAAAAACCTCTGGCAATTAAAGCGTGTTATTAACAATCAGCACTATTTGTCAGAAGACCTTTGATATTGGCTGATGCTTAATTAATTGCTCCAGCCCATTAAAAACCTCTTTAATTCGTACCATACCCCGTCGATCAAAAATAAATTTTTCTATTCCTTCTCCTGCAGCTGGGCTTTCATCATCACCATATGCTATTACCAGGCACTGTTGCCTTACCTGTTCTAATTCAGGGTCATGGTTGATAGGCAGTGACAAAAACATTTCCCAGCGCTCAATAGCTGCTTTCCTTTCAATGACATCCCCAAGTAAATTAAGTATCTCTGCTCGTGAAGGTCTATATGCTGGAGGCTTCCCAAATGCAAAAGCAACTGCCACTGTCAGTAAAACAAAAAAACTTAGAATAAATACTAGAAAGAATTCCATAGATTCAATGTAGCATCATATCAAAATCATACTCGGCTAAACGCTGAGCAGCTTGCTCCACTTCATCTGAAAATTCAGATTCAACCCTCGCCATCTCTTTCTGGTAGGTCCACTGCTTCTGTTTAGTTAATTTCTTCCATTCCTGTTTTATGGGAATATGCTCGGTGCGTTTATAAACTTCGTAAATGACGGCAAAGTCCGCATGCTGTAACAAGTGCGGTGCAAGTGATTCCAAAAGCGCTGTTAGCCTTATGCATGCTTCTGTGTGAGTCAGCTTTTCATCGCTACCCACTGCCCGAGAAATGACATGAATACTCTCGATCAGATAAGCTCTCTTCTCATCATAACGTTTCTGCGCTTTCTCAATTTGACTCTTTTGCTGCCGTCTTACATCCTTGATTACATTGTAATGCCGCCATATGTAGAACACTGCCACCATACAAACGGCCAGAGAGATAGCAATAAAAAGATAGATAAGTTCTTGAGACATATTGGTGATTACCCGATAACCTAAAGCTTAAACATTAGACAATACGTATTTATGAAAATACTCAGTGGGCCGCCAAGTGTAGGCGATATACTTCAAGAATTATACCTGCTACCAACAGGTATCAGTGCAACAGAAGCAGCAAAGCTATGTGATATTTCACCGGATCTATTTTTGAGAATTCTTAACAACAAGGAAGTTATCGGATATGAAATTGCTTACAAACTCGGAAAAGGCTTCAACACTTCTTATAATTTTTGGCTGAATATACAGAAGGATTATCAAGACGCTCAAGGCAATGAAATTCACCCTTAATCTAGTGGAAAAATCACCTAGGGTTTGATGCTTCAGAGGCTTTTTGGGTGTTTGTGCACTTTGTATTCATTAAAGGCCTCCCGCCCAAAACGAAAAAACCCCAACCGCTTATGCAGTTGGGGTTTTTCGTTATTAGATGCTTGGCGATGACCTACTCTCACATGGGGAAACCCCACACTACCATCGGCGATGTTGCGTTTCACGTCTGAGTTCGGGATGG
>JBOEGV010000016.1:66408-75141 GCA_050633605.1 Neptuniibacter sp. | reverse complement strand
TGAATTTACGGATAAAAAAAGAGTCTTTGGAATTTCCTTTCATCGCTCTGGTAGGTGTGGTGTTCCTTGGAGTGATGTTTTTGCCAATTACCGCCTGATCAGCGTTCCAAATTTCCCAGCTGCTTTCAGTATTAATCATTCTTGTATCCACAAGCCTCCTTGTCTGCTTTCTGACATTGTCCTTCCTGCTCTGAAATAATCAGTTCTGTATCTTTTGTTACAGAAGTCTCTCTGATGGAGACGCTATTATGGCCTCACAAATTAATTTTGGAGGTCGTTCTGATGAAAAAAATGAAACTCTTTCTGGATACTCACAATGTTGAAAACAATACCTTTCCAGAGGGTATATCGCTTGAGCAGTTTTCAGGTTTTTACGAACAGTACAAAGGCGCCTGTGCCGAAGAAGGTGTAGTCCCCCTGAAAATCTTTGCAGGTGTTGAAGCAGGGCGTGCATTCTGCCTGACACTGGCGGAAAGTACTGATGCAGTAGAGCGAGCCCATACTCGAGTAGGCTTGCCTTTCGATAGTATTACGGAAGTCAAAAGTGTGACCCCGGGTGATCTGTTTTTTGCATCTGCATCCTGATTCCGGAGGTACAGTTATGAAAAGCCTTCAGGAAGAGGTTTATACCGACTCAGAACTTCAACAGCGCCTGGAAATCAAATGGCTTGTTCGAGCGTTTCAACTGGTTGTAGCGATTTTTGTCGGAATCAAGATCAGCATTTATGTAGTTTTACATTATGCACCTGAGGGCTTTTTTTCACTCGAGTCAGGCCGGATACAGTCCGGCGGTACTCCGGATCGTATTCTCAGTCCGAACGTTTCAGTGCAACAGCATTATCAGTGGCAGGCGCTTCCTGCTTTTGCTCCAGCCCCAATGAATAACCTGCTCACAGCTGAAAAAGTGCAATTGGGGGAAATGTTATTTTTTGATAAAAACCTATCAGCAGACAGGACATTGTCATGCGCATCCTGTCATGAGCTGTTTAAACATGCGGGTGCAGACGGTGCTGCAGTTTCTACAGGTATTTCAGGGCAGAAGGGAGACCGTAACGCGCCGACTGTCTGGAATGCGGCGTTTCAAAAGAGATTATTCTGGGATGGGCGAGCCAAGAGTCTGGAAGAGCAGGCGGTGCAGCCGTTTCTCAATCCTATTGAAATGGGGATGAACTCAACAACACAGATCGAAAAACGTGTACAGGAACAACGCCGTTACCAGAGCGTGTTTGCCAAAGCGTTTCCAGACCAACCAGAAGTCAGCATTGATAATATCGCCAAAGCGATTGCCAGTTATGAAAGAACGCTGAACACCAATGATTCCCCTTATGATGACTTTGTCCGTGGTAATCAAACGGCGCTGACACCGAAGCAGCTCAGTGGAATGTCACTGTTCGAACAGCAAGGCTGTGTGCACTGCCATTTTGGGCCGAACTTCAGTGCCGCAAGTGTTTTTAATGATGGTTTGGAGCTGCGGGTATTTCCGGCAAACCCTGAACAGATTGATCTGAATTTTGGCCCAGAAAACGAGCCCGCCAAGTCTGCGGTATGGCGTGTACCTTCTTTAAGGAATGTAGCATTAACCGGACCATGGTTGCACAATGGACAGATAGACGACCTGCATGAGGTCGTGCGTATTATGTCCAAAGCGCAGTTAGGAAAATCCGATCAACGCACATTTCAGTGGTCGAAGAGTAGTTTGGGGGTGGTTGAAAACCCGGACCTTACAGAACAGCAGATAGATGATATCGTGGCTTTTTTACAAGCACTGAGTAGCAAAACCCTGCTACGGTCCGGGAAATACCAATCGAATGCAGATTGATACAGACCCTGTAAACCCAGATGGATTAAACAGATGGCAGACCTATCACTTACGGATTATCTGAACCTCTCTGAAGAGAGCGCTCATCTTCTTCAGGGCTCCACCCAGTCCCTAAAGGTTGCTAAGCATGATCTGCCAATCCACAAAGGCGATAAAGTCTCTGGCGCCTATGTCGTGACCAAAGGTTGCCTGCGGGTGTTTACCTATACCCCTAATGGCAACGAATCCACTTTTTACCTGATCAATCCGGGCGAAACCTGTGTGTTTGCGATTAACTGTCTGTTCAACAAACTGCTGTATCCCGCCTGGGTCGCTGCGGAAGAGGACACTGAGGTGTCCGTCATTAGTGGCTCAGCTTTTAAACAGCTCTTTTCGACAGAACCCTCCATTCAGGATCTGACCATTGCAGCGCTTTCCTCCGCTGTGTTCAAACTGATGACAGAAGTCGAGCATCTACAGGGCTGGAATCTTTCTCAACGCCTGGTCAACCTGCTGTTGAATCAGGCAAACGACGACAACAAAGTTTTGATGACTCAACAGGAAATTGCAGGCAGGTTAGGTACAACCCGGGAAGTGGTAGCAAGAATTTTGAGCGAGATGTCAGCAACAGGCTGGGTCAGTACCGGCAGAGGCAGGATCACAGTTCTTGATTCAAAGAATATGGCACGGACGATTTCAGAATAAATGGCTGGCAGACGCCAGCCACCTTTGTTATTCGGTAACTCCCAGTTTTTTTGCGGCGTCCCGAGTCGCTTTTAAATGATGTTTGAAACCAGGCAGCACCTTCTGCACCAGATCCTTGAACTTAGGGTTTTCAATGGACGGAAGCAACGTATTATTGATGGCATCAATCACATTCTGATGAAACGTAATTTCGCGTTTCAGGTAGGCCTCATCAAACGCTTTTCCCTCTTTGGATTGCAATAATTTAATTGTATCAGCCAGATCCTGCGCGCTTTGATCGTTAACGGGCGGGGCAGGGACAATCGCTTCTGCTTTAGCTAGATCTTGCCCCATCTGTTGCACAACCTGATGGTCTGTTACCACCATCTGCGCGAGTTGTTTAACCTCAGGTGAGTGGCCTTTCATTAAACCAACACGACCAATCCAGATATCCACAGTATTGGCCTGATCAAAAATAGCCATAATGGTTTCATCACTTAAATCATCACCAGCCTGAACATTAAATGCCAGGGACGCTATCAGCAGGGTGCGAGCAAATGTTTTTCTTAATGTCATTGAGGTTTCTCCTACAAAATTGAGAAACCAGAATAGAAACCTTCCACCTGTAGATATGTAACAAAGGTTACGGAACTGAAATTTTTTGATTTGAGTATTGAACAGATCAGACCCAGCCACATGATAGACCGCATGCAATAAGACTATAGCTCAGCTGGTTAGAGCGCTACCTTGATATAGTAGAAGTTATGAATTTACGGATAAAAAAAGAATCTTTGGAATTTCCTTTCATCGCTCTGGTAGGTGTGGTGTTCCTTGGAGTGATGTTTTTGCCAATTACAGTTTGATCAGCTTTCCCACCTAACCCCCAGTCATTTCCAGTATTAATCGTTTTTTGTATCTAATAAAGTTGTCTGTCTGTTCCTTGGCAGAGTTCTTGGTAAAAATGAAACTTTTTCCAGGTACGAACAATGTTGAAAACAATACCTTTCCAGATGGTATATTGCTTGAGCAGTTTTCAGGTTTTTACGGGTTTTACAAAGGCCCCGCATCCAAGATGCTAAGGTACCCTTGGAATCCTTTTCGGGTGTCGATGTGGGCATTTACTTGCGTCACCAGAATAAACAGTCAAATATTATGTTTTAAACATTGATTTGAATAATTAGTGATTAAAAAACATCAATTGCTATCAAATTACTGTATAAAAGTCGCTCTTTCGTAATGACTACCAAATGGGAGTATCTCCATGCAAACCCTTACGCCGCAAGGCACTCAATTGGTGCAGGATGTAGCGCAACGATATAATCTAAGCCAAGACGCTGTCCTTCATATGTTAATTGCCGTTAATAATGGAGCAGGGAGCATGGCGCAGTTTAACTGTCCTGAACTGGGAGGTTCTGGTCAATGGATGCGTGGTGGCATGACGATGGTAGGAGACATGTTTAATTACGGATTGAAGGCGACTGTTGATAACCTCTGCAATGAGCTATCAAACGCCCTTGTTAACCTGCAAGTATTTCCTGTTATCGAACCGGGTACACCTGGAAGCAATCAATGGTGGCCTGCTGATCTGGGAGCACCTTTCAGCTCCGGCGGACAAAATGATATTCGTTATGCTGTTTTTCCGGGTCGCCTGGCGGTAGAGCATTTTGGTCAAGTCACAGTATATGACACGTTGGATCACCAGATAGGTGGTGTCAGCCAGCAGCAGGGCGGAGATACTTCCTTGACCTTCAGTAGCCAATACGGAACAGTCTCGGTAAGCAGCCTGCCGATTGTCTCTGGCCCCGGTGTACGGACTCAACCGAATACAAACTTTGCTCAACCGCAAAACAATGAGCCACAGTACAGCCAGCCAGAACCACAAAACACAGCCCCACAGTACTCGGCTCCACAAACAGAATCGTCTGCAGAGGCGCTGGATCTGATCGAAAAACTGGCCCACCTGCGAGATGCTGGCGCCATTTCTGATGAAGAATTCACTACGAAAAAGAACGAGTTGCTGCAGCGTATCTAACTCGGTAATCAATTGAAGGCTTATAATCGCAACAGTTGAGTAAATTACAGCTCAACTGTTGTGGTATATCACGCTGACATGGTGTGTTTAGAATTATCTGCTGCTCTAATTACTATTCAAGAAGGAAATTTTCTTCAAGAAAGTATTGAACCCTCGCAGCCCAACCGTATAATACTCCGCACTCCATAGGACTATAGCTCAGTTGGTTAGAGCGCTACCTTGACATCACAGGGTCTTCTGTCCTTTAAAGCCTGTAAAAACCTTTCTATATCATCATCTTATAGCATTTTATCGTAACACACTAAAGTGTGTAAAATCGGGTAAATCCGCTCAAAAAATTAATTTTGAAACCAAAAAGTGTGTTACGAAAACACAGCTATTATTAGCAGAATGTGTTCTGAAATGTGTTCTGAAATGTGTTCTGAAATGTGTTCTGAAATGTGTTACGAAATTGAGTCATTCATACCTTCAATTATCTCTTTTTTGGGGGCGTTCTTTTCCTAAAGACGATGCTAGTATTTTTCCTTTAATAGGAAAGTAATAGTGCGTAACAGATGCCTAAGAACGATGAGCAAAATCCTAAATTGATGAGAATCTCTCAGTTTAGAGAAACGTTTTTTGCTGAAGGATCAGCCCCAACTGCCAAAACGATCAAGAAGTTGATACTCACCGGTGAGCTTACTGGTAAAACACTTGGTAAGACTCAATACGTTGTGATTGATGAAAAGGTCACTACCTACGACCCAACCGTATATGAAGCGTATTCTGATGAAGGCATAGAAGAAAGTTTGCTGAAACTATCTCCGAAGGCTCTAGAGATCTATACGGATTTTATGGATCGTGAATAGAGAAGCTGATTTAACTTCATGATCATACACAGCCGATTATTGGATCCATTTTTTGAAGAACTTACCTTACACCTAATCTGACAGTGGAGCAGAAAAGGCGGCAACTGTCAGATCAGATCTTAGCCAGAAAATTATCAAGTATCGCTTTTTAATCAGCTTGTTTTTTTGACTTTTTAATATCAATGATAAGTGAATCCTTATCAATATTTGTTCCTTCGACGTCCCCTACGGTTATGTTTAGCTCGGATTCTGAATAGGTCCACTTATAGTCTTTGTGAGTCGTATTTAGATGATCAAATATTTCATCTAAATCGCATTCAGGAATGTCAAAAACGTTTTCATGAAAGTCTGCATAATCATCATAGTTGCTATTAGAAATATCTGGGTCTTCGTTGGTATCCAAACCTTCACTAAAAATAATTTGATTAAACCCTTTGTTGACTATGAAAGAAGTCATCTCACTTAAGTCAAAATACTCATGAGATGAATGCCGAACAATTGGTAAATTGCCAGTTAAGCCCCCTAATCGATTCACTTTTCGAGCCATAGAATAGGTTTGAAATCCTTTTTGAACGTTAAGTGATGCGAGGGTTGCTTGATTCGTAGCCCACTTTGCTAATGTTTTATCAGGTATTTCATAGGATGCAGAATTTCTTGATAAAATCTCTGTTTCGCCAGTTACTATGCCTGAAATTAAGCCACTTTTAGCTCCATGTCTCAGTCCTCCTACGCACGTAACCATCGGCTCATCTCCTTCTAAGGGGGACGAAATATAGCCTCTACCATAAGCCGTATTATCGTCCTCGATCAAGGTTACTCTATCTTTGATTGATGGTTCTATGGAAGACCTTGGTGGTAATGTTAATCTCTTAAGGAAGGATATATATGAAATATTAAGCCAATCATTCGCTTGCACGGACAAGTCTTCTTTTCCGTATTCATGTGTATAGATATTAATGTCAGAACTAGGGGCCAAATAACTTACTAGATCATTTAGATTAACCGAACTTTTAGTATTTCTATAAGAGTTAGTATCAATTATAAAAAGCCCATTTTCATCTATTAAATCATTATCTATTTTAATGCTTATTGAGGTGCTGAAGTCCCTTACATTGTTATTCTCTTGTTGATTTGGCACTCGAAGTAGGGGCCTACTTTGAACTCCGTTACTAAACTCAAGAGTCTTATATCCATCATAACGATCAAAACGTTTAGATGTCACAGTAGCGTATGACCCGAGCATAAAGATGGAGAAAAAGCCTATCCCAAACTTTCCAGTATGCTTTACCCCTTTTGATAAAAGGCCGGGGAACTCTGATTTAATAAGATTTGAAGACCAGAATGAATGGCCAAAATCGACTAATACTGAAGTCATTACAAATTCAGACATGCCGATACCATTGTCTGTTACTGTAAGCCAGTAATTGTCATCACATTTTTCTAATACTACCTGTAATTCCCCCCAGTCTTCTTTTCTATCCTCAAGCTTCCTTCTTGCTCTGATTGAATCCATACCATTTTGAAGCAGCTCTTTAATTGGAGCTGTAATATCATTCCCGTATAAGTTCCTCCCACCAAAAAGGGAAGCTACACGAGTTACATCTGATACCTTAAATCGAGAATCAATGGGTAGCCAATCTTCTGTTTTAAAGTTGCTGGTTGCTAGAGCTTTAGGAGATCCAATGTTTTTTACCTTGTGGACACTTAGCCTTTTTTCACCTTCATTGATAAGAAAATCATCTACCTCTTTTAGTTCTGTATCTATCATCTGTAAGGTATCAAAACAGAGCCACCAAGCAGTGGACTGATCAACTGAAAAACTATGAGGTGTTGAGAATGAAATTTCTCCTGTTTTAATATCAATAATAGGTTTAGGCATTTGGTGCTGAAAATCCCAATGTGCGCTTGAAATTCCAGTCGGTTTAACCAAAGCTCGAATAAAACCACTAGCTCGTCTTGAATCAATTTGAATAGCATCCGCAATTCTAAGAAGGCAGGCAATTTTTCTAGGGCTAATATCCCAACTAGCCGGGATATCACCTACAGCACCGTATTTATCGTGTAACTTCTCAAGCTCATGCACATTCCACCAATGACTCTCAGCTATCTCACCGATAAGTGGACCATACAGAGCTCTTAACTCGTCATCCTCAATGATGAAGAACTTATTATTAGGATCGTCTGGGTCTTCCCAGCCTTCAGTAGCTATCTTTGCAGCCTGCTTGGCATGCAAATTTCTTAGTACAGTAGGTATAACTTCCCTCATGATCTCAATGGAGGGGTTTTCTAGCTCTGATTGACTTGGATGATTATTTCCTTGATCTGTATAACAAGAGAAGACGCAGTCTTTCCATTCATTGGTTTCTTGCAATTCATCTAATCCCTTGGGGTAAGCAACTAAGCTCATACCTGCATCATGCAATAATATTGCTCCACCGAGGATAAATGCTTCTAGTGGGTTTAAATGTTCATCATCATTTATGGCAAGGCTTGCGGTTTCCCACAGGGAATCAAGATGTGAAATATCATGTATCGTTAAACCAGGAATATCAGCTGCTATATGAGAAACAAGTTGTCCAGCCCGGACCCTTGCCCTCAGAAAACTATTTTTTAGCCTATCTCTCGCTACTTGATGATCTTTATAGCTATCATCACCAAAAGAGTTCATCCAAATAGTCGTACTTTTAATTGCCTCAGTCATCATTATCCTTAATTTATCTGTGACTTAATCTCTACTTAGTCGATATTTTAGTTAATACACTTAAAAGTGGTTTTTTACTATGAGTTAGATACTAGCTTTATATAAGAAATATCTCATCAAACCGACAGTTCAACGGAAATAACGACACTTCAGAGGTAGATTAAACAGGTATTCGTAATACTCATTAGCTGTTTGTGAATAGTGTTAAAGACCCTTTCTCGCACAGTTTCAGTGAAGCTTAAGTTTCTACCACCATATGGTAGCGCCCTAAAAGGTCAATGCCTTGAAATATAAGGATTTATTTTTTCGTAACACACTTCTAACACACATTATTTTTATCGTAACACACTTCTAACACCCACTTTTTACTGGGAAAATATAGATAAAGAGATGATGTTACATCTGTAATCTTGTCAAAAAAGGTGTCAACTAAGTTGAATAGGGGTGAGGGTTTTAGATTTTAATCTATTGTTTAATAAGGGTTTTTAAGGAATTTTAAAGAAATCTATTGAACAGAATAATCTTATCAGTATACTACGCTGACTCTTTAGGACTATAGCTCAGTTGGTTAGAGCGCTACCTTGACATGGTAGAGGTCAGCAGTTCGAATCTGCTTAGTCCTACCAGATATAAAAGAAACCGCCTCCCGGCGGTTTTTTTATTTCTTGAA
>JBOEGV010000016.1:0-66267 GCA_050633605.1 Neptuniibacter sp. | reverse complement strand
CTGCGCAGTTCGAGCCGAGCGCGGAGCGCGAGATAACGTCATCTTTGATGACGACTGTAGCGCTGCGCGTTTTTTGGCATCGATTTGCGCGTTTTTTGGCACACTCTAACTGATGTGATTTCCTCTAAAATAACCCTTGCTGCCCCTTTGGTATAGGCTTCTCTTTCCAATTCCCATAAATTAATTCCACGCAATCTGAAGCATTAGTACTTCCACCCACTATATATTGATAATCTACCTCGATTACCTGGAGGGATTTGAACGCTTCTCTGATGTCTGGATGGTCGTTAATACTAATGATCATATGCCCCTGGATTGACTCCGCAAGCCTAGCCATTTCCTCATACTCTTCGAAGCCAAACGGGACTCCGTAACCTTCTGTTTGCCAGTAAGGTGGATCACAGTAGAAAAGGGTGTCAGGGCGATCATACTTCTCTATTACCTTTTTCCAATCCAAGTGCTCAATGGTCGCGTTAGATAATCGATAATGAGCATCGGCTAAATCTTGCTCTAGGGTGAATATATTGAACCTAGGCCTGCTGGTAGCGCTAGTACCAAAACTCTGCCCTTCTACCTTACCGCCAAATGCAAGTTTTTGGAGATAAAGGAAACGTGCTGCACGTTGTATATCTGTAAGCGTTTCAGGTGGTGTGCTCTGCATCCACTCCCAGTTCTGTCGACTGCTTAAAACCCATTTAAACTGCTTGTAGAGTTCCTCCAGATGATTCTTTACCACACGATATAGGTTAACTAAGTCACTATTAACGTCATTAAGCACTTCAACTTGTGATGGTTCCTTTAGAAAGAAAAGAGCGGCTGCTCCGCTGAACGGTTCTGCATAACAGATATGTTCAGGGAACAACGGCAATATGTGATCAGCCAGTTTCCGTTTACCGCCGATCCACGGCACGAGAGGTTTCGCCATGAGATCTTATCTCCTTATCTCTGGGACTCGTGGTCCTCTCGTTTATGCGCCCACAACGTGGACACTTAATTTGTAGTTGTTGGTAAATTGCTTTAGCCAGCAGCTTTCGGCACTGACTACATCTAACGTTTTGCATGTGAACCTATCCATTTTCTGATAGGCTTTCCGCGCCATGTCGACATGGTGGGAAAGCCCTGGGCTGGTTCACGTAGTTTGCTTACGTGTTCTGGCGGCTCGGTTGAACTGGTACTTCTTCCGAGTCGCTTTCTCTCTCTTTGTTTCTATAAAAATCTTGTGGCCCCCAACGATCAACAGTATCTGCATATTTCTTGGCAGGCCCGAACTTTACTTCAAGTAGCATCTCCCTAAAGATCTGAACAGTTTCAGGCTTAGTGATAGGTATTTCATGCCTCCACTGACAGAACACATCATGTACCAGGCTAGCGTAATAGGTGATGGGTTTACCTAGATGAAGCCGTCCATCAGGTACGCCAATGACAAATAAGCCGCAAATGTCGAATTTAGGACTGCACCCATCATGCGCATAGCCTGCATAGATCGTTAGAGATCCATTCTCAATAACGCACCAGTCATTGCGGTATTCTATGCCCTCTAATGCTGGATGGCGGTATGTGTAGTCATGGTCCAGTTGATAAAGCCACGGCTTAGGCACTAGAAAAGATCCGCTAAAGCTTTAATTTCGGGTGTATGAGATGGCCAGTGTGTATCAATTACATAGTTTTCTTCACCTGACTCTATTAGTATTCGCGCAGTATCTTGCATAGCTCTTATCCAGATCAATCCATCACGCCATGTCTGTACCTGGGCTTCAGTGAGCAACCCTTCAACTCTGTGAGCCATAATGTTCTTTTGTGCATTATCACTTACAACACCATAGATACGGCGTTCACACTCACGATTGATCAGCTTTGCTAGCCTAACTACTTCTGCCTGTGTATTTGCTTTCAGTTCTTCAGTGGTAAAATTTCGAATTTCAAAAGCTTGCTGGAACTTACCATTAACAAGTACTGGATTCGCATCTCTAACAACGTCACCGTCGGGTTCTGCTCTTTGCTCTACTACGTATACATCAAATTCTGCCAACAGCTCCTCCGAAGGTTGAGCCGGGAATGGTGTATTAGGGTGGTCAGCCTTAAGCATTCTTAGTGAGTAGGGGTAAACGTCTACAATATTATTAGGTGCTTTAACTAACATTTTATACTCCTTCTTTCGGCTGTATGGCGTGAGTTATACATTGGTAGTCATTGTGGGTGCGGGAGCGAGTAAAGGTTCCAGGATCTTCTGTTGCCCCATTGGCTAAAGCTTTATAAGCTGATGCTACAAGAGCATCATTCCCGGCCGATGCGTTAAACCATTCAAGGCCAGAAAACCCTATCGGGGCATTAGAAACCGAACTATTAGCACCGCCACTAGCAAAAAAACTAGTGATAACCAGACTTTTAGTTGTGGGTGAAATTGATGCTGGAACGTCTGTTGTGGATTCTGTAGAGATCACAGCAAAGGGTAAATCAGTGTTTACATTTCTTAAAACGTAATAAGTAAAAGCAAGCCCATCAGCACCCTCAGAAGCAGACATATTAAAGCTTGTATCAGGAGTGGCCCCCATAACCTTGTAGGCATAGTAGGCAATGTCTTCATTATCCAGTGTTGCAATGGGATTGATTGCGTAACCGGCTGGATGTGTAATGCTGTTTGGTCTTACATCTATGTAGTGGAGTAAAACGAAGTCTTTTTCCTGTAATGTATTGGCGAAGGTGAGAGGCGTGTCACCTAGCTCACCTGATCCAGACTCCACTATCTCAATATCAGCTAAGATTTTTTGGAAGGCAGCTGCCAATAACAAACGATTCATCATAGGTCTGGCCCCACCTTGAAGCCTTCAAGGCCATCACCCATATCAAACAAGTAGAACACTGTTTTTCCTGTAGCATTTAAGGCTGGGGCGAACCCATCATCGGTATGCCAACTCACACCAGCGAGATTGAATGTATAAGTACTTGGCGTAACTGATAACGTCACATATTGACCAGCAGTAATTGAGTGCGTCGGTGTGCTTACGGCGGTTAAGGTCCAGTTCTGAATAGTGCCATTAGCAGGATCAATATCAGGGGTTGTTCCTGTAAGGGTATGTACTTGCTCTGTTACAGACCCCGTGAAAGAGGGGTTAGTTTTGCTGGCTTTCAAAGTCAGAGAGTTATTAATACCTGCTATCAAGGCATCCATTTCGGCTTCTGAGTAATACAGGCCATCTAAGGCACCTGCATCCAGTGCGGCTTTATCGTAATAGTTGGTCGGATTAAAACCGGATGCAGCTTGAGCATCCTGTGCTGCCTGCTGCGCATCTGCTACAGCCTGACCAATCTCTTGGCCTTTGGTATTCAACTCACCAACAAAGGTCTCCAGGCGGTTCCAGCCTTCATTAATGTTGGTTATAAACTGGGTGGTCATATTAGGCTCAATGGCCAACCCGTTAAACGTGATAGTGATAGGATCTGCAACGGGCATGATCAAGTCTCCAGAAAGGCTAATTTAGTCTGCCACTCGTCATAGTCGACATGAGGGCTACTGAAATAATCGCGACGTTTACCGATTAGTGTATGTTCAAGCTCTAGAACATCACCGCGTTCGGGATAGCCGCTAATCAGAATGTCTTGCTGTATCCCCTTACTGACTAATTCAAGTGAGAGGTTGCTACGTTCATTTGAGTCCAATAGGTTAAAATCCATTTCAAACTGGCGACGAACACCTTTACCTATAGTCCACAACCCTTGTGCGTCTGATTCTCGGTGTTCACCTTTCTCCAAGTAGGTTAGGTTGCAGCCAAAATCCATATTGAATTCTGGACTGATGGCCTGCCCCAGGAAAATGCGGCCAACCTCTACATAGGTTTCAGTAGCTTCGGGTTTTAGGTGAATCTCAAACTCATTGCATAGGGTGATATCAAACCAATGCACCATCATTTGAACGGGCAACTTTTCGTTATAACTGGCCATCCAAGGAGTAATACCAGGTAGGAAATTAGCTGCTGGAATGTAAAGGACAGTATCAAGCCAGTCTGAGTCGTATTGGACGACACCATCTTCTTTTAAAATTAGCTTCCACTGAGCACCGGCTAAAAGATTGTGATGTGCGATCGCAATGCCATCAGAAAAGGCATAGTCGCTTAATGTGCCTGTAATGATTTGTGTTGAATTGGTGGCTGATCGCCATTTAGTTCGGCGGCTTTGTTGTAGAGACTCAATAGGGGTTACCTGGTCCGTAACCGCTAGACCTGCTTCATCAAATATATTTCTAACGATAAGACGAACGTTTTCCATCAGAACCAGACCTCCAATTCACAGTTTTCTCCAGTCAGGTTGCGAACGTTTACCAACACCTTAACCCAGCGGCCTGCACTGAATTCTGGCCAATTGTCGTGTTGTAAAAAAACAGTATCGCCAGCTTGAATTTGCAGGCCTGGTGCAAACGCTGTGAACTCCCAAACATTCCGCTCTTTAACACGAATCGCTTCAATGTTCTGGGCACGCATTAATGCATCTACCTGGTTAACCAAAGCGGTATCAAATTGTTTTTTTGGGGCAACTGCATAGCCAGTCAACGTCGGGTTAAGCGTTTCTGCTTTCCACTCTTCTTGGAGTGATTGATAAATAGTGGTCCCCAGGGTTATTTCACTGGCCAGATCGGCGGGCTGCATCGGTGTAAAGTTGCGTGAGTAACGCACACTAATTTGAGATAGAGGAGGTTGAACAGAGGTAAGTTCCAACGTTCCACGTTCAATATCATCTGCTAAAAGAGTCAAACTTCCTAAAGCTGGAAGAGATAAGACAAATACCTGCAGGCGGTTCAGGTTATCAATACGCCAATAACCACCGATGGATGCACAAATATCATCTAAAACATCAGCACCGGTTGTGCTGGTACCATCGCTGTAGAACAAACCGATGGTCCAGGTAGGCAACGTGTTCAAACTATCACTGTCTGTGCTCAGCCCATATAGCGCGGCTATCTCTGAAGCGATTCCTGCAGCTGTAGTGCTTTCACCTGTTGCATTAGCTGTTACAGCACCTACCGGTGAAGCGGTGGCGGTGAATTCACCATTGGCCAAATCAATTGTTTCAGCAAAGGCCGGATTACCTCTGTCTGCAGCATCCAGACTGGTTAAGGAAAAAGCTGACACCTTATAGAGCAGAGTGGCAGCATCTTCCAGAACAGGGGAAATATTAAACACCTGACCAAAGACTACAGGTGCGCCAGCTCCATTTACTGTCTCTGTAATAAGCGGGGCATCTAACTGGGCACGGGCATCCTGAATTCCAAAGACGATCTCGCCATCTTCTGCGCGGACTATTCCGGCATTTGTAGACAGTAAAACCTGTTGAAAATCTTCACGTGACCAGTCCGAAGCACCTAAGTAACCTTTAACTGAATATCCCTGCCATTTCAGCGTGCGCCAGGTATCCAGTAGACCATCATTAACCAAAGTCAGATCACCAACGCTGAACTCACCATCCAAACGATCAGAGATTTCAATTGCTTCTGCGAGTACCGGTTCATACTGCCGGTGTTGATTATCTCTGGTTACCGGCTCGCCGATATAACCATAGTTTGAGACATATTCCGTACCTGTTGAGTGCTCCAGCTCTAACAACAGAACGCGTACAACACTTGGTGTTGTTAACCAGGCGTTAAACTCTTCAGTGGTCATGCATTCACCTCCACTGGATTACGATTAGAGCGTGTTACTCGTTTTTTTAGATCATTGCGTTGCTTCTGAGCAGTTGATCCATGTTTGTCGGTAATAGAGGCCAACTGCTGCACGTTTCGGTTTAATTTTTCCAGCTGCTGTGCCTGGCTGGCGTTTTGCTTTCTGAGCGCCTGCAATTCATTGATCAAACTGTTATCAAATTTGGCAGGAATAAAACCGGAACCCACTGGAATAATTGCTTCTGCACCGGCTTCTCCACGTTGCCCAATTTGTCCAGATATCTCGCTATCAAAAGCAAAGGATTGTGGTCGCGATACAACACCACCGGATGCAAAATAAGAGACATTTTCACCGTTATATTCAGCTGCTGAAAAGAACTCATCTTTCAGTGTGTTTTTATCTTCTCCAGCTGCTACACGGTCCATCCAATATGAAAAACCTTCACTGTCTGCTTCTCGGTTTAGCCCTTGGTTATATAGCTGGCTAACAAAGTCATAATCGACTGGTTCAGTACTGCCGGTGCTAGGTTCAGAATATCCGGGTATTAAGCCTTTCAATGCTGCAGAGATGTTTTCAGGAAGAAAGGTTAACAGTTCAACCAATGCGACCATTTCATTTTCAGATGAAAGTCCGACCAGTTCTGAATATTGCTTAGCTAGTAAGTCCAGCTGGCGACGGCTATAGTCAGCCAATTTCTGCTGTGCTTTCAGCTGCTCCTTTTCAAGATCTTGAATTGCTTCTAACGGATCTAGCTCAGAACCCAGGCTCAGCCCTAACTCTTCTAGGTAATTAACAACACTGTCGAATTCAGCAGTGTATAGGGGCGATGCCCCTTGAGTAGAAGCGAGTTCAGAAAGGTAGCTTTGTGCTGCGCTGCCCACTTTGGCAGCAGCATCTAAATTGCCGTCCTCTATAAGCACCTGTAGACGCGCTAACTCATCACGGGCTGCACTGACGCGCTGTGCTGGTGTCAGTGGAGAGATGTCAGAAAGTCGGATATTCATTACTGCCTGGTGTATCTGACGCGCTGCATTTAGCTCAGCTTGCAGCTGCTGTTTGCGCGCTGTATAGACTTCATTAATTGAAGTTAGTTCATCCTGATAGTTATCTGCTATTTGCTGTGAACGTTCGGTAATCCAGCCTTGTTCTCCCGCCGTTAAATTTGCGGCGTAGCCTGTGCCGGTAATGCTTAAAGATTGTTCCAGATTGACCAATGCAGGGGCTAAATTCATAGCCGCTTGATAGGCGCGCTGACCCGCTTCGCCTGTCAGGTCCAAGGCAGTTACAAAATTGCGTAGATCATCTTTAGACTGAATGGCCGCACCAAATTCGACATTAAACCGCTCAACAATTGCGGTGTAGTGCTCTACCTGAACAGCAGCTTGTTCTTGCTCACTAAAGAAGTTGGTAAAAAAGTAATCGTACTGTGTTGCGAAGCGAGAGAGGGTATCACCCAATGCTTCACCATTAATCTGGAAACGTTCAAGATATACAACAACCTGGTCAAGAGTATCAGGCAGCAAAGCTGTTAGCGGGGCGCTGGACTCTAAAATCTCGGTGATAGATGTAAGTGTGTTCACATGATTGAGAACCGCTGAGAGTTGATTTCCCTCCAGCTCTTCAATATCGCCTAGTTCTTCCAGGAACTCACCAACGTAGCCGGGGATTTCAGACGCTTGAAGTGCCTGCAGGGTTACTTGCTGTAGATCCAGCATAAACAGCTCTACTGCTTTTTCACCATCAATCTTATACGGGCTACCCGCTTCAAAGGTTTGTCCAATCTCACCAAAGGCTGTACCAGATGACAGGTGGCCGCCAGAATACACACCACCACGACCTTTTTCAGATGTTTCCAGCTCAGCGCCAAAGGTTGATACAGTCAGAGTGGACCCAAATGTCTGCAAAGCGCTGTTAATGCCATCAATGGTGGCAGTTACTGCAGCACTCATAGCTTCGTCTGCGATTGCCCCGCCAGAAGGGGTATCCACTATACGAACGCCATTTGTTGTGTCGTAACCGTATTCCTGGCCATGACGAGTTTCGCCGCCTCCGCTCAGACCAAGTAGGGTACCGACCCCAATTGCAGCCCAGCCAGCAGGTCCCAGCCCGGCCAAGGCTCCGGTAGCGCCGGACATAAAGCCCGCACCCGATGCCAAACCTCCTATACCACCGGCAATCGCAGCCGAACCTGCACCACCAACGATGCCGCCTACAGCGCCATATTGTTGTGCAAAACCATAGGCTGAAAGACCCGGTGCAATTGAGTTTAGACCCGTTGCAAATGTGCTATTTGGATTTATTAATGCAGTGGGAGGCCCCATTCCATCTGCGCCATATCCATAACCTAGACTGGACGCTGCATTATTGATCGAGCTAGTAATCGTACCTGCAGAAGGGTTAAAAATATCAGTTAAACTACCAAGACTATTTCCAGTCCCTCCAGGAGAGGAGACACCTTGAATACCAATAGCATCGCCAATGGCCGTAGTTATATTCAGAACAAACTTCTTAGTGAAAGCTAGGTGTGCCATTTCAGCAAGGGTTTGTTTAAACGCATCCAGCAGGGAGTCTGTAAAGCTATCAAAGCCATCAAACGCACCGGTCCAAGCATCAGCAAATACAGTATCTAAACGCTCTGTCGATGCTTCCCATGCATCTGCCCAGGGTTTAGCCTGTGCTTCGGACTCTTTCAATGATTGGTTATAGTCGTAAATGCTGCCTGTCAAACGAGCAATTTCTTTACGCTGAGCTTCAGTTGCATCCTCTGAAAGCTTACGTAGGCCAATTTCAATTTTACGTTCGCGCTCCGTTAGACCTAAAAGCTCAAGTTCTTGTTCTAACGTTTTAACAAGCTCTGTATTCTCGTCTTTCTGATTCGATACAATTTCGGTTTGTGTTTTACTGGTATCCCCTAGTTTTTGTTGAGCAACTGCTAACTCTTCAGATTTAATCCGAAGCTCTTCAACCTTAGTTTTGAGTACTTCGCTTGGGGCATCGGCTGCGATTAACGCTTTGAGTTCGTTATTAGTCGCAGCAACTGATGCACTCATGTTTGTGTGCAATTGGATGATATCGTCGGCGCTGACGCTAAACTGATCCAACTCAGCTGAGAAACCTTTCAGCCCTTGAGCTGCTGTAGCGAATTCATCTGCAAATGGACCACCGAATTCTGAACCCAGCTGAAGTAGATAGCTGTACTTTTCTATGACCCAAGCAATTGATTTCTGGAAGGGGTACATCACGGTATTGATCACCCGTGCCGTCGAATCTGCGACCGATGCCATTGCACCTGTGGCCGCTTCACCGATCATCATCCAGCCTTTTTCGGAGTACTTTAAAACTATGCGTAATTGTTGCAGGTAGTCCAGGACAAAGCCGACACCTGATACTGAGTAATCGATTACCGACTTTATTGTTCCACGATAGCCACCTGCCGCGATTGAAGCATCAACCCAGTAGTCAGCTATACCGCCCAGGATCGGAGCTAATTCGATCGTTAGATCATTGGCCAACCCTTTACTTAAACCTTTGACACGATCGAAAGCTTGAGCAGCTTGCGCTACTTTGGATGCGTCGATGTCGTTTATAGAAACACCAAGCACCTGAGCTTCAAGCTGCAGACGTTTGAGTTGTTCAGCATCATTTTCTAGTAGGGGAAGTAAACGGCTGGCATCATCAGCCAGGGATTCTAAGAAAAAAACCTGCTGGCCACGGTTGCCCACATCATCGAGAGCATCACCAATGGCCAACAGTTGCTGGTCAGGGGAAAGGTTGACCAGGTCTTTAACCTGTAGGTTGAGATTTTCAAAGAGGTCTGCTGCTTCGCCACCACCCGTTGTGATGAAGTCACCGATTTTGTCGGATACATCTTTGAAAATATCACCCACTTTTGCGCCAGAGACGTTTACCTGAGCAGCAGCATATTCCCATTCAGAAAGGGACTGGGTACTGAGGTCTAGCGTCTGGGCTAACACCTGAGTTTCGCGAATTGCTTCGGTATTCAGGGTGGCTGCAAAAGATGAACCCACGGCAACCGCTGCAGTAAAAGCAGCCGCCCAGGCACCGGCTTTAACGATGCCTTTGCCGAGCGTGTCATTAAAAGAGCGGTTTTCTTTGGCCGCTTTTTTGGAGCGTTTGGCTGTTTTATTCAGCTTTTCATTAAGCTTATCGGTCTGCTCAGTTGCTTTTTTTGCACCTGAAACAAATCGACCATTAGTTTCTCTGAGCCGCCCCATCTGATCATAAGTTCGACCAGCTGCACGATCGGTTTCAGAAAGTTTATCGCTGAAATAGCCAGTTGATTTTGCTGATGAGTCGAGGGACGCATCTAGTTTTTCCGTTTCTTTAGCAACTTGCTGAACGGCTCCAGTCAGACCTTCGTCCGAAGCTTTAAGTACAAGTTTAAGTTCCAGATCACTCATGCGTTCAACTCTTTTGCAACGTAACGGCTTAGTCGTCTAAACCGCTTCCAGTCTTCAGGCTTAAAAGTGTCAAAGCCACAATATTCGATCTCGATTTTTGCAGCTTCGCTTCTAATCCCGATGAACTTACCGTCGGGGCTTGTGTGCCATTGATCACTACACTCCAGGAACAGAGAAACAGCGGTCCAGTTTTCTGGTAAAACCCAGCAAATATCCTCTTGCTGGGGCTTCTTTGCTTTAGCTGCTTTGAAGAGGGTTGCAGTGTCAGGGTCAACCAGGTTGTTAATATCTTCTTCAGCTTTAGTACCACCATCTGAGCGAGTGAGCTTTACCCAATGCTCAGCGATCGCTACTAGGTTCGCTTCAGGTTCTTTTTTGCCGTTTGCTCACCGTAAGTTGCGACCAGTGCGGTACTGATAGACGGATCACTTTTACAGGCTTCCAGAAGGGCTTCGCCTTCAAGTGGGTTCCCGCTAGCATCGGCCAACTCGATGTTGTTAACCTCAAGAAGAACCAGATCCAACAAACGTTTATCAGCGTTTTCTTCCTCCTGAAGCGTGTCAGTGGACACAACCTTAAACTTGGCGTTGAAGGTGCCTTTCTGACTAGTACCGTCTTCATCCATGAAACGAACGGTGACAGGGGCTTTAAAGCTTCGCTCAGTGTTTAGCTTCAACATGGTTTATCTACTCCGGTGGATTAATGGAAGAACATATAGAATTCGTTGTCGTTATCGCCTGTGGCGCGGTAGCTCAGGTCATAAACATCGTTACCAGCACGCTCTTTGTCAGAGATTGCGGTAAATTGCGCTTGGGTCACCACCACAGAGATACGTTCACCTGGTGCAGTGCCAAGTGTTCCGTGAATAGGTGCGCGGGTGCCGTTGGTCCACAGGTCGAACGGGTTAAACTCTGACAGTGCGATTACTTCAGGGTCGATACTGCCATTAGGCTTTCGCTTGCCAGCAATACGATATGAATGACGACCATTCGGGCTATTGATATCCGATACAGCGACCACAGACTGGCCCAGAGAGAAGTTAAACTTATCAATGGTGTTGTCTGCCGTTGGATAGCCTTCAATGGTCAACCCTGCATTTTCTGCAAACGGCGGCTCTACCTCTGAATATGTGGCGCTTGGAAGGTTCTCATCGGTTGGTTCGGCGTAAAGGCCTTTCATACTGAACTGAAGAGAAGAGATCTCACCGGCTTTAAACTCAAAGTTAAAGGTGCCACGAGCACGGTCTGCAACACGGCGAATACCATCAAAGTGGGTATGGATCTCACACATAGAATGCTGATCACGATCGGACACCAGGCGATAGCAAAGCGCATCCTCTGGTGTACCAGAAACAGCAGCGGTTTCGGTGCTGGTATCACCTACAATGGCATCGGTATCTGCAGGCATATTTTGCAGGTTATAAACCCAGAGTACTTTGTTAGAACCCACATCAACAGAATGAGCAAGATCACCAATGGCATTACCAGCGGTTGTGTTTGTGAGTGGTTCCCCAGGTGTAAAGTCTCCAGATGCACCAGAGACGGTAATCATCGCAGCAGCATCCAAAATCATGCCGCAAGCTTGAAAGATATTATTCAGTTCAGGTGTGTTGACTGTATTGCCAGTCACACCGGCACCTTTAAGCTCTACAGGTAAATTGATATCCCAGTTTTTAGCGCCAACTTTGGCGCCACGGTCAGACATCGAGGCATTAACGGTATTGCGCTCTTTAACATCACCATTTGGCTTCATGGTCATGCCTGCCAGAGTTTCAATTACCTGGTAGCTACCGTTCGGTGTGCCATCTGGGTCCAGTTTGCGGACCAGTACTACGCGAGTATTGTTATCCATGTTGTGTACCTGTTCGTTGTGTTGTGGTTGTGAATTGGTCCAGCCACCAAACCCCACCCGGTACCATTTTCACCAGGCTGCTTTTCCCTAGCAGGAAATGAGTTTTGGCACCTTCTGGAGTCCATCCAAAAAGGTTGTCCCTGATAACAGTACGGACCGCTTCCAGGTCGTCCGCGCTTCGTTCACCGCTGGGGTCGTTACTGGCTTTAATGCCAATAACCACGCCAATGGTGATATTGAGCTTTTGTCGTGCTGGCCCTGATGAGCGCTCGTTAGATCCGGGCACTTCGCTCACCGGAATTACATAGCACTCAACGCCTCGCTTGGGTGCGCTCTCAATAGCTTTTACCAGATCTAAAGCCAGCCCGACCTTATTGATATTGGAATCGACAATAGCGGCAAGGTGATCTTTAGTGCTGGCGATAATCATCAGATAAAGCCTTTATCTTTACGGCTGAAAACATGACCGTCAGACTGGATCTCTGCCGTATCTAAGCTCTCTGGCTCTTCCTCCTGGGGGATACCCAGGGTGGCACGTCCTTGTGCCAAGGCTTCCAAAAACTTAACCGCATCCGTTCGGCGGCTTTTCACCGCTTCGGATGGGTCTATGTCCAGGGAGTAACGCACCAGATCCCGTGCAGTGCTGACAAGAATCGACGGAATTGTCACCAGAGGCAGTGGATAACGAGCACCAACGTAACTGTCGATAAGACTGTCAGCATCAGCAATCGCTTCGACCACTGCTTTAGGCCTGCCATACTCCAAGTCAGCCAGCACATCGGAACCAAAACGGTTCTCAAGATCAGATCGGGTGCAGTAGCTCATTACTTAGCAGCATCCAGTTGTTTCACGTAAGCATCCCAGGCAGCGTCACGTTCTTCAGCGGTAGTGCCTTTAGGAAAGGCAGAGGCTTTCGGACCAGCGTTATCCTGTTTCCAGAGCGAATCATCGTTTTTGTCCAGACCTTCAATATGCTTCACAAGCTCTGCCAAGCGGTCTGGGTCCACGGTCCCTTTTTTTTCATTACCAGGATCTGATTCAGTTTCTGCATCTTCACCTTCACCTTCCGCCAGGGTAAGGCGTGGGTCATCGCGTAGCTGTTGTAATTCCTCCTCAGAAAACCGGTCTGCTTCGAAAAGGTTAGGCCCTTGCTCCAACTCAACGCCGCCGCGACGATACCCTGAAGGGGCTGAACAAATAGCCACAAGAGCGGCATGAATAACGTGTTTAGACATGACATAAATCTCTCTTAAAAAAAGTGGGTGAGCATCCTTGCTCAAGCTTCCCTATAAGCGGGTTATGCCAGCCAAGGGCAAACCAGCAGTTCTACTTTTTTGTAGTTAGTGTTGGTTGAGCCGTTAGCATTGTTGACTGCTTCCAGCAGGGTCTCTGCTGCAGACATGTTGCCAGGACCTACAACAAGCAGATCAGGAACAATCCCCAACGGTTCACCAGAATCGCTCTTGAACTTCATCATCTCTTCACGAGCTGCAGAAAAGTTGGAGGCATCCAACGTTGCTTTGGAGCCAAACGCTAGTTGCCAAAGGCCAAAGCCGCTGTTGCAACGGCCATCTACACCCCAGAGCACTTCATCATTCATAAAGACATGATCAGAGGTGTTCGGGTCTGACTTCATCATCAGATTAAACGGCTTGCGTTTCTGCCAAATCAACGGCTTAAGAGGGCGTTTAGTACAAAGCAGATACCAGCCTTCGCCTGCCCCTGCTTGCATGTTTGATACAGATTCTTCAGCACCGTCTTCACCTACTGGGTGATCAGTATCAAAGAAGTATTGGCCGTCATAACAAAGCTCAGTGAAGCCTTGCTTCAGAACCGAAAAGGTCAGTTTGTCTGGGAACTCAGCAGCGTTAACACCCATTTGTTCGAACAGGGGCATGTATACGCCGTAGCTGTCATCCTCAATATCATCAACCGGAATACCTTCGGTTTTTTCGTACTTCTTGTTCTTGATGGTGTAATCGTGCTTTTTCAGACGGTTGATTACACGTTCACCTAACCATTCGCGGATCTGGCCAGACTTACCCAGCCAAGCGTAGGTATTAGCGGCACCAGAAGAAGGCACAACCGTGGCTACTTTCTGATATTGAGATTCAGCCCCGCCAAACGCATTGTTAAACGCAGTTGAAACAGTGGTGTTCAGGATGCTGAGGTTTTGAGCATTAACGTCCATTTCTGGTCTCCGTTACGTTGATTTTGCGTTAGTCGATGAAGACCCAAACGCCGTTAGTTTCTACATCATCGATGCGGCCCACAGCTGAACTGCCAGTACTGACAGCAGTAACTGTTTGGTCGTCTGTGATGTATGCGGTTGAACCGATGTGAGAGCGGTCAATATCACCGGCATTCTTGAAGAAATGCGCGCCGGTATTGGTTTCAATGGTGCCTGCACCATCTGCTCCCGTGCTGTTATTGCTTGGATGAACTGCCACACCACGTACACGTAAGCCTGTAGTGGCCGTTGCAGGTTCAGCAAAGTGAGTTGCATTCAGTACAACCAGCGCACCCGAGAAAATGTTTGCGCCAGCTCCAACCGGGTCAGAGTGGGAACCCTGGCCACGACGTTTAGTTGGGCGATTTTTAGTTAAAGCAGACATTATTTTTCACCTTTGTTTTTCAGGTAGTCTTCAGGGGAGATACCAGCGTTCTGGCAGACTTCCAGCTCTTGAGCACTGAGTGCAGCAATACCGGTTTTAGTCTCTTCCGGTTTTTTGCCTGTGGTCTGCTGATTCGTTAGAGCCGCAATAGGAGCACGGTTATCAAGTGCAGCAGTCAGGGCGGCTACGCCATGCTGCTTGCCCAATTTGTTGTAGTAGTCTTCTTCTGCAGCCAGAATCTTCCCTTCTTGCTGTGCCGTAGCGATCAGTTGGTCAACCGTGGACTCGTCGCTTTCTGTTTTTAGCGCAGCCATCTGGCCAGCCAGAGCGTTATAGGTTTGAGCTGGTACCCACTTAGTGAGGTCAACTTCATCACCTTTGGCAGACAAAGCTGCAACCTGAGTTTCCAGGTCGCCTGACTTCTTCGCTTGAGCTTGCAGTGTGTCCATAGCAGACAGCGCGGCTGTAGCCTGGCTTTCTGTTAGCTGATCACCTTCACCCAGTTCAATACCGAGTTTGGCGAGCAGCTTTTGCATCAATTCATTCATTGCAGGGTTCTCCTGTTGGGGTTGATTTAACAGTGTGCTAAGAGCCTCAACAGAGGCCATGCCATCGATACCAGCTCGATTCACCAAGCCAGCAGAATGCAGGCTTAGCGGTTCGCCAGTTTCGGTGTTGTAGGGGAAGACGGCAGACAGGTAGCGGTATTCATCATTCTGGATGTACTCCTTTGCCCTAGCTGTCCATTTAGGTTTGATCCATAGGCCGGAGCCTTCACGCCATTCGATATCTATGATCCAACCTGCAGCAGGTGCAGGCTGGCCGTTAGAGTCAGCGTTTAGAGTTTGATGTTCATAGTCGATGAGTAGATTATTAACGCGGTTTTTGGCATCACTGATCAGACGTTCAGCAATACCCTCGTTAATAAACCATTGTCCATCAGGCACATCATGTGGACGACCATCTACAGCTTTAAAATAACCAGCAGGGAGCAATTGACACCAGCCGTCGGCCTCGATGTCATATTCAAGAGACAGTGACGCAACAGCCACCGGGGATGTCGTGCTGGTGGCTAAAACGGCTAATGAGAGTAGGTTTCGATTCGTCTTCATGCCGCCAGAATAGCGGCATGAGTTTGAGCGTGGGTTTAACCTTGGTTAGATGTTTTTAATATTTCTTTTTCTAGTTTGTATATGGAGTAGAGATAGGCTAAAAGGTTTTTGGATTCGAATTGATTCATATCATTTTTAAGTAACAAGCCAACTATGGTCATAATATTTAGACGGCACCCATCAATTAGTGAATCTATTGGGCAAGGGATTCTTTGGGATAAACGAGATAAGTTAGCGTTCTTCTGAGTATGAAAAGGGTGTTCGTTAAGCTCAGGATGAACCTGTTTACTTTGTAATTTGTAATGAAACTCCCATGAGGATCTATCAAGCTTTTCTATAAAATCGCTAAAACGTGGTTTAGGCTTATTAAGAAATGACGAAGCCCACCCATATGGATTGAGATAATCTTCACCAAATTTATTTTTCAGTCTAATAATTTCTGCACAAAGAGTAACAATATAGTCATCATCTGGTGGAGTTTCGTTTGGTGAAGAAGCTTGCTTTTCAATCAGTCGGTGCTCATCGCAGATCCAATGCTGCTGATACCTTTCAGCGCAATCATCGCCGTAAATTGAAATAAACTCTGAAATTATACGTTGCTCTAATAGGTTCCTTGCCCTTGCTTCTGCCCCAGATATCAAGCCAAACCCTAACAATGCTATAACTTCAGAAGCAACCTCCAAGGCTTGGTTTAATATAGACAATAAAACCGAAGTTATTTTTGTATTAGAAGGACTATTGGCTTCACTTGAACATAGTTCTTTACAGCTAATTATGAACACTCTAAAGATTGGAAGGAGTGAGTCATTTATGAAATTTTCTCGATAGTCACAAATGGCTCGCATACTCCATTCATCTCCCAGCTTCTGAAAGCTCTCGAATTCAGCATGTGCCGTTTGGTCAATAACGCTTAGCATTTGATCAGACTCATCGAATGTCGATTCATACTGATTTTTTAGAAATGAGACAAAAGACATATCATCCATTGATAAATAACAACCCTTTAAAGCGTTAGATCCGCGTTAGAAACTTAAAACGTACCTTTTACGAATCAGCATAGCAACTACATATAAAAGTAGCTGACAAGGGAATACAGGCTGTTTAGATGTTCGTCAGGAAATCACCCAGGATTTCCAGAATATAACCCTGATCGTCTGCACTGAATCCTAAGTAGGGTCGGGCGGGGATCTCTACACCGGGAATCATACTTCTATTACTTGTTGTACCACCAAATTGCTGCATGGCTGCATAAGAGCTTGCTGGTTGGCCCGTGCGAACCTCTGCGGTTTCAGCATCGTAGTAGATATGCATCTCATCACGCAGATTAATTGTTTCGCCATGTAGAATTTTATCAACAGGTAAGCCTTTTTCTGCTCGCAGCGCCTGGGTTACGTTACTCAAAGGTGCCCAGGGGATGCCATCCGGCGTTTGTTCGTTATCGAAGTTCTCGCGGGTGCGCTGATCCATATACCCAGCAATCTCGGCCATCGCTGGGGTGGTGTCCTGGCCGTTTTGCAGCAGCTGGTTAAGCGCCTGCAGGATCTCTACTGAGTTATGATTGATTTCAATGCGTGTACCGGCCATACAAAATATCCTATACTGTAACTCTGCCTAGCAGCCTATAGCACTCAGAGGTGCGCCCAAAGAACTGCTGGTCGGTGGAACGGCTGAGCGATCCACCCCTTATTCTTCCTTCCTGTACAACAAAACACCTTCTCGCTGTTTCTCCAGGTAGGCATCTCTATTGGGTACACGTTCGCCTTGCTGTTTGCGGTATGGGGTGAATATTGTGTTACCGGTCCATAAGCCTTGACCAAACTCAAATGCACTAAAACCGTGAATAGCCTGACCAGACTCTTCTGTTTCCCAGCGGGCTATGTATCGACGTTTGAGGCGGTACTTACCTGGTCGCGCTAAATCTGGTTCCAGAATGGCCCAGATCTCGTCAGGGTGTGTTAGTGCTCGACCTAACAGTTTCATATAGCGGTGGCGTACTTTGTCCTTACTGACTTTCAGTTCACCTTTAGCATTCCTAAACAGCTGATCGTTGATTGCTAACGGTTCGCCTAACGCGTCTTTAAAAACAAGACTTGTTCCACCGAACTCATCTAGGAACGCTTGCACGTATTTTTCGTCGCTCAGACCATCGGGCAGGATATCGCTTTCTGGAACCAGCGTAGTTACTGGCAGGGCAGGTTTAGCAACTGGCCCAATCGGGATGGGTTGGACATTGGCTGGCCACTCTTCCAGGAAGCTGGGTGTAGTGTGGCGGATCTGGCTTGCCCCCGGTGTGTAATCAAACCCTGGGTCAATTCCTTTAGGCACCTGGAGAAGCTCACCCGTGCGTTTATCCAAATGCTCGTAATACTCATTTTGTGGTGCAGTATCGGGTACCGTTTTGCCCAGGCGTTTTAAGTAGCGTTCTGATACCGCGAATTTCTTGCACTTGCAGCCATAACCATTCTGGGGGCTGTGCTTATGCCACCAGGGATCGTTTACAGGTAGAACTAAACCATCCCAGCTCTTGTGCTCCGGGCGGTAGTTCTCAGCACCAGAGTGGCGGTACATCATGTAAGGGTGACGCTGCTTAAAAGTAGGATCTGTAAACTGCGCTTCACGCCCTGCGTTGTATGCTTGGCGCATATTGGTTTCATAGATCAGCTTACTGCGCCAGCCACGGGAACCGTTATAGTCCCAGCCGTGTTTCTCAACAATATCATCAAAGCGTTTCTGGAAGTCACGCAGGGTTTCGCCTTGTTCTTCTGCCGCAAGGATTGCTTTGAAAAAGTCTTCAACAATGGCGCGGTTATTGGCACCGGCCACCATGAAGGCGTGGTCATGTTGTGCTGCCTGCACATCTTCAAAGCTGGTTGTAGGCAGAGGAACTTTCTTCTGTAGGAAGTTCAGCTTCTCTTTGAACGTGCGGCCACCGTACCTAACCATTACAGTGCTTCCTGGACGATATCGTAACGTCCTGCCAGCTGGGCAACCGTTAACGCTTGGCTAATAAGCTCAGATTGCGGCCCCAGATCTACCTGGAGGGCTAACAGTTGTTCTTTAAGCTGATCAAAGCTTTCGGCATTATTTACCAGGGTCATGATTTGTCTGATAGCGGGATCGTTGGCACCGGCCATCTGTTCGCTAAGTTCTTCCACGTGGTCCGGCTCTGCTTGTTTTGCACTGAGTGCAGCCACAGCAGGAGCGCTAAGTGATACCTGTGCAGGTTGCGGTTTAGCTAGCTGTAGCACTGGTTCGTTACCGTTGGCCAAGGGGATCTTAGTTTTTTCATTCACCCAGCTAACCGGAATCTGCATACCGAGTTCTGTCAGATCCTTCAGCGGTTTAACGAACTGTTCCAGGTCTTCACCTTCGTTCATATCAAATACTAGGCGTGGAATACGACGGGGGCTTGAGTATGATTTACCATTCAGCACAAAGAGTGGGTAAACCACATCGCGGGTTAAGGTATTCCCCAGCGCTTTAAGGTCTGCGTCTCGAATCTCTTGGCGTACTTCGTTATGCACATTACCCAGGGCGTTGGTGCTGCTTTTGCCGTCGGCCTGGCTGGTGAGAGTACCGCCCAGAATGGCTTTAGATTCGCTCTTCTCACACCAGTTGACCATTGCCATAAACGGGTCACTACCACCGTCTGCAGCATTTTCAAAATCAATGTCCATGCCTTTAGGGATGATTCCGCCAGCGTTATGGCCAATGCTCATTACGGCACGCAGTAAGGTGAGCTTTTCATTGTCGCTGGCACCGTTAGGGTATTTGCCCAAGCGAACTGGCAAGCCGTAAATCTCTAAGAATTCGGCTAGATCTCTAACACTGTAGTTCTTAAACAGGAACGGCCATGCCAAAACACGAGCCAAACCGTTTCTGGCCAGATAACCGCTTTTGGCCTTGGCTATGTGGCTGAGCCAGCCAAAAGCCTGCAGCGGCTCGCCCTCGTGGGAGCCGTCGCGCAATGTTAGTTGGTTGCGGTTATTCGGGTTAATCTGGAACCAGGAGGGGTCACGCCATTCAGCACCTGCGATGTAGTGTTCTTTACCTTCGCGATCCCACTGTAGTTCCTGATTAGAGAAGCCTTTAAGGATGGCATCACCTGCATCAAAAATAGCCTCATCCAACCAAGTGGCTGAGCGTAACAGGGCTTCTATCATTTCTGCATCACGCTTTTCTGCAGCAGAGGCGTTAGGCGGTGGTTCGATGTTCCAATCTACGCTTTGCATGGCCAAGCGGCGTTTGCCTAACTCGCTTTGGATATGTGTATCTTTCTCTTCCATATCTTCGGCTAGTTCACATTGAGCAATCAGGTTACCTCGTTCAGCATCGCGCAGGATCTTTGCAATTCTGGCGGGGGTTAATCCCCTGCTTGGGTGGTCGCCATAATGATTGCGCAGTTGTGCCAGCTTTGCGTTAGTCTCGGTTTGCTGCTCTGACAGATCGGGCAGCTTATATGGCTGCCCGGTAACATCAACGATAGTACTTTCAGCCATTACCAGGCTCCTTTAGAAAATGAGGTTGATGGGATATCAAAATCGTCGTCATCGTCTTCATCCCCCCAAGGGTTAGACTTGCCGGGGAGG
Source organism: Neptuniibacter sp. (assembly GCA_050633605.1). Lineage (GTDB taxonomy): Bacteria > Pseudomonadota > Gammaproteobacteria > Pseudomonadales > Balneatricaceae > Neptuniibacter. Next base: position 46,028 of record JBOEGV010000016.1, on the reverse strand, counting down.
GACGTAAAATCTATTTCGCCACCTTCCATGTAGCTTGCGCGTACAATCATGGCGTAAGCGACAGCAGAGTCGCCGTGGCGTTGTTTACCTTTGTCGTCTTTGTTAGAGCCTTTTTCAATTTGCGGCACACCCTTAGTGACGATGATCTTGCGAAGATCGTTAACAACATCGGTGCTTTTTGGAATCTCGATATCGAAGTCTTCAAATTTGGCTTTTAGTTTGGGCATCCATTCCCGGTACCAGGCGATGTTCAGCATGACTTGCTCGACCATTTCGGTGCCGTAACGGTCAGCGGCTTTTTCTGCCAGTGAACCCCCGTTACCTGTGGCATCGAAGGCCGCGCCGGTAAAGCGGGGCAGGTTGTCGATCACGTAGTACATGATCTGTTCCTGTTGGCTGTACGGCATGTTGCGCAGTTCTAACTGGAGCGGGACCGTGATGCGGGTGTCGCGCTGGATCTCACCCACGCCAAAGATGGATAAGTCACCTTTACGGGCAAAGTCTTCACCGAAGACGTGGCATAGATTTGGGTTGAGCTGTTCCAGGTGCGGCTGAACAGTTTCTTTTAGCCATTGCTGGATGTCCTTTTTACGCTGAGATAGGGGCCGATCTTCGAAGCCTTTGGGCGCTTCGTATTCTACGATTTGCAGCTCTGGATTCATGGCCCGATCAATAAGCGAGCGGCTAAGGTAGGCCCCACCGCCTTGTTTCGGTACGCAGTAGTATTCCTCTAACGCGTCGTCTTCGGTGGCGGTACCGCGCAGCAGATCTGATTTCCATTTATCTTCGGCTTCCTGGCTCCATTCCTGGCGGGTTATTTGGCATATACGTTTATACAGGCCTTCGGCACAGGCATCGTCCAGCGTGATGGTGTGGACGCTGTAGTCTTTTTTACCTGCGCGACTGTCCTGAATAAAATCATTAAACAGGTTATCTACGCCGTTATGGGTACTGATGAGGCGAACCTTGCTGCCCCACATGGTGAGGGCGAGTGCTGCCTTGAGTACTTCGGCCAATCGATCGTGGAAGGCGGCTTCATCAATGGTGACGTTACCCTGCATACCACGGAGGTTGGAAGGATTGCTGGAGAGCGCCTGTATTTTAAAACCACTGGCAAAGTAGATGGCAAAGGTGAGGATTTCTTTACCGTCCTGAGCTTCATCGACAAAGACTTCTTCGCGGATCTCGCCTGCAGCTTTGTCAAAACTCTTAGCCCACATGGCTGCTGCTTCGATAAACTCACGTGCCATCTCTTTGTTGGAACCAACATAGAAATGGTTACAACCTCCCTCGGAGCGGGCCAACGAGGAACACAGAACAGCGTCAGCCGCTTCGGCCCAGGTTAAACCAGTACGCCGGGACTTTTCTGCAATCTTGAGTGGTGATTCGTCGGCTATCCAGCGCTTTTGATACCCAAGGAGTACTTCGCTGGAATCAAACTGCTGAAGTTCCTCAAAATTAGATTCTGCTATTGAGCCAAGAGATTGCTTTAATAAATCCGCACTCATTAGGCGATACCCAGAATCTGTTCTTTGATCGCTTTAACACCTTCACGGGTTAAGCCTTGCTGCTTAGCGACGGTTTCTGCTGCTTCTGCTGCTTCTTCTGTAGCTTGCTTGCGGATCTCCCGTTCACGCTTCTCATTCACGCTAGCGGCTTGTTCCAGATGCTTGATGGCCAGGGACAATTCTTTCAGTAGTTTTGGGGGGATGGGTTCTTCACCCTCTGACATTTCTAACGCGGTTTCAAATGCCATTGTGCGGGTAAATTCGTTTAATAGCTTGCCGACTTGGCCCTGTGGCTGATTGCCCAGCTTACCTATCCACATTTCTGCGACTTCGCGGGACTGGCGCATTTTTGCACCGACGGCATCCATACGCTGGCTGTAGCGGTTTACCGCTGACTTGCTGACCTTTAGTTCATCTCTGCCTTCTTCTTCCAGTAAAACATTCAGACGCTCTGTAGCTTCCAACTGAGAAACAGCCGGGTCGCGCAGCAGCTCATGTAGCGCGTTGCGGATCTCTTCGGGCAACAAGTCGATTGAGGATTTACGAGCCATCATTAGGCTCCTGGTCCCGGACGTTTTACACCCGGAACAGAGGCCGTGCCTTCGGCAACATCGAGGCCGCGCTGGGTGATTTTAGCCACGTAGACACTAGAAACTTCTTCATAGGTGGCCAGTCCTTGCTCTTTAAGCCAAGCGATATCTGCATGTAGTCGATCGCGGCTAACAGAGTGCCCCCAGACTTTAAGCGCGCTTTGTAGAATGGAGCTGTTGACGGTGTAGTCCTGATCCTCTGCCAAGTGGCGAAGGATCACCAAACGGCGGTCTTCTTCTTCAAACTTTTCAAACGGCATAGGTCAATCCTTTTTGTTTAACAGATACTGATGGATCAGGTTGAGGGTGTTTTGCATACCATCGAGTTTGCTATCCAGTTCTGCTGTCTGCTCACGCAATTGTGTTATGTCTTCATGCGTGGGTGCGGCTTTGACAAGGGTCTCAACTGTTTGAACACGTTTGTCCAGTCGATGTAGTTCTTCTTGCAACTCATGAATAGAGGCTTGGTTTCGTTTGTTACCAGAGCGAATCCATGCAGATACTGCAAACCCCATCGCGATGATCCATACCGCTACATCAAACCAGAACTTTGCCCAGCTAGCGTCCATGCTTTTGTTCCTCAATTTGTTGGCAGTGAATACAGCGTGCAGCGTTAGGCTTTACAGCGAGCCGCGCTGCAGGGATCTCTATCCCGCAGCTAATACAGAATGCTTTACCGTCTCGGATATCTTGTTCAGGTTCGCGGTGACTCAGAGCGTTTTTCAATGCGACTTGGCGCTGCTTTAACTCCAGTTTCTTTGCGTTATCAACGATATCAGTCACTTTTATCAGTCCTTAGCCGTGCGGTTTTATCTTTTGATCCTTGCGAGCTGCCGAACCAGAATTGCAGAATCATCGGAATGGCTGCAGTTAACACCCCAATAACAGTATTGAGAATGCCGAAAATACGGTCATTAATGTTGGCGTTATGGAAGTAGATAAGCACCGCCATAATGCCGAAATAGCCAAGAATAAAGAGGGATGAAAGGATGATTTGCGGCCAGATGTTTACCTTAAAAAGATCACGGGCATTTTGACGATCTTCGTTTTCAATTTTAAAAACATCGATATCTAACTGGCGCATAGCAATAGCAAAATCTTGGTCCAGTTTTTTCAGCACAGCCATCTGTTCTGGGGAAGCGGTAGCAATGAATTGCTCAACATCGGCTTGTGAGGCTTCGGCATTACCAAGTAGATTGTCTGCAAGGAATTTAACCGCCATGCCTCCTGCTGGGCCACCAAGTGCAGCACCTAGTGTCGGGGCGATATTACGTACTATAGATTTCCAGTCGTTCATGACTTTTCCTCTCGGTCGCGGTCTATAAACTCAATTACCAATCGCCCCTCATGCGCAGCATTAGATACCTTTTGGTAAAGTTTTTTATAAGCATCGGTGGAATTTGATATTCGGAACTCACCGCTAGTCGAAGCGCCTTCACCGACTAATAGGCAACCTGCAGTATCTGCATCGGTATTGCCAATATGAATAAGGATATATTGGAAGTTGGGAACATTTCTAATCCACAACATGCCTTCATGAAAGGTTGAAAACTTTTGCTCGTAACGGTTATGGAAACCGCCGGTTACACGGAGGGATACTTCGTATTCACCAGCTGGGATACGGGTTTCAGCTGGTACTTTGTCAGTTCTAAATTCATCTTCAAGACCGAAGCAGATAAATTGGTCATCGACAAAAATAAGGCTGAGAGTTGCGTCGTTATCTGATGAAAAACGCTCAACAGTTATCCGTTGAAGCTGTTCATGCTCATAGAAATTTTTAGGCATAAAAAATCCCCGGTAAGGTTAGAGTCCTTAAATTTCGTTAGGACTCCAGCTTATCGGGGATTGTGATTTTGCCGGTTTAACCTTGGTTAAATGTGTATGTAAAACTCTTGCCGTACAAAGATGAATACTTTATTTCAAAAGTAAGAGTACTAATTTTTCTGGTAGCTAGATCAGTAAGAAGATCTGCTTTCAATCCTTCAACTTTGGGTAAGCAAAATGAAAGTAAGTTGATTTTTGAACCAGCTTTTATTGGTTCTCCAGGCTCTAAAGAGTGGACGCTAAAAAGTACACGCAACTCATCTTTCTTAGCCTTTCCTGGACTCAAAATCTTGAAACAAGATTTGAACTCAGTCGAAAGCTCATAACCAGTTTGATGAAAGTTTGATGTATCCAGTGTTTTATCGTTACTTCTTATTTTTATTGAATTAATAAATGCAGGCCCAACTCCGTTATTTATAATGTCAAATGAGATCTCTGGCTGTTTACAATCGAGATCTGCTTTAACATGAAGGTAAGGTTCTACTGATAACCTGTTGTGCTTTCTCGTGATATATCCTTGCCAAAACGTCGCGGTCATCGCACACGCTGCAATAATTGAGGCGACATTATCGCCTAAAAACATCCATGAGCAGGTTACTGGCCCGACACATTCCACTGTCATTATAAATCTCCTTGTTTAAAGCTAGATATGAGTCTTATGAGAGTATGCCGATCATACCTCACCGATTGTATTGGCAGGCTCAGCAACAGGTTTCATCAAGCGAAAGAAAGTATCAATACGAACGATGTTGTCAAAATAAAAATACTGAAAGCTGCAGGCGCAATAATGCCTGTTAACTTTAAGGGGTAACGACAAAAAAGGCCTGCTAAAGCACCGACTATCATCATCATGGGCACGGCAGGTAGAAAGTCTTGATCATTCAAAAGAGCTGGTGCTTGTTCCATTAAATATATTGAAAGCAATATGATCGGCGAAAAAACACCAATGAGTATCCCGCTCACAAAAGAGAGAGGAGTAATTGTTTGTGTTTCACTACCTTCAGCTTGATGCTTCTCGTCAGGTTCTATTGGCAGATCAGGCAAACCTGCATCTTTTTTTATCTGCTCAATTTCATAATGGAGTTTCTGAAGCTCTAGTTGATGCTTTTTCTTCGTGTAATCGAGATATGTTTTGCTTGCCTTATATATCGCTTCGCCAAATTTAAGATACACAATGATACAAAGAGCTAATAAACCGGTTAGTACTTGCAACCAATCTGGTAGTACATTAATAGCAGGTTGAATATCCATCTAAAACAACTCCGGTTGAATCCTTTTCCGATAGTATGCCCGCTGTTCTTTGATAATGCGATACACATGCTGAACGCTGACTTTATACTTTTTAGTCAGCTCAGAAGGTTCCATATTGTTCCCTGCCCAGTCGTTGTACAGGTTCAGATCGCGCACAGCTTTTTCCAGTGCATCGGGTTTGGGTAGGTAGAAGTAGCGGCCACCACAGTACATGGATTGGGCTGCCAGCAGGCGGTGGGTAATACGTTGTGACTCTTCTTTAGCGTAGCCCTGGCGTTCCAGTTCGTCGCTGAAAATATCGATGAGTGCTGCCAGATCTTTAGGCCATTTTTTACGCACTTCTTCCGGGATCTCACCTAGGTGGCTGGCGAGATCATCTGTGAAGGTGGTTGCACTCAGCAGGTCTTGCTGCTCTTCAGACATGTTTCAGCTCCTTGCGGTTGCTGCAGTATGTTGGATCTGGCTCTATGCCGTAATCAAAGAAAGCACCGTGGTACATGATGTAGTGCTCATCCAGTAAGCGCTGGATAGCTACAGCAGGGTTCAGGTTTTCTGTGCTGATTAGTAGGTTAATGGCTTGAATATCTTCTTTTAACCATCTCTTCCATACACGGGTGCGCCACTGCTTTAGGGATTCAAGCACGGGACCAACGTGTTTTGTGCGCTCCAGCCATTCCAGTTCTGCAATACCGACACCGCTATTTAACGTGCTGCTCTGGCGTTCTGCCCAGCGAGTAAGCGCCATTTCTGACCCATCATCCACGATGCCTTCGTGATGCATTTCTATCCAGATCGCACGCATTACGTCGATAACTTGGCCTTTGGATTTTGGGCTGTATTGTTTCTTCTGAGAGCGTCCAGTTTTTTGAGACTGGCGCTTGGTTTTGAAACCGCATTTTTCCATGTGTTTGATAACCAGGTACAACTCGCTAATGTGCATACCACTACAGCTTCGCTTTCCTGTGATCTGCTCAAGCGCATCACGATATACATCGTCATCCATACCCAGCTGTTTTTTCGCTATGTGGATCTGGGCTAGGGCTGCTTTTCGGTTGTCTTTTTTCGGTTTCATTTGGTTACCAACTTGTATCTTTAATATCCATGACCTGCCCGGTAATAGCGGCGCGCCTGGTTTGTTTATCGTTGGCCGGTATGCCAGCTGGCAGTGCTGCAATTATTTCGCCGTTGCCGCTACCTTCCAGTACTCGCTTTAAGTAGTTGTGATTGGCCAGAGGCTTAAAATTGCCTTGCTGTTGTTTGGCTCTCATCGATTCCACAACTTGGGCCATTGCCGTTAGAAGCGGTGCTGGCGGGGCTAGCTCTAACGCTTCATTAGCCAGACGCAGCGCTCGGTCATTTGCCAGATCCCTACGGGTTGATCGGAACAAGCCAATGTAGGTGACTAGAACCATTCCGGTGGTTTTGTCCTGCTTGGCAATGAGTGCTAGTAGATCCCGGCCTGCTTCGTCCTGGACAAGTTGCTCTAAGCCAATACGGCTATGACAAACGGGGCAGCGGTTTAACTGCATATTGCTTTACTCGGTTAATTCACAATCAGAAACAGCCAGTAGCCGCTTGTGGTTGGGAATTTACAACCTAACTACAAGGGCGCGCAGAGCGCCCTTAAATTAGCAAATCACGCAACACATCTTTGTAAGCAATGGAGTGATTGCATTACTTCTTCCAGTTCTTCTGCATTAGGTTCAAGAGTTACTTGATTCCAGAAGAGGTTAATTCCTTCGGAGCTTATAGCGAGACTTGCCCCCTGAGGCAGGATACTCATCATTTCCAGAACCTTGTCGCTGATACTTAATTTGGTCGCCGTCTTCCGACCACTTGTGGTTTTCGGCGGCACACGAATATCTTCAGTAGCAGGTATATCCTGTAATGGAGCTTTTTTTGGAGATGGTTTTTTCTCAGAAGTAGCGGTTAGGTCTCCATCTTTTTGTAGCTGAGCATAAATCACTTTAAGAATGGCCCATTGGCTATTACTTTGTTTTTTTGTGACGCCTCTGCTTTGTAGGTTTTCAAGCACATTAATTAGTTGCTTTTTACCTTCTAGCCCTTCCACCTTAGGCATTAGGCTAGCAATACCCATAGGGCCGTTCTCTCCCAAGGTATTGATAACGCTTTTCTCTATTTGGGTGTATGGCATTTTAGTTCTCCAAATTAAGATGTTTTCTTATCAATGGCGGGAACCACGGACGGCTCCCTTCTAACCGCCCGTAAGGGCGGCACTTTACCCATTAATTAATCGCGTCTTTCAGTGCTTTAAGCGGTTTAAACTTGACTGTATTAGCTGCTGGAATAGTGATTTCTTCACCTGTTTGTGGGTTGCGGCCTTTGCGCTCTGCCCGCTGACCTTTAGATAATTTACCGATTCCTGGAAGGACAACTTCACGGCCATTGCATAGCCCATCGTGAATAGTTGTTTCCAGTGATTTCAGTAGGGATTCAACATCTGCTTTACTGACATCCCGGTCATCAATTAGCTGCATTTGGCTTTGAATGTTGCTAATCAGATCTGCTTTGTTCATTGTTCTTCCTCAAGTTTTAGTGGCTGCTCATCAGTACCCAATCGCCACGTTGGATAGACACCCTGTTCTGAGAACTAAGGTGTTTCGCTTATTCAGAGATTGAAATAGGTAATTTGCCAAGCAATTGCAGAGCTGCTTCTACCCCTAACTGATATCCCTGGATAACCTTTGGATCATCAATTTCGATTGTTTGACCCTTGCCACCCTGAAGCCTTATCACTTTTACATTAGAGGTTTGCTTTAGTGTCTCCACTCTGCCGTCGTGCCAGGCAATAAGCTGAGAGATAATCTGTGCCGCTTCTTCCTGGAGCGAACCTTCTTCCGCTACTTCTTTCATTGGGTCATAGGTCATGCTATTTCTCCTGTTGTAATTCCAATGCTGACGAATTCGAGATCTTTAATTTTTTTGTACTGGTGAATTAAGGATTTAGCGGTGTTAAAAACCGGTTCATAGCGGATGTATTTCTTATCCAGTTCAAATTCTTTATATGCCTTTCGCTTACCCCAAACCTTGATGATTTGGGCTTTCTTTTTAGGTGGATAAAGCGACTTGGTGCGTTTGCGCCAGATCTTATCGACAAAGGGGTCTCTTTTTTTATGCTCAGGAAATCCCCAGGCAGGGCTATAATGGCCATCTATGTATACAATGATGGCAAGCCTACTTTCTGAGTACATAGACATTGATTAATGTTAGTTCCCGACCTTGAAGTTTGAGGGTTACTTTGCCGTAGAAACCTTGTAGCTCTTGCTCGATTTGTTCCCACTGTTCAGGCGTTACCATTGACGGCCTCCCGTACTGTTTTTGCTTGGATAAAGTGCACCCCGTTACTACCATCCTGGCGTTTCTCAACTTTGAACAGACCGAAGCCTTTAAACTCAATCGCGTGATCGCTGTTGAGGGTTTGCACGATGGCTGGCCCTAGAGCTTTAATGGCTGCTTCTGCTTGGCTTTGAGTAAGCCGAGCATTCATAGCGACCCGTGAAGCAAGATAGGTTGAGGATATGATGCTCATGAGTTACCTCACACGGTTGCTAGATCAAGAGAAACGGGCTGCCATTTGTGGTCCGGTCCTGAACGCTTATAGATGCGTATATAGGTTTTAGACCCACTGACTTGGATGCTGTCTGCGATGGCTTGCATAGCTCGTTGCCATTCTTCATCTTCGATGCTGTGACGACGCAGGCTTAGGACACGTCCAGTGTTAATTAAGCCTTCTTTATCTACCTGGAAGGCATCATCGACTAGTACACGCAGCTCTGAGCGGGTGCCTTCCGACCAGCGGTGAATACAACGATCGATCAGTTCTTTAGCTGCTTGCAGGCGCTCATCAAAGGCGATGTGCTCTTGAATGGCGCGTTGAATCTTGTAAAGACCGTCGTAGCTGGTGAGGGTGACGTTGCCTTTCTTACCGCCGATGGCGATCTGATACTTCTCTCCAGCTAGGTCTATGAAGGCTCCAATATCATCCAGGGTGGCGGCTTTAAAGTCGTGCAATTGCTCCTGCAACTGCTCGGCTTTGTTCAGGATTTCTAACACCAGATCATTACGGGTAGTGTCGATTTCATCGATCAGCTCTACTGGTACCAGCCTGCCTTTGGAATCTTGCATAAAGCCTTCTGGAATATGGGGCTGTACTTGCATTGTGGTCATGCTGCTTGCTCCTTAAGTTCGTGTTGGATGAGTTGGTCATAATCACCATTCATTTCTTTTATTTTGTTTTGCAGAACGGCGCGGGTTGTTCTGCCGTTGTCGTAGCGATGCAAGCATTTGTTCAGGTGTTCGGTTGGTACGAGCATGGCTTGTGCTGGATCTGGCGTGGTGACGGTTTCTGCCACACCCCAGAAGCGGATCTGCCCGGCCTGACGGCTGGCAGGCAGATCGATAATTAGATTAAATTCAGGCATCACTTTGGCCCTCTTTTTTTTCTTTTTGAATGCGTTGGTAGATCTCTTCACGATGTACACTCACGTCTTTTGGTGCATTAACACCAATGCGAACTTGGTTACCTTTTACCCCTAGAACGGTGACGGTTACGTCATCACCAACCATTAATGTCTCGCCTATGCGGCGGGTTAAAATCAGCATGTTGAAGCTCCTTGAAATGGAATATCTTCCTGTACATCCCAGCGCACTTCACAGTCACCCACTTTGGCGACCTTGGTCACTTTGCGTATGCCGCTATCTGCTGGTTTCCAGACAGTGCGTGTATCACGTAGTTGCTGACAGCCTTTTCCGGGGGCGATATGTATTACGGGATTACGATCTTTCACCTCAAAATCCAGCACGGTTAAATGCAGTGCGTGCAGGATATTGATAGTCATGTTTAGGTGAGCTAAACGGTCCTTAATGAATAGGTTTTGTTTATTCATACTTCACCTCGCATTGGGTTGTGTTCGCACTTACTGCAAGCTCGGTAGAGCGCTACACGTTGTGGGTTGCTGCTAATGAACGTTTGTTCACGTTTTTTTTGGCATTCATCGCCGCTAATTTGCCCCAGTACGGGGCACTGTTTACCGGAACCGAAAGCCAGAATTTTCTTTTCCATCTCAGCTGTATTAGCTGGATAGGTGTTAGAAAGCAGCGTGCTAACGGAAGCGCGATCAATTCCAATCAAGTCTCCAGCCGCTTTTCTAGTACCCGTTTTTTCTACAGTGGTAGCCAGTACACGGATAAACTCCGGTGGTTGCTCACCCCATGAGGAAATATCAATTTTCATGACAGTTCCTCCGGGTTTTCGCAGTGCATCACCTTGTTAAGGTTTGGGTCGTATACCGTTTTTACGCGTTGCACTTGGGGTGGGCGTGGTCCTGTATTCATGGCCGGTTTAAGGAAGAACTTTTCCAAACGGTTTGGCCCACCTGGCTTGGTAATATGTAGATAGCCAGCCTTTTTCAGAGCGGTGATATAGGCTTTGGCATAACGAATATGGATATCAATGCCACTTGCAGAGGCATGAGCAATCAGCTTGGTTACATCCAGCTCACCTGACAGGATGCGTAAAGTTCGCCACATGCATTCACTGCTTAGGCCTTGTTTCACCTGATTGCCCTTGCGATCCAAACGAGGTGCTTCAATACCGTTATGTTTTATCTGGCGGTAACGATACTTTCTGCGACCTTCTGCAGGGGCGTTTTCTAAGTACTCGCCTTTAACCAAGCTGTGTACATAGGTGCGTGCAGTGTTCACATCAACATTGGCTTTAAAGGCAACATCATTCAGCCAGAACACTTCGTTCTTCTGCTTGCAGATCTCTTCCCAAACACGCTGCCGTGCTGACTTGCCGCCGATCATTTCCAGCTGGGCTGGTTTTCGGTTTTTGGCTGGGGATTGTTGTACTGCTGTATTCATCCTGTTGTTCCCTAGTGTCCTTAGATGCGGCGTTTTGGCGCTTCGCCAGTGTAGAGTTCAGTCTTGCCCCAGGTGCGGCGGTCTACGGTTTCCCAGCCGTATTCCATTGACTTTTCGCGGATAGATTCCAGATTGACGGCTACACGGCGAACACTGCCACCGGAGATCTGCACCAGGTGTTCAATCATGTCGTCTTCAACGTTGATGCCGTTGGCATAAATAGGGAGTAGCTTTTTCGCATCATCAAGGCTGATTGGCTGCGCTGGAATCCAAGCCAGTACACGGCCGTGGAAACGTTCCCAGCGTTTCAGCTTGTTAGGCAGTTGTTCTTCACCGATCAACAGAATTGGGGCTTGGCTGGCTTCATAGAGATCACGAATCAGCTCCACCGCTTTCTTTTCAACCAAGTGATCCATCTCATCTACGATCAGAGGGCGACCGCTCATAGCCAGTTCTTGCGCTGCCTGGTCCATCATCTGGGGTATGGTGGCCGCTGGTGTGATGCCCATTTCATGCAGAATGGCGGTGAGAGTGTGCTTTTTGGTCCACACGCTTTTTGCCTGGATGTAGTAAGCGCGGCGGCTATTGGCTACCAGTAGCGCGGCTACTGATTTACCAAAACCGGACGGCCCATACAGGCACACCATGCCGGGTAGAGATTGTGTGCGTTCAATAGCACGTTCTAAGGCGACATCGCAGAGACTGATGTTAGTAATTTCTGCGTATCCGCCATTGCTGCTAGCGTTGTAAGTTGTCATACTTTCTTTGCTCCGTATTGCAAGATTGGTGGGCACAGGGATCAGAGGGTTCGAGCCTCTGATCCCATCTCCTGTTCATCCTCATAGCGCCGTGCCCAAGCGCTGTATTCCTTACTTTTCCCGTATGTCTTAACCCAAAATTTGTGATGTTCTGGTACCGCTTTACCGTTCTGGTATGCCTGGTATAAGTCGATGCGTTCTGCAGAATTCATGTTTTGTAGGGTTTGCTCTGCTGACGTTTCGATCAGCTCGGCTTCTTCAATTTGGTTGTGGCTATTGATTAGGTCAGGAGTAATCGCACCGATGCCTGGGATATAAACAGGCGCTTCCTGTTCCAATGCCGGGCGGCCGTTAAGCTCTGCTTCTACTTCTTCTACCTTTGTTTCTAGGCGACGCAGACGGCCTTTGGCGCGACCTTCACGGGCTTGCTCAATCACACTCTTTGGCATGTAGTCCTGACGGTTACCGTTAAGCTCTGCTTTAGTAATGAGAACGCCGGTTTCTGGTTCATAAACCCAGATGAATTGCGGGTCGTTGATGTCATAGGCGATATGTATCTGCTCGCCGTGCCATTCGGTTAGGTCATGGCTGAAGTAGATGTTGCTCATGAACTTAATTTCACCGCGATTGGCGGTACGTGTGGTACGTGGTCGGAATACCTGGGCGGCATCGTCACCTGTTAGCGTGATTGGCTCCCAGCCTTGATTTCTGTACTGGTTCCACAGTTCGTCTGGAGTTTGATGGCGGCGTTTTCCTTGTTCATCGGTGATCTTCTGCAGGGTGCTGTGTGGACGGCTGTTGTACCAATTAATCCTCTCGTTCACTGTCTGCAGGAAGGCTTCCCATCCCATCAGTGGCATAGTGCCGCCTTGTTTTACTGCCTTACGGCTGAGTTTGAACTGTTCGTGCCTGGCTTCCTGGTCCATATCTTTACCGACAAAACCGTTTAAGCCTTTTGCCGCATCAACCCATAGCGTCTGGTGTACACGTTCAATCACGCCACGTGCTTGTGAGCTATAAGGTAGAGAGTGGGTCATTGTGCTACCCAGGCGAGCCATAACGCCGGTGGCTTCATCTTTCAGCATGGCGTTTACATAACCGCCACCGTTATCAACATAAATAAGAGCTGGTACAGCCTGGGTGCATGAGCTGATAAGGGCATCCAGTACAGCAATACTGCTCTCTGCAAGGTCTACCGAAACACCCACTACTCGACGAGTACCGATATCGATAAACGTGGTGATCTCTGGACGAAAGGGGCGACCGTGGAACGGGTGCTGCACTTCGCCGTCGTGGGTGTGGCCATCTGCGCTGTATACGTCTGCAGGTAGTAGACTGCTGAAGTCGCGGCGAACAAACGGGAGTATGTTTTTCAGTTCACGGGCACCCATACGGCCACGCTCTTTGGATACATTGCCCATTTTCTTAATAAAACGACGTACAGAATGAATGCTTGGTGGTGTTTCACCTTCTTGGTAGAAGGCCACAAACTGGCGGTATGCGTGTTCTACACTTGGTTTTTCTGGACGCTGCCAACAAAGCAGAAAATCGTTAGCCCATTCAGGAATCTTAAGTTCACGCTTGGATTCTGGAGCCAGTTTGGTTGGTTCTTTAGCCAGCCAACGCTTGATACTGCGAGCGCTGGGGTAGTTGCTGTCTGAATTACCGCGAGGGTCTTTAGCCAGCTGCAGGGCTTTGTCCAGAACAGGATTGGTTTCAGCTAACGCTCCCGTAACAGCTTGTGACAATAAAGTCGTGATAGCCGCTTCTTGGGTAACTCCCAGATCTGCCATTGCTTTAATAGCAGTGATAACGGTAGCGCGGGAATCCGCAGTACTGCGCTGGCGTTCGTTCAAGCCTGTCTGCTGGCTAGATGCAGGCTTTACCGCCAGAGCCTTGGATTCATGCAAGCGCGGCATTAGGTCGTTAATTTGCTGAGCTTCTAACGCTTTACGGGCTTCGGTTGGTAGATTGGCAATGTGGTATTCGCAGCCTTTACCAAAAGCTCGTGCTTGGCTTTCCCAGCTTTCCCGCTCTGCTCTACGTTTGATAGTTGTTCTATCAACAGCCATTGCTTCTGCTATTTCTATAGCTGTATACCACTGTTTCATAACTCTATTTCTTCCTTTAAGTGGGGGCTGAACCCAGCCCCCGATTCCCCTATAGTTGGAAGTTCCACCAAACCAACAAAGGACGAAAAATGGTTGACCTAACTGAAATAGAAATCCTTAAGCATCAACTGGAAGAGCAGAATCATCGGATTGATGCTCTCCAGATAACGCTAAGCTGGGCACTTTCTCACCTTCAGGATCAGGGAATTGCTGAAGCTCAATGGTTTCTTTCTCGCCAAGCAAACGAGTTGGATGGACCTGCTTCTGAAGTGCTTGTTGCCGAATTCGACGCGCTTGCAGAGAACGTCGCTTTTCTCGCTGAGCGGCTACGTAACTCGCAGGAAAAATAGCTGTTTTTGACATTTGGATACTCCTTACAGCAGCTCCGGCTGCTGATATTTCTCAATATTTCCACGCTGATATGCCAGGTCTTCAATGAGCAGGGTTACAGCCTGCTTTACCTGTTCGGCACCTTCGTGGTCTTCATAAAAAGAGAGCAGCGCGCCAAGTACTTCATGCGTATATGCGCCCAGCTCGTTCAACGCTTTATGCTTCACCGTCTTCCCTTTAGGGATCTCAATAACCAGGTAACCGGCACTGTGAGCAAGGTATTTGGTAACAAAGTCAGCACCACAGGCATGTTCAAATGCGCGGATTTTTACGGCAGGCATCCGTCCAGATTCCATCCACTTATAAAGCGTCCAATGGCTCTCTTCACCCATCATCTCTGCAATGGTTTCCACACTGCGGTTATGCGCGTCCTTGGCGTAAGCAATACACAGTTCCGTACCGTGTCTTAGGCTTCTTGCGCGTTGGCGCTTCCAATTCATGCGAGCCATTGGTTTTCCTTAGTTACTACGTTGTCCAAATAAAAATAATTACTGCATCTGTTCCATTAGCGTTTCCGCTTTTAAGCTGAGAAAAACACAGATGGGGAAACTGATGAGTTCAAGCAACCCGAGTAGTGGCTATGCCAATAAATTCGCTATTTTTTGTGCTACGATTTGCATAACGCGAAGGCCAAATAACATAAGGCTCTACCTCAAGAAGCTCGGCGATAATCCGCTCAATCTTCGGGTAAGGCATTTTGAAAACGTTGTAGAACGTTGCTGGATTTTTATAACCGCTTTGTTTGGCAAAAGCGGCAACGCTCATTTCGGATTTTTTCCGAATTGCAGCCTTGATATCTTCGCGGTGCCAGTCGGATTTTTGTGTGCTTGAGCGAGCTTTTGTCTTGCTCATTTTTTTGCCCTTTTGCTAACTAGTTTTATTTATCTGTCTTGGTCGCCAGATTCTGTAACTAGATTAGCTTACAAATATGCGCATAGCAACACAAAAATACGCGCACGATTCATTATTTTTATATTTGTACGCACTCTGTGTATTAACTTGAGGTTTATCAATGAGTTATAGCGATAGTCATTCAGAGGATTTAAAACGGGCGCAGCGCACGATTCTCCAGGATGGAATCGTGCAATTCCCCAAACGCCTTGAAAAAGTAGTGGAAGAAGTAGGAAGCGTACGTATGTACGCATCTAGAGCTGGTTTATCTGAGGGTGTCATTCGTAAGTACTTGAAGGGGGATTCGTTTCCGACTATTGATAAAGCTGTCTTAATGGCTTTAGCAGGGGCAGTAAATGTCTTATGGCTAGTGACTGGTGAAGGAGCTATGCGTCTACACCAAGAAGCTGGGGGTGGTGCACACGATCCTGAGATGTCAGAGTTTGCTTTAATCCCAGGCTATAACATCCAGGTATCTGCAGGGTCGGGTGCGTTGCCATCCGACGAAACACCAACTCGCAAGCTCGCATTCCGCCATAAGTGGCTTAAATACAAAGGGCTGAAAGAAAAAGACCTAGCCTTAGTATTTGCCGATGGTGACTCAATGGAGCCAACAATCAGCGATAACAACACGTTGATGATCGATACAAGCCAAAAAGAGCTTAAAGACGGCCATATCTATGTAATCAGGACAAACAGCCACCTCATCGTGAAACGTGTCCAAACGCTGTGGAATAAGGGAATCCTGCTACTCAGCGACAATAAAGAATACAAAGAACAGCAAGTTGAACCTAACGAAGCAGATGACCTGGAAGTGATTGGAAGGGTGGTTTGGATAGGGAAGGACGTTTAAGGTTATTTAACCTTTTGAATACAAAGGGATATAAGGGGGGGTATTTGTGGGTAATGAAGTTAAGATTGGTATTATCAGTGGTGTATTAACGACCATTGTTCTTGGTGCTGGTGCGAGTTATTTGGGAGTTTTCGAGAAAAAACTGACCGATAGTCAAATACAAGAAGTAGCAAGATTAATTGTTGATGATCATCCAATCAGGGAAACTTTATTAGAGAAAATGGAGAAATCTGGAAAATTTAAGGATGAAATTAAGATAGACGACAAATCAATTAATACCCTTGTGCAGAAGCTATCAACAGATGAAAACTTCACTCACTCGTTAACAAAAGAGTTAGTTGTAAGTAAGCAGTTGATAGAAACCCTCCATGCTGACACGCGTTTCAGAGGCCCCGCTGGTCCAAAAGGGGACGCTGCCCAAGCTGTAACTAACGTACGTATTCCTGAAAAACACTATGTATTCTTTGATGGTAAGAATGTAGGAAATTTGTCTGTAGATAAAAAAGCTAAACTTGTCATCCACAGAGATTCTGTATTGGATAAGGATGGTTATTTCTTTTTAAATGCGACCGAAACCAGATCATTAGCCAAGTATGGAAAAGATTTTAGGTTAGCTAGTCGTTTCTCTAATTTCGGAAGGGGTGAAATTAAAGGCTTCTATACCGATAGATACGGTAAAACGAGCGAAGTATATTTTGAGTGTGCATCTTGTGAGTTTACCGATGACCCTAACCCAAGATACTGACTTTGGGTTGTCTTGCGCCTTTTTTGTCCACTATGACAATAAAGGTGCAAGTCTATCTGAATAGCCGTTTCAAAAATCGCAAAATTGCAAAGCGTCTAACGCCGCGCAGATCATTGATGTATTTCTTTCCAGCCCACGTATCACGGGTATTCCATTTAATCCCATTTAATATCGGAATATCCCGCATATACGTGTCAATAACATCACTAGATCACAACGACCCGAAGGGTGAGCAGCTTTACTGCGAATAATCTGCTTAGTCCTACCTAGTGTTCTGGATCTTTGGTCTCTACTTCACCAAACATATCGGAGTAGGGGCTTTTATCACCAGTCTGTGTGTGATTCTTGTGCCCATGGTGACTCTGTTCTTTGGCGACAGACCCAGTCGAAATGTCTGGTTTGCACTGCCGGTTTCCATTGCGGGTTTAGCCGCACTTTCATTGGACAGCGCAGTCGGTTTCGGCACCGTCGAATTCGCCTTCCTGATCGCTGCGTTATTTTTTGCCCTGTACTTTGTGCTCAACAGCCGCGCCGCGACCCGTGTACCGCTAATGCCACTCACCTTTATCCAACTGCTCTGTGTTGGAGTAGGTGTATTAATCATTTCAGCCCTGATGATCGAACCCTGGTACCTCAGTCCCCCCACCGAAATATGGCTCTGGCTACTTGCCAGCGTACTTATTGCAACAAGCATACGTTTATTCCTACAAACCTGGGCACAAGGCAAAGCCCCTGCCAGCAACGCCGCCCTGATCATGACACTAGAACCTGTCTGGGTCGCCACTCTCGCTACTGTCTGGTTCGCCGAGCGTATGAGCCTCATGCAACTCATCGGCTGTGCACTGATCTTTGCTGCGCTGGTGGTAAGCCGCTTAAGAGATCCAAGAAAGCTACTTTCATCAATTGTGATTAAGTAACTAAAATAATCCCTGCTTGTAAAAGCATCAGCTGCGTTAAAGCTGTTTGTTAATTAGACAGTTTTAAACACCATGACAGTCAATAATTCTTTTCAAATTTTAGAAGTACTTTCTTATCTAATTGGAACTTACAGATACCAAATATTCAAAAAATGATAACTATAGTGATCATATTAATCCTTTACTAATTTTAAAATGGTCACTATATTTACCAAATAGAAAACAATTGGTAATTGTAATGACCAGTATCTCAGATAAAAACAAGCGCCGTGCCGCGGTGTTTCCAAAGAATCAAAAGGCGCTTTCCGAAATGGGGGAAAACATTAAACTGGCCTGTAAACGCAGGGGGTACTCTCAGTCACTGGTTGCCGAGCGAACAGGCCTAAGCCGCCTAACTATACGCAAGATAGAAAATGGCGACCCGACAGTATCAATTGGTCATTATGTGGCAGTATTGAGTGTGATTGGGTTGGTTGATGATTTGGCTAAAGTTGCCAGTGATGATCAATTAGGGCGGAAGCTTCAGGATATTAAGATGCAAGGGAAATTACGATGAGCAAGGATGTTTATGTGTACGCAGGCTGGGACGAGTTTGATGAACCTGTTTTGGTGGGAATACTGCGTTCAGATGTTGTAAAGAGAAAAGAACATTTCAGCTTCGCGTATGACAGCGATTGGCTGCAATCAGGTTTTGCTCAACAAATTGATCCTGAACTACAGCTATATGCTGGGGACCAGCATAATGAGGAGCAGCAAAACTTTCGTGTTTTTTTAGATTCATGCCCCGACCGATGGGGACGCTTGCTAATGAAACGACGCGAGACGGTTATAGCCCGAAGGAGTGGTGATAAACCGAGAGTCTTAAATGAAGTGGACTATCTGCTCGGTGTTCACGATATGTATCGCATGGGTGGGCTGCGTTTTAAGCTTGATCCTGCAGGTAATTTTCTGGATGACAATGCTGATCTGGCCGCTCCCCCCATCTCTTCACTGCGAGAGTTAGAACATGCCGCCCAGAAAGTGGAAGGGGCCGAGGACTTAGATGATCCGGATTATGCGAAGTGGTTGAATATGCTGATCTCACCGGGATCATCTCTAGGTGGGGCCAGACCAAAAGCTTGTGTTGTTGATGGGCAGGGTGCGCTTTGGATTGCTAAGTTTCCAAGCAACCATGATGACTATGATATAGCTGCATGGGAGTTTGTAACTTATAAACTAGCTTCGGATGCAGGCATTCAGATGTCTGAATGCCGTTTGGAAAAATTCAATCATCAGTATCACACCTTTTTGACAAAACGCTTTGATCGGACGGATACAAGTCGTTTGCACTTTTCCTCTGCATTAACTCAACTCGGCTATTACGATGGTGATTATGATGCCAGTTACCTGGAGTTGGCGCAGTTCCTGACAGATCAGGGAGCAAATACCAAAGCTGACTTGGAACAGCTGTGGCGACGTATTGTTTTCAGTATTGCTGTCTCAAACGTGGATGATCACTTGCGCAATCATGGGTTCATATACAACCAGGGAGGTTGGTTACTTTCTCCTGCTTACGATATAAACCCGGTTACACCGGCATCAGGTCTGCATTTGAATATTACCGATGATGACAACCGTCTCGATTATGACTTGGCAATGGAGGTTATAGATTTTTTCCAGCTGGGTCAGAAACAAGCTGAACAGATTAAAGACGAAGTGCTGGATTCAGTAAATAAGTGGGAAGAGGTTGCAACGAAGGTTGGGGTAGGCCGGGCTGAGCAACAACTGATGAAACCCGCTTTTAATGTTTGATCACATACAACTTATTATCAAACGGGCTGGGTCTTGGTTCTGGATGTAAATAAACAAAAAAAGCCCTCCAAAAATTGGAGGGCATAAACCACATAACTATGTGGAGCCTTAGAGCTAGGTAGATGGTGTCTACCAGTAATGATGCAGGGTCTGCTGTCCCTGACAATCCTTACGAGGAGCGAAGATAAAACCGGGTGGGTTACTTCCTGAGAGGGAAGTGGAATTTGGGAACAAGCTGAATATCTACCCGGCGGAGGTACACAGTGTAGCTAAGTGTTAATTTCAAGGTTGCGTCACAGGAACAAACTTAAGTCGCTTATCTGGTGGTTTGGTGGCAGGTTCAGGCCGATAACGGTGGGTGTAATACTAAGTACAATGTAATTTTCAGCGAATCAGGGGGTACATAAAGGTAAGGGGTAATTATGGTCTATGAGATCAATATAGGAGCTAGTCGAACATGGCTGTTCTTTCACTCCGTTTTCTTGTCAAAGAGTGGGCTCAGGCTAACTTGAACTGATAAACCAACTTCTTCAGTTCGTTGGATAGTTGAGCGATCTCTTCACTGGCCACAGAAACCTGTTGAGCGCTGGAATTGATGCCGTCTGCAGAGCCCTGCAGCTGGTTTAAGGAATCGCTTACCTGCTCGGCAACCACACTTTGTTGTTGGGTGGCGCTGGCAATTTGCGTATTCATATTAGAGATTACATCCACAGCGTCGGTAATCTCCCTTAAACCAGATTCTGCATGTTGGCTCAGAGAAAGCGAGCTATCCGCACTTTGATGTCCAAGGTGCATGGCATCGGCACTGGATTGCGCGCCCTGCTTAAGTTTGTCGATCAGTTGCTGGATGGAGGTGATTGAATCCTGAGTACGGGATGCCAGTGTTCTGACTTCGTCAGCAACTACTGCAAACCCTCGTCCCTGTTCACCGGCACGGGCCGCTTCAATAGCGGCATTCAATGCCAGTAGATTGGTCTGCTCAGATATGCCGGTTATAACCTCAAGAATGCCGTCGACTTTGTCTGTCTCTGTATTAAGGGTGTTAATATTCTCTTTTGTGGCTTGCATCTGTGTTGCAAGTTCAGACATGGCTACATTAACTTGTTTTACCACCCCTTGACCCTGTTTCGCTTCGGTATCAACGCGAACCGTGGAATCAGCAGCTTCCGAGGCGTTTTCTGCTACCTCTTTAACAGTTTGAGACATTTCGTACATTGCGGAGGATGTCTGATTCAGGTGATTGGTTTGGTTTTCCAGATTGCCAGCAATATCCGTTGTAATGTTGGCAACCTCTTCTGTGGCAGACGTAAGTTGATTACTTGCCGCTGCGATTTGGGAAATCATGTCAGTCAGGCGGTTACTCATAACCTGCATAGCCAGCAGTAAGCGACCGGTTTCGTCCTGAGAATGCACATCGATCTCTACTGTAAGATCACCTTTTGTCAGTTGTTCGGTAATCTCTACAGCATGACTAAGAGGCTTTGAAATAGCACGGGTGATCAGAATGCCGCTGATGATACCCACCAGAATGGCGGCAATGCCCATTGCAATCATTACGGATAGTGCAACCTCTTCATCATGATGAACCTTTTCCAGAGTGTGTTCTGTCATGGTTTCGACACCAATAAGCAGATCTTCCAAGTGGTGGTTAATGTTTTCCTGTGTTTTTTCGATGGAAAGCAATTTAGCAGGAGAAACATATCCGTTTTCCTGCAGATCAAAGAGCATATTCTCAACGTTAGTTTCGTAACTCTGATGAGATTTATCGATATCCAGCAGTGCCAGCTCCAGTTGGACTAGTTCACTTTCCAGCTCCGGCGAAAGCGCATGAGTTTTTGCAACAGCAATGATCTCTTCACCCTGTTTTATCTCGCTATCGATCTGTTTCGCAAGTGTATGGATATAGTCGTTGAGTTCTACGACTGTGTGGTCGGAGTTCTGAACACCGGAAATACGAAGTAATTTCTCGATGGCTACGCTCTTTTCAAGCTGTTTAATAGTGATATCTGAGACCAGCTCAATGAGCGGTATATCTTCCGATTGGACGGTTTTGATCTCTTTGCCAATCAGATTCATTTTATAGACTGCAAAGGCCGATGTAATAATCAGCAGTAACAATAACAGACTGATTAATACAGAAATCTTTGCTGCAATAGACAGGTTCCTGAACATAACTTTTCCCTCTGCGGTTTGAGCCAAATGGCTAGTCTTGCGAGATCCATCGCTGATTGTTCTATGTCAGGTTATTTATAGTTATTTCCTACACTATAGATTTTCTGGTATTCGCTCCTCACGTAATAAAGTCTATCTTCACTATAAATTATTACAATTTATAGTAAAAGTGATTATTTTTTAATCAATTCTTTCTATGAGTGTTGTTTTGAGTCTGACAGGAGCGTTTTGAGGGTGGGGTAAGGTAGACCGAAGATTGGGAGTTGATCCATTCAAGACTGCCTTTCGTAGCAGAATACGAGAGGTAACTATGTTTTCAGGCTATTTGTTTTCAGGGCATTCGCAAAATTTCTGGGTAAACCTGTTAGGTTTCAATCTGATCTGGTCCCTGTGTATTTTCTTAGGCAATGACGCCTTGATCATTGTCGTTATATTACTGCTTTTACACTTTTGTTTTCATATTCAGCCAGTGGTTGAGATCCAGGTGGTTCTGGTCACCGGATTAATGGGCTATTGCATTGATTGTGTGCTCACGATTCTGGGCGTTTTTCGGTTTGAGAATACGTTGGGCATAACACCGTTGTGGTTACTTCTATTGTGGATAGGGTTTTGCGCTACATTGCGGCAAAGTCTCTCTTTTTTTAATGGTAAAACGTACATTGCCCCCATAGCGGGCGCTATCGGTGGCTGCTTTGCTTATATGGCCGCTGCTAATTTTAATGCGGTTGAGTTGACACAGTCCTGGTTGGTAAGTGCGGTGTTAATTGCGTTGATTTGGGCGTTTCTGTTCCCGCTGCTGCTGTGGATGAGTAAATCGATTGAGGCCTACTTATGCAATTAGCGGCATTTACATTTTTTTTACTACTTTTGCCAGTTTCTTCAACAGAGGTAACTCCCCCTGATGACTGGGAACGAGTAGGAGCAGCAGAGTTAAAAGTCCTCTGGTTTAAGGTTTATAAAGCTGAACTTTTCACTGCAACGGGTGTTTATGATCAACCTGAAATGCCCTTGTTACTGCAACTGACTTATCAGCGGGATATTTCTAAAGCTGACCTCATTGATGAAACAGAAGAACAGTTAAAGCCTTTTGCGCCCGGGGAAAAAGTTTCTGCCTGGTTAATCCAGCTTGATCAGATCTGGCCAGAGATCAGACAAGGGGATCAATTCAGTTTCTGGGTTGATGAGCAAGGCAAAGGCAGTTTTTTTCATAATCAGCGCTGGATTGGAACGCTTGCTGCGCCGGAGTTTAGTTATGCGTTTATCAATATCTGGCTTTCCGAACAGAGTAATTATCCCGAACTCGCGAAAAAACTCCGGGGAGATTCCCGCGATGAAACGATTAAGTAAGGTGATCCTAATGGCACTTATTCCATTTATATCTGCCTGTTCTGCTCATTTAGATGACTATCGAGGTGAGAGCCCAGAATTGGATTTAAGTCAGTTTTTTAACGGCCATCTTGAGGCATATGGCATTGTGCAGGATCACAAGGGAAAAGTAAGCAGACGCTTTAAGGCGGATATCCTGGGCCGTTGGCAAGGTGATCAGGGAGTACTGGATGAGCTGTTTTCTTTTTCTGATGGTGAAGAACAGCATCGTTGCTGGCAGTTGCACAAGCAGGGACGTTTTTACCAAGGTCGAGCCGGTGATGTGGTTGGTGTTGCTGATGGTGAAGTGTCTGGCAATGCTTTGAACTGGCAGTACACGCTTGCAATACCCGTCAATGGAAAAACCTGGAATATCAAATTGAATGATTGGATGTTTTTAGTAGACGAAAATAATCTGATTAACCGCGCCAGTATGAAAAAATTTGGTTTGGAAGTGGGTGAGATCACTCTCTACATTCGTAAAGTTTCAGATCAACCTCATCGTGAATTAACCCCGGGTTGCTTAATATCTGAGGTGGAGCATGGATAAGGTAATGCCTTGGGAAACTGTTTGGATTACGGGGGCAGGACGGGGTATAGGGAAGGCGTTGGTCACACTGTTTTCAAAGTATGGGTTAACAGTTTATGCCTCATCGCGCACGGTCAGTGAACTTGACCAGCTAAAATCAGAAACACAGGCGTACCCTGGTAAAGTTGTACCCATCCCTCTGGATATAACGAGCAGGGAAAAAATAAGCGCTATGATGAATAGCTGGGATTGCGGAGAGGGCATTCCTGATTTAATTATTTTAAATGCGGGAAATCATGACCCTTTTTCTGCTCAGGAATTTTCAGCTGAGCGTTTTTCCAGACTGATTCAGGTCAACCTTCAAGGTACGGTCAACTGTATCGATCCCATTCTAGAACGGTTTATACGCAAGGGAAAAGGACAGCTTGCAGTGATGGCTTCGGTTGCAGGTTACAGAGGTTTACCAACCGCAGCAGCTTATGGTGCCAGCAAAGCCGCTTTGATCAATCTATGTGAATCTTTATGGTTAGACCTCAAGGGAAGTGGCATTAGATTACAGGTCATTAATCCCGGGTTTGTGCGTACACCACTGACCGAAAAAAATGATTTTAAAATGCCGGCACTGATAGAGCCTGATGAGGCTGCGGAAAGAATACTTAAAGGCCTTCTCAGCGATCGTTTTGAAATTACCTTTCCAAAGCGTTTTGTTTATTTACTGAAACTACTTCGGATCTTGCCCTATCGCTGGTACTTTAATCTGATCAGTCGTACTGTTAAAACAGATAATCCTGCGATAGTAAGCGAGAAACATGGATAACTGGTTACCTGCATACGCCCAACAACTATCTAATCTCACACGAGATAATTTGCCTTTGTTATTTGAGTCGTTAGCAACAGATGTAGAATTTCGTGATCCGTTTAATCACAGTTATAGCCGTCAGGCATTTCTTTCGATTCTTGAGGATATGTTTACACGTTTGAATGATGTTAGCTTTACCATACATGGGATGCAGGAGAACGACCGAGAGGGCAGTCTCTACTGGACGTTTTCTGCTTCCAGTCCTTCTATGGGGGTGATTAAATTTGAGGGTATGAGTCGCGTGGTGGCAGATGAGCATTGCAGAATAATTCTGCATCACGACTTTTGGGATGCTTCAGAACTGATGCAGAAAATACCTGTTTTGGGTACTGTGATCAGGCAGATACGTAAGAAATTGTCTCACACCTGATCGTGCTTTTTGGCGATTACATACAAGCCCACATCAATTGAACCTTGTTCAAAGCCGCCTTCACAGTAAGCCAGATAGTAATTCCATAAGCGGTAGAAACGCTCATCGAACCCCAGTGGTTTGATCTTCTCCCAGCTTGCAATAAACGCGCCTCTCCACTCTCGTAGAGTCTGTGCATAGTCTTTGCCGAATAGCAGCATATCCTGAAGTTCGAAGTCGTGCTCTGTTACTTTTTCTTTGAGTGCGGTAACACTTGGTAGCATGCCACCGGGGAAAATGTAACGTTGAATGAAGTCTGCATTCTTGCGGTATTCATCAAAGCGATTTTCAGCAATGGTAATTACCTGCAATACAGCCTTGCCCCCTGGCTTTAGAACTTTATCAAGGGTTTGGAAATAGGTATCCCAGTGTGCTTCGCCTACGGCTTCAAACATTTCTATCGATACAACCCCATCGTACTGATGTTGCAGATCACGATAATCAGTCAGGGAGCAATGTACTTGTCCTTCAAGTTGTTTATCAGTTACCCGTGCTTGAGCCCAGCTTAACTGTTCTTGAGAGAGGGTAATACCATGAACTTTGAGGTTGCTCTCTTCCGCAGCCTGGGTTGCAAAGCCGCCCCAGCCGCAACCAATTTCAACAATATGTTCTTCGGGTTTGGCATCCAGCAACTCCAGAATACGGGCGTTTTTATTTATCTGAGCCTGTTCCAGTGTTTGCTCTGTTTGGCTGTAGAGTGCGGCTGAATACGTCATGCTTTTGTCCAGCCAGAGTTTGTAAAACTCGTTGCCTAGGTCATAGTGGGCAGAAATGTTGCGCTGGCTGCCTTTTCGACTGTTATCTCTTTGCCAGTGATAGAGGTTGTGTAGTGACTGAGTAATGAAACTTGCTTTAGCTATTTCTGTAAGAGATTCTTCATACGAAAGTGCCCAGAGCACCAGAGATGTCAGGTTATGGCTTTCCCATTCACCTGCTATGTAGCTTTCAGACCAGCCATTAATACCACCAAGATAGAGTCGTAAAAGCGGACGATAGTTGAGTAGTTTTACATCAGCTTCAGGTTGGTTGTGCCCTAGGCGGGTGCGATAGCCGCTGGGCAGTGTCAGATTAAGTGTACCATGCTCACGATCCAGCATAGGTTTAAGCCTGGTCAGTAATCTTTTCTCCAGCCAGTTAGGTTCTGGTTGTTGAATAGCATGGGTTAGCGTTGTTGAGTTCTCACAAGCTTTCATAGTGCATGGCTCCACTTTTATCCTGCCAACTGATGCTATGTATTACGTTCTTTTCACGCGGTTGGATCTTTAATTTTTTGCGCCACAGTTTAAAGGCTTCCCAGTGAATTCCGCCGATCACTTTAAACGTCATGAGAGGGTATTTGAGGAAAAGAGCAGCAAGTGACCGGTCATCAAGAATGCGATGTTTACCTGAAAACGTGGCATCAAGAATTGGGGTTGCTGTATTGGTGCTGTCCTCCAGGGTGCTTTGACGAATACAGACTGAAACTTGTGTGCCGGGTGGCCGGATACGAAACCCATAGGCGGTATCCATAGGCATAAATGGGCTGACATACATTAACTTGTTGCAACCCTGCCGAATGACATCAGGGCTCCCTTCGACATCAAATAGGTAAGTGTGTCGAGAGCCGAATGTGTTGCTGACTTCGTAAAGAATGACCTGTAATTCATCATTTGAGTTGTAGCAGAAATAGACACTAAGAGGGTTGAATGTATAGCCGAGAATACGAGGGTAGCAGAGTAGTTTGATCTTATAGCTTTCTGCTTTATGACCACGTTTATTCAACAATGAACGTATCTGGCTGGATAGATTACCTTCGCCCTGGCCATGATCTTTTTCATAGAAAGAAAATAGATTAAAGCGGTTAATAGAAAACAGCCGTAGCTTTTTCAAAGCGGCTAGTTCATCCAGATCGATGAAACATGAGAATACTCGGTAGACAAAACGGTGCTGAACAGGTTGCATGCGATGGTGCATTACATTGCCTTCGTAGATACAGCTGCTCAGCTCAGCCATGCAATACCTCTTTTTTTTCATCTATATATGGTTTTTTAGGGGTCGCACCTACAAAAATACGGTTGTTCTTTTCCTGAAGCAACCAGGGGCGCGGTACCCCTCCCAGTTGTTCCGCAACGGCTAATCCTGCTTGCAGTCCGTCTTCATGGAAACCATAGCCAAAATAAGCACCACAGAACCATGTCCGCTTTTTCCCCTGAAGTTGCCATAAACGTTGTTGAGCTTCAAAAGAGCTCTTGCCGAAAGTAGGGTGATCATAAAAAAAACTTTTGATCAGGGTGCCTGGCTCGGGTTCACGTATCGGGTTGAGAGAGACAAACAGCGGGGTTTCGGTATTCAGAGGTTGTAGTTTGTTCATCCAGTAGGTTACCGACACCTGTTGTGACTGATCGCGGTTGCCTTCAGATAAATAGTTCCAGCTGGACCATGCCGCCTTACGTTTAGGCATTAAGCGTTTATCGGTATGCAGGTAGGCAATATTACGCTGGTAGGGAAAATGCCCTAACAGTTCTTGTTCTTCACCGGTTGGTTCATCCAGCAGAGAGAGCGCCTGATCTGAGTGGCAGGCGAGTATTACATCATCAAAATACTGGCGATTGCCATGGTGATCTTCGATGATCACTTGATGAGGTTCACGGATGATTTTATGGATACGACTGTTTAACTGAATGTTTTCTTGCAGTTCAGCCGCCAGTTTTTCTACATAATTTTTGCTGCCGCCGACTACAGTTCGCCACTGTGGACGATCGCTCAGCTGGACCAACCCGTGATTCTTACAAAACCTTAGAAAGCTCCCGGCAGGGTAGTGCAGCATTTGGTCCACAGGCGTTGACCAGATAGCGGCTCCCATTGGTAGTAAGTGGTTGTATATGAATTGTTTGCCATATCCCTGTTTACTTAATAGTTCACCCAGGGTGAGTGAATCCAGTTCTGTCTCAACTAATAATTGGTCTGATTCACGATAAAAGCGGAGTAAATCTGAGATCATATTCCAGAATGATGGCTTCAACAGGTTGCTTCTCTGAGCCAGAAGGCCGTTAAGGCCTGTACCGGAATATTCTAGCTGCCCTTGATTGATCGACACAGCGAGAGACATATCGGTTTCGCAGTGCTCAACGTTCAGATGTTCGAAGAGTTTGACCAGATTTGGGTAGTTAACCGGGTTAAATACAATAAACCCGGTATCAACATCCACCACTGTTTGATCCAGCTCAAATGTCACTGTGTTGGAGTGACCTCCGAGCCGGTCATCTTTTTCGAACAGCGTAACATCGTGTGCTTTGTTTAATAGCCACGCGCAACTCAGACCTGTGATCCCTGAGCCGATGATTGCTACTCTTTTTTTGCATATAGCTGTTATTGTCATCAGATCATCCATAATTACTTTTATATCCTTGATACGTTTGATCGGCCAGAAAGGATCACAAAAAAAATAGCATTAGATAGTGATCTGATGTGTATTGCCTACCGTAAGGAGTTACATGGAAAACAATGGAACGGGTGATGATGTGGAAAATGTGGTTGCTATGACTCAGCATAACAGCTCAGCAGATTGGAGTGATCTGTTACAGAGTTTGTCTGAGAATAAAGATAAACAGCTGTATATTCAGCTTTTCAGGCACTTCGCCCCGAAGGTAAAGGCTTACATTATTAGGTTGGGGCTTGTTGAAACCACAGCTGAAGAGCTTATGCAGGAAACAATGCTGTCTGTGTGGCGTAAATCCCACTTATACAACCGTTCTAAAGCCGCTGCCAGTACCTGGATTTTTACTCTGGCAAGGAATCAGAGCATAGACTGGATGAGAAAGCAGAAATATCCGGAATATTCCCTAGATGACTGGATTGAAGAACCAGAAGATGAACCGCATGAAGGTGAACGGCTGGTTACCTCATATCGCATGGCTAAAGCGATTAGTAAATTACCAGAAAATCAGGCTCAGGTACTACATATGTCTTTTTTTGAGGGGCGTTCACATTCTGATATATCCGATCGTTTAGGTATTCCATTGGGTAGCGTTAAATCGAGAATTCGATTGGCGTCTGAAAAATTAAAAATGATGTGGAGGGATGATGTATGAACATTAAACATCACCTGGATGAAGCGACACTGGTCAGTTATACGGCGGGCTCTATGTCTCAGGCCATGGCTCTGGTTGTGGCGTGTCACATCTCTATTTGTCCTAACTGTCGTGACCGTGTCAACCAGACCGAGGCAATTGGTGGCATGTTGCTCGATAACCTGGATGAAGTGACCGTATCTGAAGATGCATTGGATCAGGTATTAGCGTGTCTGAATGATGAACCAGATATTGAAGTCCTGAGTAGTCATACACATCAATCATCAGCACAACCGAGCCATATTCCTAAGCCCTTACAGGATTGCATCGGTTCTTCTTTTGAAAATGTGGAGTGGAAGCGTCTTGTGCCTGGTGTTCAATACTTCGATTTACCTTTCAAAACCGAGAGAGGTGGCGTTTCCAGATTAATGCGTATTGCGCCTGGTAAGTCGATGTTGCCACACACTCATGACGGTAATGAACTGACTTTAATTCTTCAGGGCTCTTTTTCCGATGAGATGGGGCGATTCTCTAAAGGAGATGTCGCTGATCTGGATAGTGACATTGAGCATCAACCGTTAGTGGACAGTAATGAAGAATGCATCTGTCTGATTGCGACTGATGCGCCTCTAAAATTCAGCACCTTGCTGGGTAAACTCGTACAGCCGATGACGGGCTTCTAATCACCATATGTAAAACTATTGAGGTGAGAGTATGGAACGGGAAAATGAAAAACGTTTAATACCAGTGGGTATTAGCTCTTGCCTTTTAGGGCATGAGGTTCGTTATGACGGTGGACATAAACGCTCTAAATACTGTTTGAATATTTTGAGTGATTGTTTTGAATTTGTGCCTTTCTGTCCAGAAGTTTCCATCGGGCTGACCGTGCCGCGTGAACCCATTCGGTTGGTGGGGCGTTCGGATTCTCCCAGAGTGGTAGGCGTCAAAAATCCTGAGCTGGATGTAACTGACAAATTAACAGCTTATGCTGATTCTGTATCTGAATCTCACAAAGAACTGAGCGGTTATATCTTGATGAAAGGCTCACCCAGCTGCGGTATGGAGAGGGTAAAGGTGTACCACGAAAACGGTATGCCTAACGAAGCGGGTTCTGGTGTTTATGCAGCGCAGATTATGCGCAACAATCCGGCTTTACCTGTTGAAGAGGAAGCGCGCTTGAATGATCCGGTATTAAGAGAAAACTTTATTACCCGTGTCTTTGTTTATTCTTGCTGGCAGGATGAAGTCATGCAATCACCCTCACTGCATGAGGTCTTACAGTTTCACAGTCGGCATAAATATCAGCTGATGGCTCATAGTTATACAGGTTATAAAAAGTTGGGACAGTATCTGGCGAATGAAGCGCCGAAAAAACCAATAGCAGAAGTGTTATCTGAGTATATTCTGGAGCTGATGGGGCATCTTAAAAACAGGGCAAACCGGAAAACCCATACCAATACCCTGATACACATCATGGGCTATCTGAAACGAGATATAGATTCGGAGACTAAACAGGATTTACTGGAGGCAATAGAGCAATATCGTAACTCACAAGTGAACCTTGTTGTTCCTCTCGCGTTGCTGAAACACTATCTGAAACGGCATGGCTCTGATTATATTAATTCGCAGGCATATCTGAATCCATACCCTTATGAACTGGGTTTGAGGAACTATATCTGAATAGCGTCTATAGTGAAGGAGCCGTCCGGTGAACCTAGTTTGGTTTCGTAACGATCTACGGACGGGAGACCACAGCGCCCTCTACCTTGCCTGTGAAAACAGTAAAGGGGAGGGTGTTCTCGCCGTTGCCGCAATTACGCCTCAGCAATGGCAGTTGCAAGATGAAGCCAAATGCCGGGTACAGTTCTGGTTGGCAAATCTGGCGGCCCTACAACAACAGCTGTCTAAACTGAATATCCCACTGAAGCTTATCTATGCAGATGAGAATGATGAACTGCCGAATAAGCTGTTGGCATTAGCAAAGCAGTATCAGGTAAGAGCGTTGTATTTTAATCGTGAGTATCCTCAATATGAGCAGATAAGAGATCAGCGGGTATTCGAGCGATTCAATGCGGAAGATATTCACTGTCACAGACTTGAATGTGATTTGGTTTTTCCTCCGGGTTCTGTATTAAACCAGAAAGCTGAGCCGTACCGTGTCTTTACACCATTCAGCCGTGCCTGGAAGAAAAGATTTCTTGCAAGCCCCTCTGTTCCGTTGTCAGTACCAAAACTTCAGCCAAAACTCACTATTGAATCAGATCCTGTACCGACAGAGATAAGCTTTGCTAATCAGGGAAGTGCCAACTGGCAGGCTGTATTGTGGCCAGCAGATGAAAATATAGCGCATTCAAGATTGCAGTCTTTTATTTATGAAAAGTTTGTAACCTACAAACAGCAACGAGATTTTCCCGCAGACGATGGAACCTCGTCATTATCTCCTTATCTCAGCTGTGGAGTTTTATCGGTGCGGCAGTGTCTGGCTGCTGCTCAGACATATAGCGAGGATCTCGAGTGGATACATAATCAGTGGGTAACAGAGTTGATCTGGAGAGAGTTTTATCGACATCTGCTGGTATTGTTTCCTGAACAGAGCAGCTTAAAACCTTTTAAACCAGAAGTGGAAAACAAACTCGTATGGTTAGAAAATCAAGAAATATTCAGACTTTGGCGAGAGGGAGAAACCGGTTTCGCAATTGTTGATGCCGGTATAAAACAGCTGCTTGAAACCGGCTGGATGCATAACCGTGTCAGGATGATTGTTGCTGGTTTTCTGACAAAGCTTTTACGTCATGATTGGCGTCTCGGAGCACGCTTTTTTATGCAGCATCTGATCGATGGCGATTTTGCTTCCAATCTGGGTGGCTGGCAATGGAGTGCGGGTGTTGGGGCGGATGCAGCACCGTATTTTCGGATTTTTAACCCAATGCGTCAGGCAGAACGCTTTGATCCTGATGGTGATTATGTTGCTCAATGGTTGCCACAACTGAAGGGTATGAACTCAGTTCAACAGCATGATCCTTTGTTTACATGTGCAGCAGGCAGACCTGTACCCATAGTTGATTATGCTTATGCACGTAAGCAAAGCATTGCGGCTTACAGATCCTGAAAAAAGCAAAATCTAGGACTCATTTTAAATGCTCCTAGATTCGTTACCCTTAAAAAGAAAGTGGCTCACGTTTGGTTATACACTTGCTTCAAACTCCGCTGTTTTGGAGTTGAGGCCCTTGCAAGGGGCAGTCTGCTAACTGATATAAAACGTGAGCTGAATTTAATCAGGCCAAAAACTCTGCGCGTGTCCTGGCATTTGTTTTGAAAATACCACCTAAAGCGGTGGTTTCTGTTTGCGAGTTTACGTCCATAACACCGCGTGATTTTACGCAGTAGTGTGTGGCGTTAACGCTAACAGCGACATTGTCAGTTTCAAGTAAGGTTTGTAGGGCGATAAGAATCTGTTTTGTTAAACGTTCCTGTACCTGCGGCCGCTGGCTGAAAAAACGGACTAACCTATTAATTTTAGATAGCCCTATGATTTTCTTGTTCGGAATATAAGCCACCTTCGCAGTACCATCAATGGTAACAAAGTGGTGCTCACAAGAAC
This sequence comes from Neptuniibacter sp., assembly GCA_050633605.1. Taxonomy (GTDB): domain Bacteria; phylum Pseudomonadota; class Gammaproteobacteria; order Pseudomonadales; family Balneatricaceae; genus Neptuniibacter. The sequence goes on along the minus strand of JBOEGV010000016.1, from coordinate 13,529 downwards.
TCAGCATGCTTATATCTTTGACCTTAACCATCTCCTCAAGATCCATTTTGTTCTCAATCATGGCAATCTGAGGGAAGTTCTCATAATCAAGCCCAGAGAAAATCTCATACACATACATTTTAGCGATGCGATGCGGCGTTTCTTCGAGGCTGTCATCTTCCAGGTTTAAACCCAGAGTGCCCACAACTTCAGTCATGAGTTTTTTGATACGTTCGTATTTTTGTTCTTGTGACATGCCCGTATCAATCGTAGGAGTCTCTAAGCCTTTCTCAATGAGTTTATCGCGAACGGCAACCGCTTCAGGGGAGATCATTATTTTGTCCTTTATTACTTTTTATAGGTGTCTGATTACTCAGCATAGAAATATTACGAAACAGACATCATATTAGATTAGTGCGATTTGATATTCTGTGGAAGTATTTATTTATGAATTGAGGCTTTCAATAGAAGCGGAAAAACACCAGAGGTTTGTTAGGTACTTTGATTTAACCGGACACACTTTATTTTCGCCAGTCGGATAATCCATACTTACTTAATATTCTTGCCAAATCACCATTGGCTCTCAAGCTCTCAATGCCAGCGGAGAGAATCTGAGCATAATTTTTAGAAGTCGGTAATGCAGGTGAGAAGGTGATATAGGAGTGCTCAGGTTCATTAGAGCGCCCAGCGGTTTTGAATTGGTCTTGTAATCCTAATGTTTGCGCGGTGTACCAAAAGACAGGGTCGGCTTCTATCAGTGCATCGACTCTTTTTTTATGTAGAAGCTTAATAGCTTTCGCCAGAGGCTGGCCTTGCCCGTTTAGTAAAGACACCTGATCAGTCTGATTATTTTGAATATAATCCCTGAGCTCATCGCCGTAGTCATACCCAGCAATAGCAGCTAATTGGACTTCCTTTAGAGAGCTGACATTTTTGAATTTCCATTGACTGTCCTTACGGACAAAGAATGTGTTACTCAGGATAGAGAGTTCTTGATCAGGGTAGATAAAGTCCGGTGCGTCACCTTTAAAGGCACCGATAATCCCATTAATGTTGCCGACTCTTGCTTCCCTGATCGCTCGGGACCAGCTCATCACTTTGTATTCAACCGTGTGTCCTTGTTCCGAAAATACCTGAGTTGCTACTTCGATCATAAAGCCGGGCTTACTTGAAACAGGTTTGCAGTTGAATGGGCACCATTCGTCCGCAGCAAGAACTATTTTTTCTGCATTTGCCGAACCTGCAAAAATAAAGAGTAAAATCACACTGGAAATAAGACGCACCAGTACTTGCATAACCAACCTATTTTAATTGTCTTAGTTAATAACCCTAGCGCTTAGAGGGCTGTTGTTCAATATTACACTGGTTTTGAATGGTATCGTTACTATGGGTAATGCTGCGCTTAAGAGAACGGCAGGTTTATTCAGCGGTTGATATAACGTTTATGTACGCGTTTGGTGATACCAGTGAATAAAGTGTAGGGAATGGTATCGCAGTATTTAGCTACAGCGGTTGCGGGCAAATTTTCGCCCCATAATTCAACATATGAACCAGGGCCAGCGTCAGGAATATCAGTTAAATCAATCGTAATCATGTCCATTGATACCCGGCCAATCACATGAGTACTCTGGCCAGCTACTAAAACTGGAGTGCCATTTTTGGCATGACGAGGATAACCATCCGCATAACCTATCGCTACAGTACCAACGCGGGTTTTCCGATCACAGGTCCAGGTTTCACCGTAGCCGATTGATTCACCAGGGTTTACTTCTCTTACAGCTATAACTTCAGAGCTCAATGTCATGGCAGGGACAAGTTTGTCAGCCATAGGTTGAGCTGTTGCAAAAGGTGACGCGCCATAAAGCATAATGCCGGGGCGTTGCCATTCGCGGTGGGCTTTATTATGTGCCAGCACAGCTGCAGAATTAGCCAGGCTTACAGGAGCGTTAATATCTGAGGCTATGTGATCAAAAGTGTTTATCTGTTTCTCGGTAACATCGAGTTTTGGTTCATCTGCAGAGGAAAAGTGAGTCATCAAAACCACCTCTTTCACTTTGGACAGAGAAGTAACTTTTTTATATGCAGAAACAAAATCATTTGGGTGAATACCCAAGCGGTGCATACCCGTATCCATTTTAAGCCATACAGTAATCAGGTTTTTAAGTTTCGCTGAGGCGATGATATCCAGTTGCTGTAAGCTATGTATTACACACCAGAGATTGTTTTTGCTTATGTAATCCAGTTCATCCGCAGAGAAAAAACCTTCGAGTAATAAGATTGGTTGATTGAAGCCGGCATCCCGCAACTCAACAGCTTCTTCAATACAGGCTACTGCAAAGGCGTCAGCATCATTTTTAAGGGATTCTGCAACCACGCTTGCACCATGACCGTATGCATCTGCTTTGATCACTGCAACAGCATATTGTTCTGGGGCAACTGACTTTGCCAAACGATAATTGTGGCGAATCGCTTCCAGATTGATGGTAGCTGTAGCGGCACGGGCCATTCATTAATCCCTAACAGTAACAGATGGTATAGAGGGTTAAGGATAACATTTTAGATCTTATCATCAGCTATTTTTCGTCGATTACTTCTCTCGTATCTGGGTTATCTCTCGCCAGAGCCCGCAATACATTTATAGCTAAGCAATTGATTTTATTAATATCAAAGTTTTTTATATTGTATATTCTTTTTTTTTTAGTTTTAAACACTAAAAAGTAACCATATTCAAATCCATAAACTGTAGTTTTTTCAATATTGTATTGATTACTTCTGTTTTAGCTGTTGTGTGCTGTCAGTTCTTTACTACTCAAAAACTCAGATGAGGAAAGGTTTTATGGGTTTGGGAGAACAAATACCGGTAGTTCTCATCGTTTTTACAGAAGTAATGCTCAATTAGAGCGTGGATAACTTTGTTATCCAGATAATTAGAAATCTCGTCAAGAGTGAATCAAACCTCACATAACACAATAAAATTGAGGAACACTAATGGAAGCATTAACGAGCCTTATTAGTCAGATAAATGGTGTCGTTTGGGGACCCATGATGCTGGTTTTAATCCTTGGTGTAGGTCTGTTCCTGCAACTGGGCTTAAAACTGATGCCAATACTCAAGTTGGGTACTGGCTTTAAACTGATGTGGAGTGGGCGCCGGACATCGGACGCTGAAAAATCTGAGGGTGAAATCTCTCCTTTCCAGGCACTGATGACAGCAATGTCTGCAACAGTGGGTACTGGTAATATCGCGGGTGTAGCTACAGCTGTATTTTTGGGTGGTCCGGGAGCATTATTCTGGATGTGGTGTACCGCTCTGGTCGGTATGGCAACTAAATTCGCTGAAGCAGTTTTGGCTGTTAAATACCGAGAAGTTGATGAAAATGGCAACCATGTTGGTGGCCCGATGTATTACATCAAAAATGGTCTGGGCTCTAAGTGGGCCTGGATGGGCACTGCTTTTGCAGTTTTCGGTACAATTGCAGGGTTTGGTATCGGGAATACCGTTCAATCCAACTCCGTTGCTGCTGTGCTTGAAGCGAACTTTGCAATGCCAACCTGGTTAACAGGTGTCATTCTTATGGTACTAACTGCTGCGGTTCTGCTGGGTGGTATCAAGCGTATTGGTGCAGTTGCCGGAGCTCTTGTACCCATTATGGCAATCAGTTATCTGGTTGCTGGTCTGGTTGTATTAGCTATTAACGCTGATGCCATTCCCGCAGCGCTTGATCTGATCTTTACCTACGCATTCACTGAAGTTGCTGCTGAAGGTGGCTTTGCTGGTGCAGCCGTTTGGGCAGCAATTCGTTTTGGTGTGGCTCGAGGTGTATTTTCCAACGAAGCTGGTCTGGGTTCGGCTCCTATTGCTCATGCGGCATCTCAAACTAAGGATCCGGTACGTCAGGGTTTGATCGCGATGTTGGGTACATTCCTGGATACCATTATCATTTGTTCGATCACTGGACTGGTAATTATTACCTCTGGCATCTGGACATCAGGAGAGTCCGGTGCGGCTTTGACTTCAGCGGCTTTTGCTGAAGCCCTTCCTGGTGTAGGTAACTATATTGTTGCAATTGCGTTAGCTATTTTTGCTTTTACTACCATTCTGGGGTGGAGTGTTTATGGCGAGCGTTGTGCAGAATATCTGTTTGGAGTAAAGGTAATTATGCCGTTTCGTATCCTGTGGATTATTGCAGTGCCTATTGGAACCATGGTGAGTCTTGATTTCGTGTGGCTTCTTGCGGATACATTGAATGCGATGATGGCAATTCCGAACCTGATTGCTTTGGCGCTATTAAGTCCGGTTGTGTTCCGTTTGACTCGTGAATACTTTGAGGAGCAGGCAGCCGCATCTTTAGCTAAATAATTGCACTTAGCTCGTGTTTAAAAAGCGCCTTTTCAGGCGCTTTTTTATTTGGCGTCAGGCTGTTTTTTGCGGTTTAGTATTTAAAGTACTGCTGAGGTAGTCATGAAATGCTTTTTCAGGAAGAGGTTTGCTGTAAAGGTAACCTTGCAGTAGATCGCACCCCAGCTGAGATAGAATAGTTTCCTGATCTATGTTTTCTACTCCTTCTGCTACAGTCTGCATTCGGAATTGTTTGCCAAGCAGAATCATTGTTTCGACGATTTTGCGTTCATCTTCAGTGTCGGCTTGATCCAACTGAGCGATAAAACTACGGTCCAGTTTTAGGGTGTCTACGGGTAACTGTTTGAGATAATTTAAGGAGGAGTATCCAGTACCGAAATCATCCAAAGCGAAACGCACTCCGGTGCTACGTATTTGCCTGATAATTGATATGGCTTCCTCGATATCCCCAAATATAGCGCTTTCTGTGATTTCTAATTCAAGGTGTTCGGCTGCCAGCCCTGACTTGTTGAGGGCGTTGGCAATTTTCTCTTGAAGTTTTGGGTCTTGAAATTGTCGTGTGGAGATATTTACGGCTACACGTAGCTCTTTGTGGAATTTTTGGTTGAGTTCCAGACAGGCCCTGCACGCTTCTTCAAGAATCCATTCTCCCAGCTGAATAATCATGCCTGTTTCTTCTGCAATCTCGATAAAATCATCTGGTGATATGAGCCCTAACTGCGGGTGATTCCATCGGATAAGTGATTCAAAGCTGTGAATGTTGTGTGACGTTGTGCAGATTTTTGGTTGATAATGCAGCTCAAAATGTTTCTCTTTGATTGAGGTTTTCATCTCAATTTCAAGTTGTAAACGTTGATGAGCTTGTTGGTTCATCTCTTCTGTGAACAGTGCAAATTGTCCCCGACCTGCTTCTTTTGCACGATACATTGCGGTGTCTGCGTGATTACTCAGGGTCTCGTAACTGCTGCCGTCATTTGGGTAGATCGCGACACCGATACTGGAGTCAACGGACACTTCCCGATCACATAGATTAATAGGTTGTCGAATCGTCTCCTGTATACGTTCAACAATGTCTGCAATGTAATCTATAGAAGTCAGATCACTCAGTGAAATTATGAACTCATCTCCGCCTAATCGGGCGATGGTATGACTGAAGTGACTATTAAGAGGGTACATCAGATCTTCTGCTCGCAGGGAGGCCTCTAACCTTTCGGCAACTGTTTTAAGTAATTGATCCCCAGCTGCGTGGCCTAATGAATCATTGATCAGTTTGAAGCGGTCAAGATCAATAAACAGAAGGGCGACTTTGTTGTTTTTACGTTTTGCCGATAATAATTTTTGTTCAACCCTTTCTCGGCATAACATTCTGTTGGGTAGGTGAGTCAAAGGATCAAAGTGAGCTAATTTCTCCAGCTCAGCTTCTTTGCTTTTGAGCTCACTAATATCCGTGAAAACGCCTACGTAGTTGGTAATGAGACCTTGTTCATTAACTACCGTATTGATGGTTAACCATTTAGGGTATAACTGGCCATTTTTTCTCCGGTCCCATATCTCTCCTTTCCAATAACCTGTTTGGCTAAGCTCTTCCCACATCTGTTGATAAAATTCTGCAGGATGCTGACCGGATTTGAATTTTGAGGGATTGGCGCCAATGATTTCATTGCGGTCATAACCTGTAATTCCACAATAAGCATCATTGACTTCAATGATGCGGTTTTTTGCGCTGGTGATGATTACGGCTTCGCTGGTTGAGTGCAGTGCCTTTTGATAAATCTTTAACTGCTCCTGAGACATCAGGTTCTGCGATATCTCTTGAATTAATTTCTGATTCGTATCTTGTAACTGGGATGTTCTTTCTTCAACACGTAATTCAAGGTTCGATTTAATCTCGGAAAGCTCAGCAAGGGTATTATTAAGTGCAACCTGTGTTTCTTTGTAAGTATTAAGCGCTAGCGCCATCTCTTTTATTTCAGGGGTGTCGTCCTTGGTTGGGATTTGAACATTCAGCTCCCCTTTGGCGAGTCCAAGTAAACTTTTCCGAATAGTGGAGAGTGAATTATTAACTCTTCTGGCTACGCCTGTATTCACCTTAATGGTGAAGACTACTAGAGCAAGGCCCAGTATTACTAATAAAATAGAGGTGATGATGGTTTCATCGGCTGTAGCGCGCATCTCACCTTCTATCTGGTCTACGATGCTGTTCGTTAAAGCGGTGAAAAAGTGATTTACTGCAACTGCTTTTCTTACCTGTTCCTGAATGATTTCATGTGCGATTTCAGGGTCATAAAAATACCGTTCTACCGCCGTGGTCGTGGAGAGTAGGTAATTATGCAGAGCGTTTTTTAGCTCATCGGTATTAATGACATGATCAGTATGATGTAGCTCTAGGTCGAGGTGCCCATCCTCAGAAATCCCTTCTAGTTGGCTTTTAAGGGAATAGATCTTATCCAGATGTATGGTCACTTCCGGATAAGCGAGTTCTGGGGTGGTACTGGATGAATCAAAAAGTGTCAGAATTTTAGAGTGTGTCTGTTCGAATTCGAAAGAAATGTTCGAAATCTTTGTAAGTACACGCATATCTTTGTGATGAAGATGATCCAACAGACTGCTGTAATTGAATATGACATAAATAAGAAGACCAATAAGTAGGCTGCTTGCTGCGATGAGAGATGCAGGAAAAAATTGTAAGCGCCTTTTAAGACTGGCATTTTTTAAAAAGTTCATAGAGGTAATTCCAGACTCTTCCAGTCTGAGGGTTTTATTGATCCTAAGAATTCAGGCGGTTGATTATTCGAGGGGTTAAATACATAAATAGCTCCCTCAACCTTAGGCCATACCCCCGTTGCTTCTTTAAGGTTGCTGGTATGAGAAATAATAATTCTATTGCCAGTCACTGGAATCGTTGAAAGCATGCCTGCTAGAGCGGCTGTTTTTGTCTTACGTTCTTCCGGCGGCAGACCAATGGAATAAAATAAGTTGTTATCTATTTTGAAACTTTGGAAAGCGAGCTGAGCGGTGTCTTTACAGCGACAAAAAGGACTGGATATTACTTCTGATGCGGGTATGGAATGCTTTGCAAAAGACTGGCCGACAAGAAGAGCTTCGTTACGACCTGTATCTGATAAATTCCTCTGTTTCTCACAGTCTTTTAAGTCTATAGGGCGGGCATCAATTTGATTTTTTTTTGTTGATGCATGGCGCATAAAGATCACCAATCCACCCTGTCTCATTTTTTCTATAAGCTGAATCTGTGATGTGTTTGGTTCACCAGCAATTGTAGCTGGAACCCAGATAAAAGAAGCTAAAAAGGTGATGAAAAGGCCGTTTATGAGATTAACGGCCCTTAACAGAGGTAGGGGGTTCTTCATCTACTTTTAACTCGCTTATTTTTTTATATAAGCATAGTTTAGAATCTGAAGTTTGGGAGGAAAAACCTATATTTTTCTATAGGTTGGATTAAATATTAGTTATTGAAGGGGTAAAGCCTGTTGTCTTCATCATCTTCCCCTTCATCATTGATCCAACGCAGGGCTTCAAGCAGCTGTGTCATCTTATAGTGACGCACTTCTCCTTGCATAAGAAGGTTAGCAACTTTACTCATCCAATCGGTCCACTTAGCATCGCCGACAATGGCTACCCGGTGGAAATCATTGGCGTGTTTTGCACCGAACTTTGCATCTTCCCATAACGCACCTGCTTCAAAGCCTTCGAAATCAGGAGCAAAGGTAATTAGAAGTCGTACTTCAGGGTGAGTGTTGTTCACATGTTCAAACAGAGGTAGAAAGGTTTCGGTATAGTCCGCTGATGTCAGAGTTCCATTAGCCTGCAGAACAATAATATCACCAGTGGTTTCTGGAAGGACATAAAGCATTATACACCTGTCACTGAGTCAAATAATCAGCCTATTATAAGGATAAATTGCTTGCCTGCATCCTGTCGTCAGGTTTTATCACTTTCTTGAGGGAGGTGGATCGTTTGCAAATACAGGTCAGCAGTTATGCAGTTGTCCCGTTGAGAAAATAATTCACTTAATTGATTGCGAATATCTTCGTCTGGAGTGATGACATCTGCCGAGACTGATTGCATTTTTGCTTGCTTAAGATAAATCGGGATAAGAGGTGAAACTTGAATATAGGTGGTATCCCCTTCAGTAAACGAAACATAAAAAGCATCGTTGTGCTTATGGGCTTGCTTGTCGCCAATGATGCTACCAAAACGACAGGGTTCTTGGGTATTGGAAGCGCTTTCATGACCGGCAGCTGTTGCCGTCAGAATGTCAGTTGGGTCTGCACCCTTGAGGATTGCTTCTTGCTGGGCTTGTGACATTGCGAGTTCTGAATCTTCCGGGCCAAAAGCTCCCGCCAGATAGTCATAGGACTTCATAAAAAATGAAATCGAAAAAATGACTGCAATACAACTAATACCAAGTGTTTTCATGTCTTTGTACCTCTGGCTTCCATGCTTAGAGATGATTAAAAATTGTTATAAGTCTAGTGGAAAAAAATGATTCGATCATGAAAAAAATTTAATCACTTTAATCACTGGATTAAAGTGATTGTGCTAATTGCAATTTTAAGTCTAACGGCCACAACCCCTTTTCCTTAAGGAATTATTTGTATCTTTGGTACTTTAATTATCTTTTGGATTCTTGTCCTTCAAATAGACCTTAATACTCAACAGTAGCTATTAAATTAGAGGATCATTTATAGAGTTGTTCTGGAGGATAGCTTAGTTCTAATAAACGCCTCTCAGATCTCTTTAAACCTTTCAGTACCAGACTGTATGAACGGTCGATCAGCCTCTTGATTTCATTGTCAGGTATAGAATCAATTAACACAACACTAATCCAGTGTGTTTTTGACATATGGTAGGCGGGAAGAACTTCTGAAAATATATCTCTGAGCATGAATGCTTCATCAGGGTCACACTTCAAATTGAGAAAGGAACACCCTGCATACTGTTCACCCAGCTCAGAACCTTTTTCATTGCCGGTTGCCAGAAGAGCGAACATTTTGTTTTTGATTTTAAAAACATCAACTTCTGGACCAAACGAATGTGTGATCTCAGCCTCAGGCTGTGACAAACAGTAGATGCGCGCATCATCTTTGTTCATAGTGTTTTTTATTTTACGGAAGGAGCTTCATTGTAGCAGCCATTGCATAAAAAACAGGAGCGGGCAGGTTATATTCGAAACACTGCCCGCATCCACACCGGCTTAAGTCTTGAGGCCGGATACCATTGCATCAAGCTGTTTTAACTGATTGCTCATCTGAATACTTATTTCAGCGGTTTGATTAGCACTGCCTTCAGTGCTGTTTGCGTAATCGGAAATGCTTGTGAGGTTGGTAGAAATCTCATGTATTGTGACTGTTTGTTCCTCAGCAGCTGCCGCAATTTGAGAGTTTAGGGCCGACATTTCTTCTACTGCCTTTTGGGCCGAATCTAATTCTGATGAGGTGAGTTCTGATTGCTCTATACAAAGTACCGCGTTCTCCTGGCCTTTTTGCATGACTGAGACTGCGCCAGTCGTGACTGATTGCAGTTTTTCAAGCAACGCCTGAATATCTTCAGTGGAAGATTGTGTGCGTTGTGAAAGGGAACGTACCTCGTCTGCAACAACTGCAAAACCGCGACCGGATTCCCCTGCGCGGGCAGCTTCAATTGCGGCATTAAGTGCTAATAGATTTGTTTGTTCGGCAATACCACGGATATCACTGAGAACTGAGCTGATTTTTTCAGTTTCATTTACCAGTGAAGTCAACTGTGTCGATGCATTTTCTACATTGCCACTGAGTTGCTTAATTACATTGCGGTTGTCCGTCGCAGTATTTGTACCTTTATGAACCTGACCCAGAACTTCCTTACCCAGGTTTGCTGCATGCTCTATTGATTGCGCTATTTCAGAAGCTGCGCCTGACAATTCATTCATTGAATCTGTAACAAGGTTAGTTTGACGCTTTTGCTGCACAATCTGATCTCGAGTCGTTTCCATCAGCATGATGCTGTTTTCAGATTGGCTGACTGTTTCTTGTGATGTTGTTCGAATTGAATCAACCAGCTTGGTCAGCTTGTCCATCAGCTTATTAAATGAGGATGCTGCCTCCGAAGCTTCATTGTTACCAATCACGGGAAGCCGAGCGGTTAAATCACTGTCGCCTACGGCTAATTCTTTAAGTCTGGCGCCCATGGCAACGATGGGTGCTGAGATCGATTTAGAGATGATGGCAGGTATTATAATGCCCAGAATGAACGTTATGACAAATAGAACAGTAATGTATTTCTGTGCTTCTAATTCATCTTGTTCAGCTTTAAGAGTGGAATCAAGGGTGAATTGTTGGACTTCAGCCAGGGCTGACACCAGTTCATGATCAAGTTGGTCTTCCAGGTTAATAATATGTTCTACGGAGGAAACAGCGACAGATGCCCGATTAGCTAATACCTGATCAAAAAAAGCGAAGGCTTCTTTATCGTATTCTGAATGGTGTTGATCAATAATCAGAATGTTTTCAAGAATCAAGGCTGATTCTTTGCGGCCTTCTTCGCTGTGAGAGTGGGTGATCGCATGTTCAAGTTCTTTCTCCAGCTCTTTGAATTCTTTATCGACCTTTTCCGCTAACGTATGGAAGTCTGCACTGGTTTTTGTTATTTCATCCTGCTTATCTTCACCGTACTTTTGCGCAATCGATAAGGCCAGACCTCGCTCAAATAAAACAGCCTGTTCTAACTGGTGTTGTGCAACCAGAGATAATGCTTGTGATACAGGTAAGTTTTCTTCGGCAATATCGATCAGTTCATTACCGATTTTCTTCATCTGCAGGATGGCAAAGCCACCTACGAGAGAGATCAATATCAGGTTAATTAAAGCGAGAATATAAACTCGGGTAGAAATTTTTAGGGTGCCCAATAACATTTGGCCCTCTCCTTGAATACAGCATGTGATGTGTTTTTATTATTTTAATAGCCGTTTTTTTTGTATGGTTTATTCGGATAATACCTTATTTAAACATCTGTTTATTAAGGTTTATCGAATATATATGAAGCGCTTAAGCGGCACAATTAAAATGCAATAAAACAGATTCAAACATGCCTTTTGAAAACCCCAAGTATTTACGAATATAAAAAATATGTCAGATCTATTGTGCGGTGCACAATTATGTGTATAAATATTAATCATATTATCTGAGTGTGACTCAGAGGGGGTCTGAAATGATTGATGTAGATGTGGTTACGGATATTGATGAAGGTTATGCCCGGGATGTTCATGGTGTTTCCGGGGTTTTGGTGGAGTGCTTCGCTCTGGGAGTGATTCCGAAAGGATCTGATGATTTATATTTCCCTGAACCTTTCAGGAAAAATAATCTGGCAATTAGCTTTACGCAGGTGCTTGCAGATTTTTTCTATAAATTTGCTGAAAAACATTATTACTGCAATGAGGGCGATGAAATTTTACTGCTTTCTGCAAAAGTTGATTGTGATCAAATGGATGAAGAGTCAATTGTTTCCTCTTTCTTTATCCGGGCAGAAGATGCCGTAAATTCTGGTGAATGCATCGTTATTAAACGCAGAGAGGCGCTTGCTGCTGATTCAAATGAACTCAGGCAGAAGGTTTGTCAGGATATTTATGCTCAAAATCATATATATCTTAAAAATGCTGCTGAGCGCATCCTGTTTAAGGAGCCGAATAGCCTGAAAGAGGCTGTGTAGAATTTACAGCGCTCATTCTTATGTCTGGTACTCGTATTGGCTTTATAACTTGGTCATCAAAATATAAGATGAGCACAGTTAGTTTTTAGGAAAAAGTTATGCATAAGAGTGCCTTAACAAACTTTGCCGCGTTGCTGGTGTTGTCCGCTGGTCTGGTTGCTGATGATCATATTTTACTTACAATTGGACTGTTTGCTTTATCAGGAGCTATAACAAACTGGCTTGCGATACATATGCTGTTTGAGCGAGTTCCTGGTCTCTATGGTTCCGGTGTTATTCCTGCAAGGTTTGAGGATTTCAAGCTGGGCATTAAGACCTTGATGATGGAGCAGTTTTTTACTGAGGAAAATATCGAGCGCTTCCTGAGTGCAGAAAATGGTCAGCAGCCTGATCTGCATTTGGCTCCGGTAATTGAAAAGGTTGATTTCGCGCCGACATTTGATTCTCTTATTGATGTTATCCAGTCCTCAAAGCTTGGTGGCATGCTGGCCATCATTGGCGGCGTGGAAGTGCTGGAACCCCTGCGTGAACCTTTCGTTGCCAATATTAAAACCTCTATTGAAGATATAACCCGTGATGAAGCATTTGTCGCGCTTCTGAAGGAGGAGCTGGAGCAGCCTGATGTTCTGGCTGAAATGCAGGAGAAAGTTGAAGTTGTAGTCCAGCAAAGACTGGATGAACTGACACCGCAATTGGTGAAAGAGATCATTCAGAAAATGATTCGCGAACACCTGGGCTGGTTAGTGGTCTGGGGAGGCGTCTTTGGCGGGCTTATCGGTTTGTTAGCGGCTTCTCTTGGCGTGTGACTTGTCAGCCTGTTTAGATACACCGTAATAAGAAAAAAACCGCTTTGTACAAAGCGGCTTTTTTAGTTGGGCAGAATTAAACTAAAGCATCCAGCTTCTGTTTAAGAACCCCCTGAACCTGACCCGGGTTGGCTTTACCCTGAGACGCTTTCATAACCTGACCCATAAAGAATCCGATCATTTTTCCGCGTTTGTCTGGTTCTGCGTTGATGTACTGCTCTACCTGAGGGCCGTTGTTGGCGATTACTTCGTCGACAATCTTCTCGATTGCGCCGCTGTCCGTCACCTGTTTCAGGCCTTTGGCTTCAATGATTTCGTCGGCACTACCGCCTTCATTCCACATAGCTTCAAACACCTGCTTGGCGATTTTGCCAGAGATGGTGTTGTCTTTAATGCGTGCTAAGAGGCCGCCTAGCTGTTCAGCTGAAACAGGGCTGTCCGTTATGCTTGTATCGTTTTGATTGAGCATTTTTGACAGCTCGCCCATCACCCAGTTGGCTGCAAGTTTGGCGTCTTTGGCCGCTTTGGAGACGGTTTCAAAATAAGCAGCCATATTATGGTCACTTGAGAGTACCGTAGCGTCGTACTCACTGAGTTTGTATTCCTCAATGAAACGGGCTTTACGTGCGTCTGGTAGCTCGGGCAGTGTTTCACGCACGGCATCGATATAATCTTCATCAA